>CACJHS010000006.1 GCA_902593235.1 uncultured Pelagibacteraceae bacterium
CAAAACTTAAGAAATTGTTATCAAAATGATCAATATTTAACTTATCCACAGGGTATAAATTAATTTGAAATAAATTTTTATAATAATAACTTTATAAAGTATGAGAATAGAAGAAGAATTAAAGCTCGATTATTCAGATGTATTGTTTAGACCAAAAAGAAGCACTCTTAAAAGTCGTAAAGATGTTAATTTATTAAGAACTTATCGTTTTAAGTATAGTAAAAACGAATGGTCGGGTATTCCAATAATGGCAGCAAATATGGATGGGGTTGGAGAACTTAGTGTTGCTGAAAAATTAAACGAATATGGAATGATTACTTCTTTAACAAAACAACATGATGTTAAAAAAATAAAACAAAACAAAAATATTAAAAAAATCTATCCCAATATTGCACTTAGTGTTGGAATTAAAAAAGAAGATTTTCAAAATTTAGATAAAGTATTAAAAGAATTTAGTTTTTTTAAATTCATTTGTATTGATGTTGCGAATGGATACACAGAACATTTCACGAATTTTATTAAATCAGTAAGAGATAAATATCCTACCAAAACAATCATTGCTGGTAACGTGGTAACAGCTGACATGACTCAAGAGTTAGTTTTAAGTGGTGCAGATATTGTTAAAGTTGGAATTGGACCTGGTAGTGTTTGTACGACAAGAATTCAAACTGGTGTTGGTTATCCTCAATTAAGTGCAGTGATAGAATGTGCTGATGCAGCACATGGACTTGGCGCACATGTAATTGCAGATGGTGGATGTACATGTCCTGGCGATGTTGCCAAAGGTTTTGGAGGTGGTGCAGATTTTGTAATGCTTGGCGGAATGCTAGCAGGACATGATGAAGGAAATGGTAAGATTGTTAAAATTAACGGAAAAAAATATATAGAGTTCTATGGATCCAGTTCTGAAGTTGCAAATAAAAAACATTATGGTGGACTATCAGATTATCGGAGTAGTGAAGGAAGAAAAGTCAGAGTAAAGTATAGAGGCAAAATAAACGATACTATCTTAAATATTCTTGGTGGTGTAAGAAGCAGCTGTACTTATGTCGGTGCTCCCTCGCTCAAACAACTAAGTAAATGCACAACCTTTGTTAGAGTATCAAATCAGTTTAATGATAGTTTAATCAAGTAATTTATTTATCAAACTTAAAGTCTTTTATATTTGTAGTTTCATATTTCTCAAAAGGCATATGTATCCATGGTGAATCTTTTAAATAATCTACAGAATAATCAGGTTTAAATTTTGAAGTTGATTTGTGCCATATAACTGCAGTTTTAATTTTTTCTTCTAAATAAAATCCATAAAAATGTTCTAACCACTTAATGCTTTTTATTAAAGTTTTCCCTGAGTCCGCTAAATCATCAACTAATAAAACATGTGAGCCTAAATTTGGGGTAGTTTTTGCTAAATCTCTTGAAAAAGTAAATTGACCTTGTTGGTTTTTAACATCATCACTATCACCATGGTAAGATTCAACCGATAAGATTGCTAAAGGTACATTAAAAAGCCTGCTAAAAACATCTCCTACTCTTAATCCACCTTTTGCAATACAAATAATTTGATTAAATTTTAAATTATCTTCATGAACTTTTTTAGCTAATTGCTCTATCTTGTTATGATAATCTTCCCAAGTTATATAAATATCTTTCATAATTTATGGTAGCGGGAAGTGGGATCGAACCACTGACCTCGGGCTTATGAGTCCCGCGCTCTAACCAACTGAGCTACCCCGCCTTAATTGATAAATGGTTTATAATACAAATCTTTGTTGTTTCAATAAACTTTTTTTGAATTAAATTCAAAACTAAACAATAAAATAAATAGCTAAGGAACCAACTAAACCAGCTAAAATAATTGAAAAAACAATTCTTTTTTTTAAAGTTCTTTTTTGATCTAATCGAACTCTATTTAGTAAAATATTTACATTAGTAGTTTTAATCTTATCTACTTCAAAATCTTTATTTGTAGCAATTTCGGTATTAAATAATGATGTGTCTTGATCGTTTTTTTTCACAGTACATTTAACCAGCTAATTAACTTAAATACAATAAAATTAAAATTGGCTAAATTTTTCTAAAATCTTTTGTATTTAGTGGTTTTGAGAGAATTTCGATTGGATATTTGATCTTTTCTACTTCTATGAACAAATTTTTATCTTTAAGCTTATCAATTGTGTTTCCTGAATTAACATAGCCAAATGATAAATTTTTATCAAAGCAGAATGAATAATTTCCTGAAGTTGTTCTTCCAATGATTTTATCATCTAAATAAATAGGCTCTTCATGTAACAACAAAGGTTGACCTGGTTTACTTTCTTTTAATGTAAACATCATCATTGTCTTTGCTAAAGGTTTATCTTTAATTTTTAACAATGCGTCTTTACCTATAAAATTAACATTTTTTTTATAACTAATAGTAAAATTTAAACCTGCTTGATACTGATTTTCTTCTGGTGAAATATCATGGCCCCAATGTAAAAAACCACTTTCCATTCTCATTATATCCATTGCATGCATACCGCAATGGGATAAGCTAAAGTTTTTACCTTCATTATTTAAAATTTTATATAAATCTAAAGCATCGTTTTTATTTACGTATAATTCAAAGCCAAGTTCACCCACATAAGATATTCTTTGTGCCCAAACTTTTATATTCTCAATCAATACATTTTTTCCTGATCCAAATTGAAAATTTTCTGGTGAATAATCTTCATCACTAATCTTTTGAATCATATCTCTACTTTTAGGACCAAATAAACCAAGACAGCAAATCTCTTCTGTAACATCGATAAATTCAACATCTTCAGATAAATATTTTAAAATATGAAATTTATCTCTTTCTCTAGTTGCTGCTGAACTAACTATTCTAAAATAATTTTTATCAATGCAAACAACAGTTAGATCTGTTTCAATACCACCGTCCTCGTTTAGCATGTGTGTATAGGTAGATTTGCCAATTTCATTTTTAATGTTAGCTGTACAAATTTTTTGTAATTCGCTATGAGTTTTTTTACCTTTTAAATCAAATTTAGAAAAAGTTGAAAAATCAAAAAGTCCAACATTTTTTCTGGCATTTATTGTTTCATGTTTTGCAGATGGGTACCAATTTTGATAATTAAAATTATAATTATATTTTGGCTCTTCTCCGTTTAAAGAGTACCACATAGGTCTTTCAAATCCTCCTGCTACACCAAAACATGCACCTTCTTTTTTTAATTCTTCATGATATGGTAATAGTTTTTCATTTCTTGAAGTTTCGTGTTGTTTATAAGGCCAATGCATGCCATATAAATCTCCTAAGGTTTCGGTAACCCTATCCATTATAAATTTTTTAGATGAATGAAACTTTTGAAATCTCTTTATATCTAGCGAAAATAAATCTTCATTTATATGACCGTTAATCATCCATTCTGCAGTTGCTCTTCCTGCTCCTCCAGAGCTTGCTATTCCGATACTATTAAAACCACAACAAGTATATAAGTTTTTTACTTCGGGTGTTTCTCCAAGTAAATATTGTGTATCAGGAGTAAATGATTCAGGTCCTGAAAAAAATTTTCTTATACCTGCGTTTTCTAACATTGGAAGTCTGTGAAAAGATTTTTCAAGATAAGGTTCAAAATGATCAAAATCATCAGGAAATTCTCCAAATGAAAAATCGTCAGGAACTCTTCCACTGCCTTTAAAAGCTGGTTTTGCATTAGGTTCAAAAATTCCAACTAACATTTTTCCAGCATCTTCTTTTAAGTAAAGACAAGAATTATAATCTCTTAAGACAGGTAAATCTTTAGGAAGATCTTTCATTGGTTCAGTAATCACATAGAAGTGCTCATTAGGATACAATGGAACACTCACACCAATATCTTCTCCAATTTGTCTAGACCACATTCCTGTAGCTAAAACTACATATTCACAATCAATTTTTCCTTGAGAAGTTTCAACACCACATATTTTTTTATTTTTTACTAAGATTTTTTTTACTGGTGACTTCTCAAATATTTTAACACCTAGCATTTTAGCAGCTTTAGCCAATACGTTGGTTACACCAACAGGATCTGCCTGACCATCTTTTGGCATATATACACCGCCTACTAGATCTTCGTTTTTTACTACTGGATATAATTCTTTTATTCTTTGTTGATTTAAAACCTCAACTTCAACATTAGATAGCTGTGCTGTCGTTGCTTGTCTTAATAACTCCTGCATCCTTTCTTTAGATGATGCAACAGTTATTGCTCCATTTTGTTTGAGTCCAGTAGATAATCCTGTTATTTTTTCTAACTCTTTGTAAAGATCTAAAGAATATTTTCTTAATTTTGTAATTGTAGAGGTTGCTCCTAATTGCCCTATTAAACCTGCTGCATGCCAGGTTGTACCTGAGGTTAATTGATCTCTTTCTAATAAAACTACATCTTTCCAACCAAACTTTGCTAAATGGTAAGCACAAGAGGTGCCAGCAACGCCACCCCCTATTACAACTACCTTTACACCTGAAGGATAGTTTTTTTCCATTTCTAATGTTTGATAGCTTCTCCAGGTTCTACAAAACTATGTCCAAATACATCAGCAACTGCTTTGTAAGTTACTTGACCTTTATGAACATTTAACCCTGCTAAAAAGTTTTTATCTTCACTTAATGCTTTTTGATAACCTTTGTTAGCAAGCTTAACTAAAAAAGGTAATGTTGCATTATTTAATGCCAATGTTGAGGTTCTAGGAACACCACCTGGCATATTTGCTACACAATAGTGTACTACGTCATCAACTATATAAGTTGGATCTCCATGTGTTGTGGGTTTACTTGTTTCAACACATCCACCTTGATCTATTGCAACGTCAACTATTACTGATCCTCTTTTCATAGTTTTAATCATTTCTTTGGTAATTAATTTTGGTGCTTCTGCACCTGGAATTAATACTCCACCAACTAAAAGATCTGCCTCAGCAACTAATTTATCTAAATCAGTTTTATCACTTTGCTCTGGAATAATTTTATCTCCAAACATTTCAACGAGTTGTTTTAATCTAGCCTCGGATTTATCTACAATATGAACTTTTGCTTGCATACCAGTTGCAATTACTGCTGCATTTTCTCCAACAACTCCTCCACCTAATATAACTACTGTTCCACCTGTTACACCAGGTGCGCCCCCTAAAAGCAAACCTCTACCACTTTGGTTTTTCTCCAAACAATGAGCCCCAGCTTGTACCGACATTCTTCCTGCAACAGCACTCATGGGTGCAAGTAAAGGTAGTCTTCCATTGTCATCTGTAACTGTTTCATAAGCAATATTAATACTTTTTGATTTTATTAATCCTTCAGTTAATTCTTTTGCAGCAGCTAAATGGAGATAAGTGTATACGATTTGATTTTCTCTAATCATATCTACTTCTACCTTTTGAGGTTCTTTAACTTTAACAATTATTTCTGCATCATTAAAAATGTCAGCTGCAGTATCAGCGATTTTAGCTCCAGCTTTTAAATATTGATCATTTTCAAAACCAGCTTCAAATCCACCATTATTTTCAACTAAAACTTCATGTCCTTCTGATACTAAAGTTTTAACGCTATCTGGTGTTAAACCAATTCTATTTTCTTGTGGTTTTATTTCTTTAGGAACTCCAATTTTCATAAACGAAAATTAATTCTTTTTACTTTTTGCGTAATTTGTTATTCCAGTTCGAAGTTTTTCAATAATCTCATCAATATGTTTTTTTTCACAAATAAACATTGGAGCAATGATTAAACAATCTCCTGTAGCTTTAAAATTTACCCCTGCTTCATAGCAATGCTTGAAACAAGTAAATCCAGCAGCACCTGGTTTTTTATCCATAACAATATCTATACCACCCATCATTCCATATCCTCTGATGTTATCGACAACATCGATATCTTTTAAAGACATTAAACCTTCTTGGAAATAAGGTGCTAAATTTTTAGCTCTATTAAAAATATCATCCTTTTCAATGATATCTTGCACAGCTAATCCAGCAGCTACAGAAATTGGAATTCCTGAATAAGTATACCCATGAAATAATTCAATTGTTCCTTTAGGAGCATTTTCTGCAATAGCATCATAAATATCTTCTTTACATGCAACAACTCCCATTGGGCTAATACCGTTTGTAGTAGCTTTTGCCATTGTCATCATGTCTGGAGTTACTCCATACTCTTGTGATGCAAATGGAGATCCAGTTCTTCCCCAACCAGTAATTACTTCATCAAAAATTAAAAGTATTCCATGCTTGTCGCAAATCTCTCTTAATCTTTGTAGGTATCCTTTTGGTGGAACTAATGTGCCTGTTGATCCTGCAATAGGTTCAACAATGCAAGCTGCAATATTTTCAGCTCCAAAATTCATACAAATTCTTTCTAAATCTTCTGCTAACTCAACACCTGTTTCTGGTTGACCACTTACAAATTTGTGTTCAGGCAAATGTGTATGCCTCATATGAACAACACCTGGCATTAAAACACTTGCAAAAGTTTTTACGTTATTAACCATACCTCCAACAGAAGTCGCACCAATATTCATTCCGTGGTAACCTCTTTCTCTACCAACAAATCTAAATCTTTGACTGTCACCTCTTGCTCTGTGATAAGCGATTGCGATTTTAATTGCAGTTTCAACAGCAGTAGAACCACAAATGGTATAAAACATTCTATTCAAGTTACCTGGAGTATGTTTTGAAATTCTAGTTGCTAATTCAAATGATCCACCAAAACCTTGTTGGAAAGGTTGACAATAATCTAAAGTTTTTAATTGGTTTGTTATTGCTTCAATAATTTCTTCTCTACCGTGCCCTAAGGGATTACAAAATAATCCTGAGCTTGCATCAATTTGAGTTTGTCCTTGATGGTTTTTTAAATACACACCTTTAGCTTCAACAATTAATCTTGGGTTCTCTTTAAAATCTTTATTAGATGTAAATGGCATCCAATGCTCATTTAGAGAATTTGGAATTGCTGTTTTGTTTTGGGTGCTCATAAAAATTTCTTTCTATAAAATATTTTAATTTAAATCTTAAGGCCTCTTTAGACTAAAATAAATGGATTAACTACCACATTATTGACACAACCAATGATTGTATAAAATTTCTTTTTTGTTTTACATCAGGCCCAATTTGAATTTAAATATCGCTAATTTAATTAATTAAACATAGGGGAATAAATGAAAAAAATACTAAGTTTTATTCTAGGATCTATTTTTGCACTTAACCTATCAATTTCAGTTGCTAATTCAGCTGCAAATGAAGTTAGAGTTGCTTACTTTCTAGAATGGCCAAGTCCAAACCTAGAGGACATGATGAAGAAAAATTACTCAAAAGCTTTAGGGGTTCCAGTCAAGTGGACAAGCTTCAATACTGGTGTGGAAATGACAGAAGCCATGCTAGCAGGAGATATTGATATTTCTTACTCACAAGGTTTAGTGCCTTTTATCAATGCTGTAAAATCTAATGCACCTATCAAACTAATTGATATTGCAATGGAATACGGGATGGGTGGAACTACATGTGTTACATCTAATGCTTCTGGAATTACAAAAGCAAACGCTAGTGAATTAGAGGGTAAAAAAGTTGCAGTGCCTTTAGGTACTATGGCTGATTATGTTTTTACTGCAAGTATGGAAATTGTTGGTGCCGATCCAAGCAAAATGACTGTTATTGATATGGTTCCAGAGGATGGAGCTGCAGCTTTAGTAAGTGGTGATGTTGCAATGGCATGTTTATTTGGTGGTAATTCAATTGCAGCAGCTACAGAAGTTGGATCTAGATTAATTTCAGTTGAGGAAGCTAGAGCTGGAGGTATTCTAGGTATAGATATTACATCTGTAACTAATAAGTTCATGAATGAAAATCCAGGTATGGTAAGGACTTTTGTTGAAGTTACTCATGAAGCTAATACAAGATATAATTCAGGTAAAAGCGATATGAATGCTATGTCTAAAGCATCTGCGATGGAAGTATCAAAAATGAAAGGTACTTTAGATGGATTTAAATTCTTAACTCCTGAAGAAACTAAAAAATCTATGGAGAGTGGTAATCTAGCTGGTTTCTTGGATGGAATGGGAACTCCAAAAGGAAACGTAGATACAAGTTTCTTACCTTTGTAATTTTAAAGGTTTAAAACTTTTTAAATAGGCACTGATTTATTAATTAGTGCCTATTTTTTTTAAAAAATTTCAAATATAAGGGCACTATGAGTGATCTTGTTTCTCAAAATCTAAATATGATTTTTAAAACTCCAAAAGGAGAAATAGTTCATGCGCTTAAGGATGTAAGTTTTACTTTAAAAAAAGGAGAATTGCTTACGGTTCTTGGTCCTTCTGGTTGCGGAAAAACAACTTTACTAAACATTACTGCTGGATTTTTAAGACCTACTTCAGGAAAAATTACATTAAATAATAATGAGATTGATGGGCCTGGTGTTGAAAGAGGAATGGTATTTCAACAAGGTGCTTTGTTTGAATGGTTAACAGTAGCTGAGAATGTAAATTTCGGACTTAGGATGAAAAAAGAAGATCCTGAAGTTACAGCTAATAAAGTTGAGGATTGGTTAGATATAGTTGGTTTGAAAGGATTTGGTAACACTCCTACTTATCAATTGTCTGGGGGTATGCAGCAAAGAGTTGCTCTTGCAAGATGTTTAATAAATGATCCTGATCTAATTTTAATGGACGAGCCATTAGGGGCTTTAGATGCATTAACAAGAGAAAAGATGCAGTCATTAGTTTTAAAAATTTGGAAAGAAACCGGAAAAACTATTATTTTAATTACTCACTCCGTGGAGGAGGCTCTCTTACTTGGTGAAAGATTATATGTTATGGCACCAAGACCAGGAAGAATACATAAAGAATACAATCTTCCATTTGCAGAAATGGGTCTTACACAAGATTTAAGAGAAATTAAAAAAAATAAAGAATTTTCATCTACTAGAGAAGAAATTTTATCCATGATCTGGAACATGGAAGAAGAAATAATGGGAAAAGATAATTAATGCTAACCCAAATTGTAACAATATTAATTATCGTATCTATTATTGGATGCATTCTTTATGGAAGAAGATTAATTAAAACTGAAAAAGTTGATGCTGTATTTGGTAATCCAGAAAGATCTAAAGGTGGAACGCACTGGGTAATTGTTGGTAGTAGTGTAATATTAATGCTGTGGCTTTATTATTCATGGGATATAGCAAGAGGTTTTTATCCAAAATCTGCAAACGAATTGTGTCAAGTTGCTAAAATAAATGAATCATTACTAGGTTTAAAATATCAATTTCCTATTGAAGAGAGAGAGTTCAAAAGTACTTCAATTATAAAAATTGAAAATAAAAATCTTATAAAGATTGCAAATGAAATAAAAGGATCCACAGATCTAAACGACCAACAAAAAACAATCCTTGTAAGTTACATTGATAGAACCTCTAAATTAATTCCATTGTTAACAAGTGAAGAATTAATAGAAATTGATACCAAAATAAAAATTCAAGAAATGACTGAGCAAATAAAGCAACTCAGTATTGAATTTCAAAAGGAAGATTATCCTTTTGAGACAGGTGCTCAAAAAATTGAAAGACAAAAACTTATTGATGAACAGGGTGGTTGGGGAATTGTCACTATAGATTCTGGTAGTGGGTCAATAGAAAACACTATCGAGATACCAACTGCTCCTCAGACTAAAAAAGGGTTAAAATTTCATGCAGCGGCAAAAGAACTAAGTCTAATAAATGACGATTTTTTTAAATTAAGAAATCACAATCCATTATTTAAAAGCGCAATGAAACAATTAAAAGATGATATTAAAGCTTATAGAAAAAGTTTAGATGATAGTGGTGAGATAGCATCTGACTATGCAAAAAATATCATTAAAATTGCAAGAAGAATAGAATTTGCAAGCATTTATCCTCCTAATGCTTTAAATGAAATGCAAGAAGCCATCTTAGAGTTTGATGAATTGCAAAACAAAGAACAAGGTGGATTAAGATTAATTGATATCCTTTTGTTTCCTTCAGGAACAATTGTAGCAAGTGGAGCAACTTGTTCTGAGCAAGGTTCAGGTAGATGGCTGCCTAAACCATCTGATACATTTAATAAATTTGTGGAACTATCAAAACCAAGTGTTGGATACAAAAATGTTCCTCTTTTATGGATTGAAATGGTTGATGTCAGTAAAATGATAGGCTTCATTTTACCAGATTGGATAGCTGATATATTGCCTGGTGAATATCCAGTTCATACAAAAGATGGGATTGTAAAAGAAAACTTTAAAAGTAACGTTTTAAAAGTTGCAACAGGTGACTTTAAATTGCTGAAAGTTCCCGTTCCGTACGGACATATCTGGGACTCCTTTATGAGGGTGTTTTTAGGATTAGTTTTTGGAATTATTATTGGTGTTCCATTGGGATTATTTATGGGTCTAAACAGATTTGCCAAAGGTTTCTTTGATCCGTTAATTGAACTTTATAGACCAGTCCCTCCTCTTGCATGGGCACCTTTAATTATTTCTGTGCTTGGAATTGATAACTCTGGAAAAGTATTTTTATTATTTATGGTCTCGTTATCTATTATGATTATTTCTGCAAGAGCTGGTGCTTCAGGAACACAACTTTCAAAAATCCATGCAGCACACTCATTAGGAGCTACTAAAAAACAAATTTTAAGACATGTAATTTTTCCAAATTCACTTCCTGAAATTCTTACAGGAATTAGAGTGGCTGTTGGTATGTGTTGGGGAACACTTGTTGCTGCAGAGTTTTTAGCAGGTACAACAGGTATTGGTTTTGTTGAAAACGTTGCGAAAAAATACTTCCAGTGGGAGGTTATTTGGATTACAATAATTATTATGGGTCTACTAGGTCTTTTATTTGATATTACATTAAGAAAAATAATTGATAAAACTATTCCTTGGCGTGGTAAAGGTTAACGAAGTTAATTTATGAAAAAATATGCTATCTTTATAATTATTTCTCTGCTGCTTTTTACCAGCGCTAATGCAAAATGGAACTATGAACCAGGAGATATAGTTAAGGGCGAAGTTGTTTTTGGCAAAAAAGATTCATTCAAGTTACCCCCTGGAGAATTTATTGTTGCCCTAAATACTAGAGAAAGAGAATTTAAAGATTTATTAGTTTATCAAATTGACGAAAAAAGCGGAATGTTAAGATGGTCAATACATTTTTTTGCAACAGGCAGAACCGAGTGGGGTTGGTGGAATCCACCAAAATTTTGTGACAGAACAAATGTTTATTTTATAAAAAAAATAAAAGCCAATAAGAAATATGCTTGCTGGATGGTTAATCATTCAAGATCTGACATTTCAGCTAATAAAGGTTTTTGGGCAAAAGTAAGAGAATATGAAATTGCAAATAAAATAAAGGGACCAGATATTTATGTTTATAGTCAATATGAATATTCAAAAGGACCAAAAGTATGGGGTGCAAGCTATTATTATAATCCTGAATTAGACGGTGTTCCAAAACCAAAAAGCTTAGAATGGGATACTAACGAGTTTCACAAACAAAGAGTAATGAATTATCCAAAACATGAAGAATTTTTAAAGAAATATATAAGTATAAGCGCAGGATTTGTTGACGATTTTAACAAAACACATAAAATAAAAAATTCTAGTAGTTTATCTTTAAATGCAGGTGAGTATATTTCTAACGTTTCTATTAATACAGGGGATAGTTCCTCAAGTAAAAAAGATAAAGTATCGACATTAAGTTTAACTGAGCAATTAAAAAATTTAAAAGAACTTCTTGACTCAGGTGCGATCACTAAAGAAGAATTTAAGAAGGCTAAAGATAAGTTACTTAATTAATAAACATAGTATTTTATAGGATAACCTGGACCAGACTTTGCATAGAAAAATAATCGATAAAACTATTCCTTGGCGAGGAAAAGGTTAAATTAACCATTTACTATATTTAATTAAATTATTTTTTAAATACTCAGGCAACAAATTTTTATCAAACTCGTGAAGTTGTTTGCTATTTTCAAATCTGTTAGACTTTTTGTCGGCACTATGGTCATACATAATTTTTTTTTCATTAATTAATTTTAAAAAAATTTCTTTTTTCAATAATTCTTCTGGAAAATCAGCATGATGTAAATAAGATTTTAACTTATATAAAATTTTTTCCTCATCCATTACATTGGTAAAATGCCATCCACCTTTTTCTATAATTAAGATGTTATTATATTTTTTTTTTGAAAAAATTGTATCTATTCTAAAAATTGAATACTTTTTATTTTTAATGTTTCTTATCCATTGAGGAGAAATTAAATTTTTTTTTAAACACCCTTTAGTTCCAAAAAAGTAAAAATCTTTTAAATACAAATTTAATTTATAGTGAAAAAAATATTGTTTAAAAAGCAAGATTGAGTTTTTTGTATCTTCTGGATTAATTTTACTTAAATCAGGTATTTCATCAAGATCTGATATTAAAATCAAATCATCATCTGAAAATTTTTCAATTCCTTTTTTAATAAAATTTCTTTGATAATTTTCTATAACTAATGCATTTAAAATTTGTTTATTTTTAATCTGATCCTGATTATCTGATTTATAAAAATCAATTAATCCAGATGGTTTTTCAAAAATTTTTAAATAAATTATTTTATCTTTGAAATTTTGAAATTTATTTATATCAAAATTAAAACCTTTTTCTTCGCCACTATGAGTAAAATTATTTTCTATAATAACAAAGTTATCTACATACTTATCTAATTCATTTAGTCTAATTTCTAAAATAATATCCTCATTAAAGTACATAAAGCAGTCAATTATTTTCATATCTTTGGATTCTTGTGTTGATTAAGTTAAAAACAAACTATAATTAAGAAATAATATGTCAATTTTATTTAGCAACCCTCCTTGGTGGGAAAAAAAGGAAAGTAGAGGATTTTTAAGGAAAAAAAGATGGAGACGTGGAGTTAGAGCAGGTTCAAGGTGGCCATTTACGTACTTGGGAAGATGCTATCCAGACAATTCACGTGCCAAAGATTACATTCCGTATCCTTATTTTTTAGGTTATGCAACTACTTATACCTCAAAATTAATTGGTGAAAAAAAAGTTTATTTTAGAGATAGCATAGCGTTGTCTGAGTCTTATAAAAGTTTTTTTAAATATTTAGACTCTATTCATGAAAAGATTGAATATTATTTAATTGAAAGTGCCACACCTTCTTGGGAACATGATTACAAACTTATTAAGGAAATTAAAAATAAATATCCTAAATTAAAAATAATTGTAGCCGGTCCAATATCTACATCTGATCAAAATTGGGATAGTGAAATAGTATATGCAGTCTTAAAAGGTGAATATGAAAAAAATGTTATGAAAGTTATAAATGGAAAAGATGGGTTATTAGAACATGACTTGCTTACTCTAGAAGAAATGAATAAAGCACCTTTTCCGTATTATGATAAATTTATTTATGATAAATATTTTGATGGCAACCCTATTCCAATGAACAAATTATCTCCACAAGCTCATGTTTTAACAAGTAGAGGATGTCCGTTTAAATGTATTTTCTGTGTTTGGCCTGCAGCAATGACAGGAAATGATCCAGATGGAGAAAATAAAAGATCAGTAAGACAATACACTCCAGATTATATGGAAGGATTTTTAGATAAATTAACAACAGATTATAAATTTGAAGCAATATATTTTGATGACGATACTTTCAATATAGGAAACAGACATACTGTAGAAATAAGTAAATTAGCTGGTAAATATAATATTCCATGGTTTGCTATGTGTAGAGCTGACACTTGTAAAAAAGATACGTGGAAAATTATGAAAGATAATGGCTGCAAAGGTGTGAAAATAGGTATTGAGTCTGGAAGTCAGTATGTTGTGGATCAAATTGTAAACAAACATCTAGATTTAAATTACACAAGAGAAATTGTTAACTATTTAAGAGAGCTTAACATGTCAGTCCATGGCACATTTACATATGGTCTACCAGGGGAAACCAAAGATCAAATGATAGAAACAAAAAATTTTATTAGTAATACGAATTTTAATACTGTTCAAGAGTCCGGAACAGCTGAAATTGAAGGTACACCTCTTCACACACTTAATAAAAAGGAATTAAAAAACTACCCTGGAGCCAGTATTAATTCTACATATGATAGACAGAAGGATGGTGGAAAGAAATGGCAGAGCTTAGTAAAAGATTTGCAGAATAATTAAGTTAAAAGTGAGTCTTGTTAAAGTATCAATATATATTCCTGCATTTAATGCAGAAAAAACAATTAAGAAAACTATAATTTCTGTACAGAACCAATCTTATAAATTTGATGAAATAATTATAATTGATGATAATTCAAATGATTCAACTAATAAAATATTAAAAGAATTCAAAGATATAAAAATTATAAAAAATGAAACTAATAGAGGATTGGGTTATAATAGAAATCTAGGAATTAAACTTAGCCAAAACGATATTGTTGCATCTATAGATGCAGATGTTGTGTTAGATCCTAAATGGTTAGAAATTATGATACAAAATTTTGAAAAGAATAATGAAACTATGTTTGGTGGCAAAATGACAGAGAAACTTTTAATCAATAAATTTAATAAATGGAGAGCAAAATATTATAGTCAAAATTGGGGTGATAAAGATGTCGATAACCCACCATTTTTATATGGATGTAATACTATTCAACATAAATCTGTATGGAAATTCCTTAACGGTTATAATGAAAAATTGCTGACTAATGGTGAAGATATAGATTATTCAAAAAGAATTCAGAAAAGTCAAAAATTTAAAATAAAATATTGCTCGAAAGCTCTATCAGAACATTTGCAAGATGATGATTTGGACACCTTATCAAAACGAATTTGGAGATACCATTCTTTTGGATACAAAATTAAAGAACCATCAGTATATAAGACAATTAAAATATCAATTAAACAATTTAAATTCTTTTTAAATAGATCAATAAAAGATTTAATAAAACTTGACTTTGAGTTTATTTATATAAATTTTTTAGTTTTTATAAAATTTATATTATTAGAACATAGATATTATAAAAATTATAAAAAATGAAGATACTAGTTACAGGTGGTTGTGGTTTTGTAGGTACTAATATATCTCTATACTTAAATTCAAGAGGTTTTAAAATTCAATCTTTAGACAATCTTTCAAGAAAAGGATCAAAATACAATCTAAATTTATTAAAAAAAAATAATATTAAAAACTATAAAATAGATATTTATGATTATAAAAAAATTAAAAAACTACCAAAATATGATTTGATAATTGATTGTTGTGCAGAAGCTGCAGTTGAGGTATCTAGGAAAGATATAGATAAAGTCATAAATACTAATTTTATTGGAACATTAAATATTTTAAAAAAAATACAAAAAGATAATTCAAAAATAATTTTTCTTTCCACCAGCAGAATATTTCCGATATCTGAAACAAACAAAGTTTTGAAATCAAAAAAAATAATATCTAAACTGCCAATAAAAAAATTATTCAGTGAAAAAGATATAATTGAAGGACCAAAAACAATATATGGACTAACAAAACTTTCCTCTGAAATGTTGATTGAGGAATTTTCTTATGCATTTAATTTGAAATATATAATAAATAGATGTGGAGTAATATCTGGCCCTTTACAATTTGGTAAACAAGACCAGGGTTTTTTAAGTTTATGGGTTTGGAAACATATAAACAGGGATAAAATGAAATATATCGGTTACGGCGGTAATGGACACCAGCTAAGAGATGTTCTTCATATAGATGATTTATGTGAATTAATATTTATACAAATTAAAAAATTTAATAAAATATATAATAAGTTATTTACTGTTGGTGGATCCAAACGTAGCTATACATCTCTGGTAGAATTAACTAAAATTTGTGAGAAAATAACCAAAAATAAAATAAAATTTTCTAAGATTTCAAAAACTTCGATATATGATATTCCTTATTATGTAACAAATAATAATCTGGTGACAAAGACGTATAACTGGAGGCCTAAAAAAAATATTAATAAAATAGTAAAAGATGTTTTTGATTGGTTAACAAAAAATAAAAAAACTTTAAACAAATACTTCTAATGTCAATAGCTATAATAACCGGTTCATCAGGATTAGTTGGTTCAGAAACTGTAAATTTTTTTTGTGAAAAAGGGTTTGATGTTATCGGAATAGACAATAATCTTAGAGAGTTTTTTTTTGGTAAAAATGGTTCTACTGACTGGATTAAAGCACAATTATTAAAAAAAAATAAGAATTTTAAACACTTAAACATCGATATTAGAAATTTTGATAAACTAAGTAAAATATTTAAAAAATACTCAAAAAGAATATCAGTTATAATACATTGTGCAGCTCAACCCTCTCATGATTATGGCAAAAAATTTCCATTTTTAGATTTTCATGTAAATGCAACTGGTACATTAAACCTTTTAGAGCTTACAAAAAGATACTGCTCTAATGCACCTTTTATTTTTATGTCTACTAATAAAGTTTATGGTGACAGTCCAAATAAATTAAATATCACGGAAAAAAAAACTAGGTGGGAACTAAAAACTAAAGACAAAAATTATAAAGGTATAAAAGAAAATTTTTCTATAGATAATTCTACACACAGTTTTTTTGGAGTATCAAAAACTTATGCTGATTTAATTGTGCAAGAATATGGAAAAAATGTTGGATTAAAAACTGTTTGTTTTAGAGGTGGATGTATAACTGGACCAAACCATAGTGGTGCTAAATTACATGGTTTTTTATCTTATTTAGTCAAAGCTAGTATTTTAAAAAAAGAATACAATATAATTGGATACAAAGGAAAACAAGTAAGAGACAATTTACATAGTAATGATCTAGTTAATTGTTTTTGGGAATTTTATAAAAAACCTAAATATGGAGAAGTGTATAATATTGGAGGTGGAAGATTTTCAAATTGTTCAGTTATCGAGGCTTTAAATATAATTGAAAAGTCTTGTAATTTAAAAGTAAAGAAGAAATATATTAAAATGCCAAGAGTTGGTGATCATATATGGTATATTTCAGATACTTCAAAATTTAAAAAACACTATCCTAATTGGAGACAAAAATACAATACTAAAAAAATTATAGAGGAATTAATTGAATACCAAAAATAAAAAAATTTATAATCTTGTATATAGAATTTTTAAAAAATACAATTTAAGTGCCGAACATTCTAAAATATCAGCTAATGCTTTAATAAATGCTGAATTGGTTGGTGCTTATGGACATGGTTTATCCAGACTTAAAATGTATTGTGATCGAATTACTAAAAAATTAATCAATCCTAAACCAAAAATTAAAATTAAAAAAATTTCTCCTTCAATTTCTCATATTGATGCAAATAATAGTATTGGATTTGTTGCTGCTGATCTAGGAATTAAGACTGCAATTAAACATGCCCAAAAAACTGGAATAGGATTGGTAGCAGTTAAAAATAGTGGCCACTATGGTTTATCAGGTTATTACGCAGAACAAGGAGTAAAGAAAAATTTAATCACAATGATCTATACAAATGCTCCTCCAGCAGTTGCTCCACATGGTGCATTAAAAACATTGTTTGGGACAAATCCAATTTGTTTTGGATCCCCTACTGGTTCAAAAATTCCATTTATTTTAGATACATCAATTTCAATGATTAATAGAGGAAAAATAAGAGTTGCAGCAAGAAACAATCAATCAATTCCTGCGGGAGTTGCATTAGATAAATTTGGCAAACCAACTATAGATGCGAAAAAAGCATTAGCAGGAGTTCAATTACCAATTGCAGGTTTTAGAGGTTCAGGACTTGCTTGGATGGTAGATATTTTAAGTGGAGTTTTAACTGGAGGAAATCATGCAGGAAGAGTTAAGGATCCATTTGATGATTTTTCAGGTCCACAAAATATTGGACATTTATTTATAACTTTTAAAGCAAATTTATTTCAAAAAAATTATAACCAACGAATTAAAGATAATATTAAAACAATAAAAAAACTTCCTAAGATAAAAGGTGTTAAGGAAATAATGTATCCAGGACAAAATAAATATGCCCGGTATAAAAATAACTTAAAAAAAGAAATTTCTATACCGGATATAATAAAGAAAGATTTGGAAACCTTAATAAGTTAACATTGTTAGAGCACCCAAAGAAACGATAACAGATGATAAAATTATTGTTCGTTTAACTTTTTCCTTCTTCTTTTCTTCTAGAAGCCTTTGCTTTAGAACATCCACATTAACCCTTTTTGGAGTTTCAACATATTGAGAGGGGGTCTCTACAATTTCGGATGTTCTATGTAAGCTTTCTGTACTCATATTTGTTTTATAATATTAATTTTAATCATTATTAGTTTAAATTTTACATACTAGGGTTGTCCAAAATGGGTTGACTCTAATTTCACTTTTGTTCATATTGGGTTTTTTTAAAAGATATGAATACATTACCTAGTATTTCCGCACATATTGATGAGAAGGTAATCAATAAAATAATTCAAGATAATTTTGCCGCATTAGCACCCTCTTTTTTTACCTTAACAAGCAACTGGTTTGTCAGAGCTTACAATTATTACAAAGACATAGATAAGTTCGTAATCATTATATATTTGATACATCAAGATCTTATATATTTCAGGCAAAATGGGGTAAAAATTAATTACGACACATTTTATAAGGATAAATCAATAGAAATTAACAAAATTAATATTTCAGACATTTCAAAAGATCTAGGGGTGCCCAAAGAGAGCATAAGAAGAAAAGTTCTAGAGTTAGAGAATGAAGGAACAATTAAAAGAGTTGGTAAGAAAATATTTATTGTCAGAGATACACTTTACTCAGCCAGAGCAACTAACACTTTGACAGAGATTGCAACAATATTACATGAATTCAACAAAATTTTAAAAAAAGAAAAACTTGCAGCTGAAGTTTATTCAGTTGATGAAATAATATCTGCGATGAAAGAAAATTTCTCTTATTGTTGGTACCAATTCAATAAATTCTGGTTCATTTATATGAAGAGATGGAGGGATGAGATTAAAGATTTAGAATATTTAGCTATTGGAATGGTGGTCATTATTAATGCAGTTAAGAATAAAGAATTTTCTCCAAAAAAAAATATACGTTCATACCATAAAGAACTTATGGGTTCTGATTCAAGAGGTGTAAATGCGATGTCAATTTCTGAGATAACTGGTATTCCAAGACCAACAGTTGTAAGAAAACTAAAATATCTAATTGGTAAAAAATATCTTCATATAAATGAAAAAAAATTAATTACATTTGATGCTAAAGATAGTTCATTTCAAAAAACAGGTAAAATGATTAATCAGAATATGCTTAGTTTAAGTAATTTTATCTATAAAGTCTTTAATCAAATCAGAATAATAAATCCTTAATTAGATTTTTTTAAAAAATAAATAAAAATAAATCCTGTTATATACATAATTAGTGCATAAGCACCTGTTGGTAATGCGTATAATATATCAGTACCAAATATTTGCGTAGAGACAAACAACGCTAACGTACCATTTTGCAATCCACATTCTAAAGCAATACACTTCATTTGTTTAACACCTGAAGCAAAAGCTTTTGCAATGTAATATGCGATGACCATCATTGAAATATTTAAAATTAGGGCAATTAAACCAGCTTGTTTTATAAAGCTTAGAATATTTTCTCTTTCTGAATAAAAAGCTGCTACGAAAAAAACAGCAAATAAAATTATGTTAAGTTTATTAAATATTTCAACTTTAGAAGATATGAAATTTTCAGCAAATTTTCTGATAATCATTCCTAAAATCACAGGTACAGTCACCACTAAAAACATTTTTAAAGCTATTCCTGTCATTGAAATATTTCGAGAAACTTCCGTTATCCCTAACATGTCTGCAGAAGTAAAGATAATTAAAGGAACTGTAATTATACTTAATAAACTAATTACAGCAGTTAAAGATATTGATAATGCAACATCACCGTCAGCAAATTTTGTCATTACATTAGAGGTTACACCTCCTGGTGCTGCAGCTATGATCATAACCCCTATTGCTATTTCTGGTGGTGTTTTTAAAATTAAAATTAATATGTATGCTACAATTGGAAGAATTATTAATTGAGAAACAAAACCAACTATAAAATCTTTTGGTGTTTTAAATACTCTTCCAAAATCTTCTAGTTTTAATCCTAGACCTAAGCCTAACATTATCAAGGCCAAAATAATTGGCGCAATTTTAGTTACAATTTCCAAAGTCTCCCCCGCTCAAGACCAATTATATAAACTTGTTAAATTTATATAAAGAATTTTTTTTTATATACATGTTCAGTTTTTTCACTTATTTGTAGAAAAAAATGCTTTCAAACAAAGAAATTGTCTGTCCAAACAACTTATTAGATTTAGCTCATAAAAAAAAAGGAGTTAAAGTTGCAGTTGTAAATGCTGGTAAACCTTTACCGATGTTATCTGTTCAAGACGCAGTTAACGAAAATTTAATTGAGCCAATATTTATTGGTCATGAAGTAGAAATTCAAAAATGCGCTGAAGATATCAAATGGGATATTTCTAAATATGAACTTATCCATGAACCTGTAGAAAATGATACTGCTAAAATTGCTGCTAAATTAGCAAGTGAAGGCAAGGTGCAAATAATAGTGAAAGGCCATATTCATACGGACGTGCTTATGAAAGAAGTGCTTAAACGTGAATATAATTTATTGGGAAAAACAAGATTAAGTCATATTTGGCATATGACTATCGGTAAAGATGATAAGCCATTAATTATTACTGATGGGGCATTAAATGTTTTACCAAATGTTAAAACAAAAATGCATATCTTGAAAAATGTAGTTAATTTTTCAAATAGAATAGGAATAGAAAGACCAAAAGTATCTTTATTATCTGCAACAGAAGAAGTTTTGGAAAGTGTCCCAAGTTCTATTGAGGCTGCAGAAATTACAAAATTAGCCAAAGAAGAAAATTTAAATGCTGACGTATTTGGCCCTTTAGCATTTGACAATAGTATTTCAAAAAAATCAGCAGCAATAAAAGGAATTAAAAATTTAGTTGCTGGTGAGGCAGATGTATTGTTAGTGCCGAGTGTAGAAACTGGAAATGCTTTGGTAAAAATGCTGATATATTTTAGTGGAGCATGTGCCGCAGGAGTTGTGGTCGGTGGAAAAGTGCCAGTCGTAATAACAAGTAGATCTGATGAAGCTCAAGCACGTTTGGCTTCTATTGCAGCTGCAGTAGTCGCTTTAGACTAAATGATTCATTGAATTTCAAACAAAATTCATTTAAATAAATTGAAATTTTAAAGGAGAGAAATGGCAATTACATACTTAAAAAAATCACCAAAAACATCATCAACAGACGACACTAAAACAAGAGAAATAGTTGAAAATATTCTAAAAGATATTGAGACTAGTAAAGAAGAAGGTTGTAAGGAGCTTTCAAAAAAATTTGATAAATATGAGGGCGATGTAATTGTTTCAAAAGAAAAAATTGAAGAAATAAAAAAAAATTTAGATCAAAAAACTAAAGATGATATTCAGTTCTCTCATGAAAGAGTTAGAAAATTTGCTGAAGCACAATTGAAAAATTATGGACAAGACTTTGAGGTTGAATTGTCTGATGGTTTGTTTGCTGGACAAAAACTTATTCCGGTAAATACAGCAGGTTGTTATGTTCCAGCTGGAAGATATGCTCATATAGCTTCAGCTGTAATGAGTGTAACAACAGCAAAAGTTGCTGGTGTAAAAAATATTTTAGTTTGCAGTTCACCGAAACCTGGTGTTGGAGTGCATCCATCAATCGTTTATACAGCTGACTTATGTGGTGCTGACGTGATAATGAATTTAGGTGGTGTACAAGCTATTGCAGCAATGACAAACGGTTTATTTGGAAATGCCCCTGCGGATATTTTAGTTGGGCCTGGAAACCAATTTGTTGCTGAAGCAAAAAGAATTTTATTTGGAAAAGTTGGTATAGATTTATTTGCAGGACCTACAGAAATTGCAGTAATTGCAGACGAGACAGCTGATCCTGAAATGGTTGCATATGATTTAGTTGGACAAGCAGAACACGGTTATAATTCTCCAGCTTGGTTGTTTACTAAAAGTAAAAAAGTTGCAGATTATGTAATGGAAAGAGTTCCAGAATTAATTGCAGATTTACCAGATCTTCCAAGAGAAAATTCAGGTGCTGCATGGAGAGATTATGGTGAAGTAATTCTTTGTGACACTGATGAAGAGATCGCTAAAGTTAGTGATGAATATGCTCCAGAACATTTAGAAGTCCAGACTAAAAATTTAAAATGGTACCACGACAGATTAAAAAATTATGGATCTTTATTCATTGGTGAAGAAACAACTGTTGCTTATGGAGATAAATGTTCAGGTACCAATCATATTTTACCTACAAAAGGTGCTGGAAGATACACAGGTGGTTTGTTTGTTGGAAAATTTATTAAAACATTAAGTTTCCAAAGAATGAGTAAAGCAGCTACAAAAGAAGTTGGTGCTGCTTGTGCAAGAATTTCTAGATACGAAGGAATGGAAGCACATGCCAGAACTGGTGATGTGAGATTAAGAAAATACGGATTTTCTAATTAATAATTAATTAGTTAATTTTAAATCTAAATATAAAGCTGCGGACCAAGAAAAATTATTTGCACCCATTGGTTTACCATTCTTGCAACTGTAATATTCATGAAATCCTTTTTTTTCTACCAATCTAATAGTGCTTTGTTTAATTTTTTTTGAGTATTTCTCGTCCTTATTAATAAGACCCTTGCACATAAACCAATTACAATTAACCCATACAGGACCTCTCCAATAACGTTTTTCCTCAAAGCTTTTGTGATTAGGTTTTATTGAAGAAAAGAAATATTTTTCTTTTAAGTTATGTTTTTTTAAGTTTTTGATTAAAAGATTATTTATCTTATGATTGTTAATGTCGGCAAACAACACTAAGTAATTTGTTATTGATGGGACTGATATTTTTTTTTTATTTCTTAAATCAAACGAAAAAAAAGTACTCTTTTTTTTGTCATAAAATCTTAAAATATTTCTCTCAGTAAGTTTTACATAATTAATAATTTTTGAACTATCTAGATTAAATTCTTTTAAAAGTATGATTAGATCTTTATTTGCTTTAAGAAATATAGAATTAAATCCAATATCAACGACATTGAACAATCCAGAATTGAATATTTCTTTTGGATTATACTTCTTTTTTCTTAGATCGTTTTTAATCGTTACATACCTATCATAGTCAATATTTAAAGGTCTATGTTCTGGATTAACAACTTTATTATCAGCTCTTTTGTACTGTATATTTTTTTCAATTTTAACTTTACTCATTGGTCCATCCCAAAGCGAAGAGTTATCATAACCACTTTCCCAAGGATGAAGTATTGAAACTAAACCAGTTTTTTTTGGATCTCTATTTTTAATAAACCACTCATGAGATTTTTTAATCTTAATTATAAATTTTTTAATTTCTTTTTTTTGTTTTTGAGAAATTTTGTTTTTATCTATTATTTGTTTTAAAATACTAGCAAGTACTGGTGGCTGAGTTATCCCAGACGAGCGAACTTTGTTTCCACAATTCCAAGCCGTATGATTAGGATAATAATTTGTGTTTGTATTATGAAACAATATATGTGGAACCATTCCATCTTTCCATTGCCCGTCTAAAAGTGTCTTAATTTCTTTTAACGCAAAATTTAAATTAAAATAAGAATATCCTAATGCAATAAATGCTGAATCCCAGTTCCATTGAGCAGGATAAAGTTTGTTATTTGTCGGTAAGGTATATCCTCTTTTTCTATTTCCAATTAAAATTTTTTGAGCATTTTTAATAAACCTATTCATTATCCTTTAACGCTTCCTGCTGTCAAACCGCTAACTAGATATTTTTCAAAATAAACAAATATAAATAATACTGGTAATGTAACAACAACTGACCCTGCCATTAAATATTGTCTTGGCGTTTCAGCATCTCCACTTAAGTATTGAATAGCTCTTGATAATGTAAATGAATTTGGATTATCCAAAAACATTAAAGAAAATAAAAATTCATTCCAAGCAATCATAAAAACATACAAAGCAACTGAGGAAATCGCAGGAATGCTTAAAGGGATTATAATTTTTGTTATAATTCCAAACCAACTTAATTTGTCTAAAATTGCAGCTTCCTCTAATTCTTTTGGTATGCTTTTGAAGTATCCTTGCAACATGTAAATAGCTACTGGAAGTGTTGTTGCAGTATAGACAATCAATAAACCCTCTATTGAATTACGTAAACCTAATTGACTAAATATTGTATACAGAGGAATAACAAGAACTATTGCAGGGAACATGTATATTATAAGTATAGATGTTGACAAAAATGTTTTTCCAAAGAAATTTAATCTTGCAACTGCATAAGCAGCAGGTATTGCAAAAAGAAGAGTGATAATAACAGTACCGACAGAAACAATTGTACTTATCACAATATATTTTCCAAATTTATAAGATTTAAAAATTACAAAATAAGACTTAAATAAATCTTTTAAATCTTGGCCAAAATTTATACTAAAATCTAAAGGATTTACTAACAATGCTATTTGTGTTTTAAAACTTGTTACTAACATCATGTAAAATGGAAAAAGTATTACAAATGAAAAAAATAAAATTCCAAATAAAGTTAAAAAATCAAATAAAATTACTTGAGTAGAGTGTTCTTCTTTTAAAGCTATAAAAGTATATTTGCTAATTTTATTGGTGAAAAAATATAATATTAAAAATACGCCAACATTATACCAAATTGGTAATTTTTGTATTAAGTAAACATCACAAAAAACGAATATGGCAGAAAAAATTATTGATTTATAAATTGATTTAATTCTGTCACCTATTCCTAATTGAGCTAATGATATTAAAAGACCAAATATAAAAATTATTTCTATATTAAAACTATTAATACTTAAACCTTGCAATGTTGCTAATATCTTCCAAATCGAAATTAAAAAAATTAAGAAAAAAGAAGATATTAATGAAAATAATATTGTATTTTTAGTTGTCATCTACTCTCTTTCCTAAAAGTTTAAAATAAAAAAACATAAACATTAAAAGTAATACAACGATTACAATTGAAACGGCTGAACCCATTCCGATATCTGATATTGCAAAACCTTGTTGATAAACATTTATTGGTAAAGTTCTTGTTCCAGATGCACCTCCCGTTAACAAAAATACGTCCTCAAATTTATTAAAATTCCATATAAACCTAATCATAAATAAAATTGAAATTACTGCTGTAATTTGAGGAAGCGTAATATTAAAAAATTTTTGAAAGGGACTGGCCCCATCAACATCAGCAGCCTCGTATAATTCTTTTGGAATAGCTTGAAGTCTCGCAAGAATAAATAAAAAGGCTAAAGGAAAATACCTCCAAATTTCAAACATTATAACTGTTGTAAGTGCTAACCTTAATTTAAAATCAAAACCCAAAATACTGATTTCAATATATTTTTGTCCAAGTAGGTTTATTGGAGTTTCAATAATTTGATAATTTAATAATAAACTATTTAAGGTACCACTATTTGGGTCTAGTAAAAGCTCCCAGGTATAAGCTAAAGCTACAACTGGAGCAACATAAGGAAAAAGTAGAACACTTCTCATAAATGTTCTTCCATAAAATTTTTGATTTACCATTTGAGCTGTTAAAATCCCAAATACTATTGAACCAACAGTTCCAAAAAATGTGTAATAAAAAGTTGTTAGTAGTAAATCTATAAATTCATTTTCAAATAAAACTTTTTTAAAGTTTTTGAGAGTAAAGTTAGTATTAAGCAATATATTATCGGATTTACCGTCTAATTTAGGTTTGATTGATTTAAGTTTTTTTTTATCTATTTTTGAACCATCATTTGTTACAAATATTACTTGGAAATTTTCCTTATATTTAGCAGGCCAATTTCCAAATTCACATTTCAAGTTATATTTTTTGTAAGAGCATCTTGGATCTAAATTTTCAATTTCAAAATTTTTTGGAAAATTATCTTGAAAAGAAACATTTCTAATTTCTTGAATTAATGAACTATTTCTTAACTTATATAATATTTTTATTTTGGTAGGTTCTTCAGAAATAGATTTTATAATTTTTTTTGCTCTTGGTTCTGGAATTCGGATATCTTTTAATTCAACTTCTTTAAAACTAATCCATATATTTGCAAAAATTGGAAATAAAATTATTGAAAAAACAAGAAGGACTGCAGGTAATGTTAGTATATATGCAGTTTTTTTTTCTGTATTTGCTAATGTGTCATTCATAAAAAAAGCGGATAATTTATATTATCCGCTTTTTTAAAAAATTTAAATTAATTGAATTTAGCTAATGATTTATTAATCATATCAACAGCTTCATCGACATCAATTTGATCATCAATATAAAGTCTAGTAATTCTATTTATAAATTGAGAATTTATGACTTTCGATGCTCTTGATAGTTCACCTTCTTTAACGCCCCATCGGTTTGCAGTATCTAAACCAGCTACGATGTTATTAATTACATCTGGGTCATATAGATCTGACAAAGGAGCTTTTCTATCAACTCCAACAGGTAGTTTACTCCAAGCTTTTGTGAAAGCCTCAGGGTCACTAGAATTTCCTCTTCTTACTGGAAATTTACCTTCTGGAGCTATCGACAATGTGCTTGTGTAACCTTCATCCATTGAGTACATGATAAATTGTTTAGCTTCATCTGTATCAGCATCAGCTGTTATACCAAAATATCTAACATCTGCCCATGCAGCCCCTTTCTTATTGCTAGGTCCACTAAAATTAGTAATGAAACCAGTTTTAGAAGCTAGTTCAGGTGACGTAGGATCACTGTTAATTGTTGGTGGAGCTGAGTCTCTTAAACCTGCAAGCTCATCCATAATGAATGGAGACCAAATAATCATTGGAGTTTTTCCTGCAAAGTAAAGTGCTCTAGATTGTTTCCAGTATAATTCTCCTGGAGGACTTGCTTTAGCAATTACTTTGTAAAACTCTAATGCTTCTTTAAGTTTCTTACCTTGTTTTTTGATACCACCCTTTTTAACAATATTAACCCCATTTGCTAATAGAACATGCTCTAAAACCTGACTCATGAAATTTTCATCAGTTTTAGTTGCAGCAACAAAACCAAACATTCCGTTTTGTTTTGATAACTTCTCAACAGCAGCTACAATGTTTGCATAGCTTGTTGGTGGTGCTAAATCTGCATTTTCAAAAAGGTCTTTTCTATAAACAACCATTTGTGTCCATCCATCAACTGGAACTGCTGCAATTTTTGAACCTTTTTTGGCCATGTTAAGAGCTCCTGGTGCAAATGTATCTTTACCTAATTCTTTAACAACATCATTGTTGGCATCTACATCTAAAATCCCTGCTTCAGCCCATGGTAACACATATTGTAAAGTGTGATAGATAACGTCTGGTAAGTCTCCTGCTGCAGCAGCAGCTGTAGCTCTTGTTCCCAAATCTTTTTCTTCAACCGGTATCACATCTACTTTAATGCCTGTTTTAGCTTCAAAAGCTTTTGCCATTTCCTCTTGCTTAGCCATTCTGGCAGGCTGAACTTCTGTAGTCCAAAACTTTATGTCTGCGTAAACAACATTCGAAATAAAAAACGAAATTACGCAAAACATTTTTATTATATTTTTCATTTCTCCTCCTCTTTATGCTCAAACTATATTAAAATGATTCTATTTAGCAAAGACACGAGCGTCACATATCAGATATGTGATTGATTCATGCGGATTATTCAAAAAATGGGAAAATATTGAATTTTGTCAATTATAGGTTGTGTTATGATTTTAATCTTTTTCTATTTTCATCAAAAATAAAAATGTCATTTGGATCAAAACCTATGGAACTTCCTATTTCAACATTGCTTGGAATTTTTGCACTTAATTGGTGTTCATCTTTCTTCATATACACAATTTTTTCATTACCAAGGTTTTCAATTAATTCTATTTCAGGATTAAATGTGAATTTTGTATTTTGATTAGCTTTTAAATGTTCAGGCCTAATACCGACAAAATGTTTTGATTTTTTTAATTTTAAATTGTCAAACTGGATATCATTACCTAACAAATTAATTGTATTTTCTGAAACAACATTTTCCTCATTTACTTCTAGAATATTCATTTTGGGTGTGCCTATAAATTGTGCAACAAAAATATTTGCTGGATCATTATAAATTTCCTCAGGAGTACCAACCTGTTCAATATTTCCCTGATTTAAAATAACTATTCGGTCAGCCAGGGTCATGGCTTCAACTTGGTCATGAGTAACATAAATCATATTTGTTTTGATCTGGTTGTGTAATTTAGATATTTCAACCCTCATTTCAGCTCTTAATGCTGCATCTAAGTTAGATAAAGGTTCATCAAATAAAAATATCTTTGGATTTCTTGTAATAGCTCTTCCTATCGCCACTCTTTGTCTTTGACCTCCAGATAATTGTTTTGGTTTTCTCTCTAAAAGCTCCTCAATTTTTAAAATTTTTGCAGCTTGCATTACTTTTGTATTTATTTCTTCTTTCGGTCTTTTCTCAATTTTTAGACCAAAAGACATGTTTTCATAAACATTCATATGAGGATAAAGAGCGTAAGATTGAAAAACCATTGCAGTTTGACGTTTCGAAGGATGAAGTTCATTAATTTTTTGATCATTAATAAAAATTTCACCTTCGTCTATTTTTTCTAATCCAGCAATCATTCTTAGGAGAGTTGATTTTCCACATCCAGATGGTCCAACTAATACAAGAAACTCATCTTCTTTACCTAAAAGATTAAAATCTGTGATTATTTTATTAGATCCAAATGATTTATGTACTCCAGTAAATTTTATATTGGCCATTTTATTTTTTTATACTTTCTAAAACATCAACTCCAATTTGTTTTAATATGTGGATTATATCAATTGGAACCCAATTTTCACGAATTTTTCCTTCATCATGGTGATAAAAATCCATAACTCTCATAGTTACTTTTTGGTTTTCAGATTTATATCCTAACCAATCCTCGGTTCCATATATTGCCTGAATACTATTCCATCCTGCTGTTAAAGAAAATTTTCCATCCCCTAACTCACAATAATGGCCAAGTTTCCAATAATTTCTTTCCTTAAAAGTTTTTCTAAAAGGTAATTGGTGATTGTCTACAAATCCCTCTAAAGATCTGGCAGTTCCAATACCACTTGGTCCATACCAAATCATTTTTTGATGCCAAAAATCTTTTTGTGGATGGTTTATTAATCTTTCCTTAAGATCTTTATCAGAAGAAACCTCTAATTCAGGTTTTATATTTAAACTTCTCTGCATTATAAGTGATTGCTCTAAACTAGCTTTAGAAACTTCCATGTCTTTTTCAAAAAAATTTACACCATCTGTATTAATTGGATTTAACCAATTTCCTTCAGATCCTCTTGAAAGATTAATTGGATTTGATCCAGTTTGTATTAATAGATCTATTAAATCGATTAAAATATAACTCTCAATAATTTTACCATCTTTAAGCTGATGAATTTCACAACACTTTAAATTTACCATTTTGTTATTAGGTTGAATGCCCAACCAGGTATTTTTAAACACTCCTGATAATGAAGAAATTGAACCTACTTGGATTTTATCTCTAAAAGCGCCACTAATTACTATTTGCTCTCTTCTTTCAAGATCAGGAAATGAATTAAAAAGAGGTTTCCAAAATTTTTCCTTAAAATCATCAACTCCTACAAATTCATTTAATGGGTAAAAACAATTAACATTAATATTCTGAGAAAACGCATTTTTAAGGTTTTGATCAAGCTTAGAGACACCATCATTTACTATCGAATTTAAATATTTTCTGACAACTTGTTTGTACTTATAATTTTCTTCTGGTGAGATGACTATTTTTTCTACTTTCTCTTGACCCTTAAGACCTGTATCAAATTGTTCTATTTGCATATATTTTTTGTTAGATAATTTTACTATCACAAAATATAGTTTAAAAAAATATGAATAATCGATTAGCTAAATTCGAAGATCTTGTTCCAAGTACTTTACCATTTGTTGAGGGTAAGATGGATGGTCACAAAGAAAGAAAAAATTATTCTATTGTAGGCCCAGGTGTCGCAGAGGATAGTAAACAATTTGTTAAAATAGCAATGCCTCATAGCTTTAATCTAGGTGCTGTATCTGCTATGCCTAAAAATGGTTCTGGTTTACATAGTCATACAACTGCAGAGGTTTTCATTATTTATTCTGGTAAATGGAAATTTTATTGGGGAGCTGAAGGCAAAGATGAAACGATATTAAGTACTGGAGATATTATCTCTATGCCCACAAATATGTTTAGAGCATTTGAAAATGCAGGTGATGAAGAAGGTTTAATTTTTGTAGTTTTAGGTGGAGATGATCCTGGAATAATAACTTGGGTTCCAAGTGTCTTAGAAAAAGCAAAAAAAACAGGCATGGCACTATTAAATGATAATTCATTGATTGATTTATCTTTAAATGAAATTCCAAAAGGAAAAACTATTCTTGATCCAATTTCTGAAGAAGAAATAAAAAAATTTGATAATTACAAACTAGATCAGCTAGAAAAATTCATATGTAAAAATAATGAAAATTCTAAACAAGTTAATAAAGTAAACGATAATTTTGATTTAATTCAGGTTCTTGGAAATAAATTTGAAAATAAAGAATACGCTCCATTAATAAATCAAGATACTGGATTTAACCTTTCAATTTTAAAATGTAAAAACGGACAAATAACTAATTTAAAGTTTGAAAAACCTACAATATTGTTTTCAAGAACTGGTAAGTGGGAAATTATGATTGATGATTTTCAATGTATTTTAAATCCCAAAGATACAATTTCTATCCCAATTAATTCAAATGTTAATATAAAGATAAATGAACAAGAGGATTGTTACTTAAATTGTGTAACACAAATCTAATGAAAGGGTTTGATCCAAAGTATAAAAATTTTCCTGATTACATACTTAAAATAACTAAACAAATTTGGGAAAACAAAGATGTTGAGTCTATTGCTCAATTTTACACTGATAATATTCCTGTTAGATCTCCATTTGGAGTTACTTATGGAAACAAACCTGTAATTGATGCAACTTATGCAACCTTAAAAGAATTTCCTAACAGACAGTTGCTTGGTGAAGATGTGATCTGGAATGGAAATGATGATGTGGGTTATCATTCATCTCATAGAATTTTAAGTAAAGGAACACATCTTGGTGATGGCTCATATGGTAAACCAACCGGTAAAGATATTTACTATAGAGTAATTGCTGATTGTGCTTGCAAAAATAATCAAGTCTATGATGAATGGATTGTCCGTGATCAAGGTGCAATGGTAAGACAAATAGGATTTACACCAAAAGAATTTGCCCAAATGATTATTGATAAAGAAGGAGGCACCGACAAAGCACAACAATTATTCAATTCAAGCTCTGAGATGAAATCAGATTATAAACAAAGCGTTGTGCCTGATGACTCAGCTGGGGGTAAATACTCAAAAATATTGAAAAATATCTTCAAAAATAAGCATGATTTTTCTGATTATGCAAGAGCTGCAACTATCTATTGGCCTGGAAATAAAATTGGACATGGAAGAGAGGATATTGAAAAATTTTGGAATAATTTAAAAAATACTTTCAGTGATATAAAGTTTTCAATAGAGCATGTTGGTTATTTGGAAGAACCAGATAAAAATCCCAAAGCGTCAATAAGATGGTTTTTAGAAGGTAATCATTCTGAAGACACTTTAGATTTTGGAGAAAAATCAAATAAAAATATTTTTATAATGGGGATAAACCATGCAGAAATAGTTGATGGAAATGTTATAAGAGAGTGGGTTTTGTTTGATGAAGTTGCAATTTGGAAACAAATTTTAATTAAATAAATTATGACTAAAATTAAAACAACACATGTAGGAAGTTTGCCTAGATCAAATGAATTATCTGAACTCTTGTTTAAGAAAGATCAAAAAGAACAAATAGATTTTAATCAATTTGATAAGGTTGTTCAAAAAGATGTTAACAAGATTGTAAAAAAACAAATCGAGGTTGGAATTGATTGTATTAGCGATGGTGAGATGTCTAAGATTAGTTATGCTACTTATGTTAAGGATAGAATTGATGGATTTTCTGGAGAGAGTGAGAGAAAAGCGCCTAAAGATTTAGATGACTTTCCTTCTTTTAAAGAAAGAATTGCAAAAACAGGTGGTACTCCAACTTATACAAGACCATGTTGTACTAGTGAATTAAAAATTAAAGATAAAACTTCCCTAAACAAAGATATTGATAATTTTAAGCAAGCATTAGAAAAAAATAATCATAAAGATGGATTTATGAACGCTGCTTCGCCAGGGGTTATTTCAGCTTTTTTACCAAATAAATTTTATAAAAATGATGATGAGTATTTAGAAAACTTATCTAACCTTATGAAAGATGAGTATGAGGAAATTACCTCAAATGGATTAAAACTTCAGTTAGATTGTCCAGATTTAGCTCTTGCTAGACACATGACTTTTAAAGATTTATCAGAATCTGAATTTCTAATTAGAGCTGAAAAACAAATAGAATGTCTAAATAATGCTATTAAAAATATCGACAGCTCTAGTTTAAGACTACATATCTGTTGGGGAAATTATGAAGGACCTCATCTACATGATATTCCGTTAGAAAAGATAATGCCAATTGCATTGAAAGCTAATGTACAGACTTATCTAATTGAGTCATCTAATCCAAGACATTCTCATGAGTGGCAAATTTTTGAAAATTTAAAAATTCCAAAAGACAAAATAATTGCCCCAGGTGTAATAGATTCTACAACAAATTTTGTAGAACATCCCGAAGTTGTAAAGAATAGAATTTTAACCTTTTCTAAAGTCATTAATGCTGAACAATTATTAGCCGGGACTGACTGTGGATTTAGCACATTTGCTGGCTTTGGCAATGTAGATGAAAATATTGTTTATAAAAAGCTGGAGTCGTTAGTGAGTGGAGCGGAACTTGCGTCAAAAGTGATTTAAATTATCACTTTTAATCATCATCTAGAATAGATATAGTTTTTATACTTAAATAATAGTTTAACAAATAAATATAGAGAGAAAACATATGAGAAAAATACTAGTTACTTTATTGTTTCTGCTTTTTGGAACTTCTGCATTTGCAGATTGTAACATTAAAAGTGGTTCAATAAATATTTTGGCAAATGATTTTCCTGCATTAAGAACTTTCGTTGAAACTTCTAAACAATGTAAAGGAAGTGCTGATTTTAAAGTGACTCACTCATCAGAGCATAATAAAATCGCTGTGCCAGCTTTGACTGCAAATCCATCTGAGTTTTCAGCAAGAATTGCAGCTAATAGTTCAATTGTTCCTTTGATGAACCAAGATTTAATTAGACCATTAGATGATCTTGTTAAAAAATATGGAAAAGGAATTCAAGATTCTCAATTAATTACAATCGATGGAAAAGTAATGGCTGTAGCGTTTATGGCTAATACTCAACATTTGTATTACAGAGAAGATGTTTTGAAAGACCTTGGTATAGCTATTCCAAAAACTTATGAGGAAGTAGTTGCAGCATCTGAAAAAATTAGAGCTTCAGGTAAAATGCAATATCCTTACGCAGCTGCATACAAAGCTGGTTGGAATTTAGCAGAAGAATTTGTGAACATGTTTATTGGTCACGGTGGTGAATTCTTTAAATCTGGAAGTGCAGAGCCTAATATTAATAACGCTAAAGGCGTTGCTACTTTAAATATGTTAAAAAAATTGTCTGAATTGAGTAACCCTGATTACTTAACTCATGATAGTGAAGCAATTAAAGTAGAATGGGAGTCTGGTAATGTTGCATTGATGACATTATGGGCATCTAGATCAGGAACACTTTTAGATGATGAAGGTGATCCTAATATTACTAAAGCAACAAAACTAACTGGACCTGCTACTGTAGGTGGAGGAAATATTCCGGCTGCTACATTATGGTGGGATGGTTTCACACTTGCAAAAAATAGACCTGATGCAGATGCTGAAGCAACATTTAGATCTTTAGCGCATGCAGCATCAAATAAGAAGATGGTTGCTGACGCTGCTGATCAAGCCGTTTGGTTAGTAGAAGGGTTTGTACCAGGACCAAAATCTATTGGTGTTATCGAAGCTGTAAAAATGGGAGCAAAACCATATCCAATGTTACCGCAAATGGGTTTAATGCATGGTGCATTAGGAAGCGAGATTGTTGAGTTTTTACAAGGTAAAGAGTCAGCTGAACAAGCATTGAAAGATGTTGAAGCTGCTTACATTAGTAAAGCTAAAGAACAAGGCTTTCTATAAAATCTAAAACTTATAAGTGGGGATTTACTCCCCACTTAATCAATATTTAAATGCCTAATAAAACTTTTTTCTGGTTTTTCTTACCTACAGGTTTAGCAATGATCCTGTTTATTGGGTTACCAATTATATCTACCGGCATTCAATCTTTTTACGCACAACATGATCAAGTAGTAAAAGAAGTTAAAAAATGTGACCCTTTTGGATGTACCGTTTCAATTGTCGTCGATAACGAAGAAACCTCGAAAATTAGAGAAGCAAAGCCTCTTGGAAAATTTAATGGTTTTGGCACTTATACTGATCGAAATCATTTAGCAGTTGAGGAAATAAAAAAATTTTGGAATGAAACTGAAAGTTTTGGTGCTTTTGTAGACCAGGTAACTAATCTACCCTTTTATAAAGCTCTGATATTTACTTTAACTTATTGTTTATTTGTTACACCAAATGTACTCCTCTTAGGATTTATTATTGCATTAAGTTTAAATGCAGTTGCTAGAAAAATTAGAGGACCTTTAATCTTTGGTACAATTTTACCGATGATTGTTACACCGTTGGTTGGATCATTAGTATTATTTTGGATGATAGATTCTCAAGGAATAATTGGAGCAAATATTCAGAATTTAATGAATGATCCTTATTTATCACTTAAATCATCAAAAACATTAACATGGATAACAATAATTATTTACGGAATATGGCATCACTCCCCTTTTGCCTTTGTAGTTTTTTATGCAGCACTTCAAACAGTCCCTCAAGAACCAATTGAAGCTGCAATTATAGATGGAGCCTCAAGATTTCAAAGAATTAAACATATAGTTTTACCACATATTTATCCTGTAGTTACATTTGTAGCTTTGATCTCTTTAATGGATAACTTTAGAGTATTTGAACCCATTATAGGGTTTAGTGCTGAAGGAAGTGCACAATCTTTATCTTGGTTAATCTATGACAATTTAGTTAATGAGGAAGTGATATTGTTTGGTTCCGCTGCAGCTACTTCAATGATGACAATTATTGGAATAGCTATTCTGCTAGCACCAGTATTAATTAGAACTTGGAAAGAATTTAAAACAGCGAGATAATTATGGATTATGGACTAGATACAAAATCAACTCGTTTAAAAACTTTTAATACTATTTTTATTATCACTTGGTTGTTAATTGCTTGCTTCCCTTTTATTTGGACTTTTTGGGGATCATTTAAAGTAAGAGCTGATTTCTTTTCAAGATCTGATTGGTGGTATGCTATATCAGCATTTAATACCTTAATTGAAACAGGCGGACAATTTACAACTAATGCTTATACTCAGGCTTGGACTGAAGGTGAATTTTGGAAAGCATCAAAAAATACAATTATAGTTACAGTATTTGTTGTTAGTATTTCTTTGTTTTTAGGAACTTTAGGAGCATACGCTCTTTCAAGATCAACTGAGAAATATGCTTTTTGGATTTTAATGGCAGCTTTAATTTTTAGAGCTATGCCACATATAACTTTAGTATCAGGATATCTTTTTCCTTTCTTTGAATTGCAGATTTGGGGAATTCTTCCTACTACGATTGTTGTTTTGGTTGCTATAAATCAACCTTTTACTTTGTGGCTGCTTTATTCATTTTTCAAAACTGTTCCTAAAGAACTTGATGAAAGTGCTTTAATAGATGGTTGTTCATATTTTCAAGCTTTCAGACATATCATTATGCCCGTGATGTGGCCTGGTGTAATTACAGCAGGACTATTTAGTTTAATGTTAGCTTATAATGATTTTACAGTAACAGCATTACTTCTTAATCAAGAAAATCACACTATGGTTCCAAAAATACAAAGTTATTTAGGTACTAATCAACATGAAGGAAATTTAATGTGGGCAGTTTCTGCAGTTGTATCTGCTACTGCACCTTTATTTATGCTTGTTATGTTTTTCCAAAGACAGGTCATCAGTGGTTTAACTGCTGGAGCTGTAAAAGGTTGAAATATTATAAAGCATTACTTTTTGGTTCGATTGGATCTATTGTTGAAACTTCAGAAATTCAGAGAAAATCATTCAATAAAGCATTCAAACAATATGGACTCGATTGGTATTGGACTAAACGAGAGTATCTAAGTTTATTAAGTAAATCTGGTGGCAAAGATAGAATATCAAGATATGCCAAAAAGAAAAAAATTGAAGTTAATTCAATATATTTAAGAAATTTAAAGACTAAAATTTTTAATAATTATCTTAAGAAACATCAGCTTAAATTAAGGCCAGGTGTTAAAAATTTAATTTCTTTATGCAAAAAAGAAAATATAAAAATTGCATTTGTTTCATCTACATCTTCAAACAATATTAATGCAATCTTACATTGTTTAAGAAATTCAATTAAAAAAAGAGATTTTAACTTTATAGGGAATGCAAAATTAGTAAAAAAATTCAAACCTAACCCAGATATATACTTATTAGCACTTAAAAAACTTAAGCTTAAAGCTAATGATTGTGTGGCAATTGAAGATTCTCAAGAAAGTTTAAATTCAGCTAAGCGAGCTAAAATAAAATGTATAATTTTTCCTGGAAAATTTCATTCTTCAAAAAAATTTATTGGAGCTTATAAAAAAGTTTATCGGCTTAATAAAAATATTATTTTGAGATAAATTCTTTTACTAAATTATTAAATTTATCGGGCTGCTCTAAGTGAACGTTATGGGCACAATCTTTAAATATTTCTAAACGGCTATTTTTAATATTTTTATTTAGTGTATCAACTTGATCAAAATTATATGAAGTATCTTTATCACCCCATATTATAAGAGTTTCATTTTTTATATTTTTTAAATTCTCTTTACCTCTCCAATTTTTCATTGCTAGTAATGCGTTATCAGCAGTTTCTAATGAAACATTTTTAACAGCATTTTCACAAAGAAAATAATTTTTGTCCTTATCACCTTTTACAAACCACTTAGGAGGTACTCTAGAAAAAGAGAGTTGTGCACCTTCTTTCTTAAGTTTTTCTCTTGTTTCATCCATGGTCTCAAATCTTCCTGGGATATCTCCAATAGATCCTGTTGCAAAACAAATTAATTTATTAACTCTATCCCCAATCAATTTTGTAATTTCTTGAACAATCATTCCTCCCATGGAATGACCAATTAAATTGAATTTATCTATCTTTTTTTGATCTAACACATTTATAATTTCTTTAGCCATTTTATTAATAGAATCTAAAGATTTTAAATTATGACTTTCTCCAAATCCTGGGAGAGCTGGGGTAATCACACGATAATCTTTTGAAAAAAATTCTTTTTGAAATGTCCACATCTCAGATGAGCCTAGATAACCATGAACTAAAACAAAAGGATACCCTTGGCCTAAATCATCAACGTAAATATCACTCATAATATTTCCTTAATAATGAATAAAGTTAAAATAGACATAAAACATATAATAAAAATATTAATTACTTTCCAAATTTTTTTACTATTAGCATACTTTGATAAATAATTAGATAAATACCCCAAAGTAAAAAAAAACAAAAATGATGCAATAGCCGCACCAATACCAAAAGATATTTTCTGATTTAATAGATAATTTTTAGAAAAATTTCCTAGAAAAAAAACAGTATCTGAATAGACATGAGGATTAAGATACGTAAATCCAAGTGTTTTAATAATTATGTTTGTTTTTGAAATACTCGTCAATTCATTATGAAAATTTATATCTGAATAGTGTGTTTTAATTTTTGTATAAATAAAGTGTAGTAAAAATATTATAAGAAGTATGTTAAAAATTAATTCTACTGTTTGATTGAAGTATTGATTAAAATAATGGAAAAGAAAAATACCTAAAAATATTAAGATTAAATCTGATAATGAACAGATTAAACAAATAAGGAATACATATTGTTTTTTTAATCCTTGCTCAATTACAAAAATATTTTGTGCTCCTAAAGCCAAAATTAAACTTAATCCTGTAAAAAAACCTAATAATGCATACTCCATTAGGATTAATTAAACTCTTTTTTTACCTTGAACAACCCTATCAAGAATAAGAGCTACAAATAATATAGCTACACCTGCTAAAATTCCTTGTCCAACATTAGCATACTGAAGCGCTTCTAAAACATCTTGCCCAAGTCCTTTTGCACCAATTAAAGATGCAACTACTACCATTGCTAGACTTAACATTACAGTTTGGTTTACACCTGCTAAGATGGATGGGGTTGCTAAAGGTAAATCCACTTTTCTAAGTAAATACCATTTTGATGCTCCATAAGCGATTGCAGCTTCTCTAATTGTTTCAGGTACTCCTCTTAAACCTAAAACCGTTAATCTAACTACAGGAGTTCCTCCAAAAATCATTGTAATAATTACTGCAGCGACCTTCCCTGTTCCAAAAAAAGCAATTACTGGAATCATAAACACAAATGCTGGCATAGTTTGCATGAAATCCATTATTGGTCTTATCATTGAATAAAATCTTTGACGTCTTGCACAAAAAATTCCAAGTGGAATTCCAATAACTATACTTAATACAGCAGCCGTTCCAAGTAGCGCCAAAGTAGTCATGGCTTTTACCCAAAAGCCTAAAAATCCCATATAACATAAAAAACCTGCTGAATAAATTGCAGCTCTTGGGCCCGCAGCTAGACCTGTTAAAGTTACTATAGTTGTAATAATCACTATCCATGGAGTTTTTACAAACAATAGTTCTAAGAAATCTAATACTGATCTAATACCAATTGTAATTGCCGTAAATACAGCATCTCCTTTTAAAACAGCATAATCAAAAATAGTTTCTACCCATTTAATTGAAGTAAGTCTTATGTCTGGATGAGTTGGAAAGTCATCCATTATAGTAATAACTCCGGGAAAACTATAATGCACAACTGAGAAAAACATAATCACTGCTGCAAAAATAGTACTTGAGATGAAGTTCTTGGTTTGCATGCCTGGTCTTATTGTTTTATCTGATAACCATTCTGAATATCTTTTTTCTAAAATAGAATTAGCTAAAATCCCTTGAACTATTTTAATTGAAATTAGTAAAACAATACCAAAAATTGTTATCCATATTGCAGACGCTTCTATTCTTGCAACTTCATCAATATATCCCTGCATTGCATCTTCTAAAGATTTAATATTACGCTTATAAACATCTACTTTATCTGGATTGTTGGTAGTGGCTGCTTCTAATTGTTTGTTTCTAAATGCAATAGTTGATTCTACTTGTTTTATTTTCTCAACTGCTTCTTTTGTTATATTTCCAAATAATCCTCTTATAATTTGTACAACTGAAAATGTTTCAATTATTAAAAAAGCTAATGCCCAATTCCATATATTTCTCATTCCAAACCAAATTGGACCTAGAATTCCTGCATATAAGTTAAATGAAAAAGAAAACGTTGGTTTGCTTCCAATTTTTTGGAACTCTTTAATGTAATATTCTGGATTTGATTTAACAAAGTCAGTAATAAGTTCTGATCTAGTAGGATTATTTATTTGCTTATTCTCCATCACCACCCTCTATCACTGCTTTTAAAAGATCTGATTGTGTAATAACCCCAATATTTTTTTGCTCATTATTTTTAACAACTAATGGCTTATCTTTCGATTTTGAAACTTCAATTAATTTACTTAATAATTCATGTTCATCTACACTTTGTAAATTTTCTTCCAACTTACCATTTAAATTTTCATAACTTTCAACTGTTTGCATGATTGTTTTTGCCTGAACAACTTTAAGTCTAGAAATTCCTTTAACAAAATCTGCAACATATTCATCAGCTGGATTAACTACAATTTCTTCAGGGGTACCAATTTGAATGACCTTTCCGTCTCTCATAATAGCAATTCTATGCCCTACTCTTACTGCCTCATCTAAATCATGAGTTATAAAAACTGTTGTTTTTTTCATCTGTTTTGAAAGTTTGATAAATTCTGATTGAAGTTGTCTTCTAATTAGTGGGTCTAATGCACTAAAAGGTTCATCCATTAAAAGAAATTCTGGGTCTGCAGCTAATGCTCTTGCAAGTCCTACTCTTTGCTGCATACCTCCTGATAATTCATGAGCAAATTTATTACCCCAACCTTGTAATTCAACTATTTCTAAAATTTTATTTGCTGCATCTAAACGATCATTTTTACTTACTCCTCTAATTTCAAGGGGCATTGCAATATTATCTACAACAGATCTATGAGGCATTAAGGCAAAGTTTTGAAAAACCATGCCTATTTTTTTGTTTCTTAGTTCTTGTAAATGATCGCGATCAAGCTGCATTACATCTTGACCATTTATCAAAATCTTTCCTGATGTAGGTTCTAAAAGTCTATTTATATGTCTAACTAATGTAGATTTTCCACTACCAGATAAACCCATCACACAAAATATTTCTCCTTGATTAACGTCAAATGAAACATCTGATACACCAATCACTGAGTTATATTCTTCTAGAGCTTCAGTTTTTGAAATTCCTTTATTTTGGATTGCATCTAATGCTTCGGGTGAAGTATTGCCAAATACTTTCCAAACATTTTCAATTTTTATTGCTGAACTCGATGAATCCATATTCGTTTTTTATTATAGGAAAATATACTCGGCAATCTTAAATTGCCGAGTATAAAATTTAATTTAGATTATAATCCTAACCAACCGTCTACAGTTGATTTATTTGCTTCCATCCAAGCTCTAGCAACAGCAGCTGGATCTTTCTTCTCAACTGAAACTGCATAAGCCATTGCAGAAACATCATCAGCTGTTAATTGAAAATTCTTGAAGAATTCTACAATCGCTGGTGATTGACTCTCTAAAGAAGTAGCCCAACCGATTTGGATTTGCTTAAGCGCATCTTTAGAAGCAACATAAGATTTCTTGTACCAGTCAGCATCTGCTTTAGGTTGAATCATTTTATATTTTGCAGGATCATATTTTGGTTCTGTTAACATCACTACGTCAGCCATTCCCCAAATTGCATGAGGTTTGTAACAATAGAATGCATAACCTTCACCTTTTTTGATTGAGTCTAGTACTCTTGCATTTTTAACTGCTTCAGCAGCTCTAACTGCTTCGATACCAGCATCATATAAACCATAGTCTCTTAATTTAACTTGGTTTACATTTGCAGAAGCCCAACCATCAGCACCAATCCAAAACTCACCTTTTCCATTGCCATCACTATCCATAGCTTTCACAACTTCAGGTCTTGCTAAGTCTTCAATTGCTGTAATGTTCATTTTTTTAGCAAACTGTTGTGAAACACAGTAACCTTGGTTTCCTTCATAAGGTTTGGTGCTTAATTTTAAAGTTCCTTTTGGAACTAAATCATTTGTATAAGCTTCTTGGTTTGGTAACCAAATATCAGGGTGAACATCAATCTCACCTTTTCCTCTATCAATCGCTGCATAAATTGCAGTATTGTTTCCAGGAACAAGTTCTGCTTCACCACCCATTTTATCTATAACTACTGCTGCTAATAAATTAGCAATAGCCGTTGCACCTGTCCAACCTGGATCTCCAATTTTAACTTTTTCTGCATTAGCAGAGAACATTGTTAAAATAGAAATTAATCCAGCTACAAGTGTAGTTTTGATTATTCTCATTATCTCTCCTTATTATTTATAAATAAAGTCTATCGCGGATTGAGATAACGAGTCAAAGAAAATAAAGTTATAAAATGTAACAATAATAACTAAATATAATTTATTCTGGGTTTGATGTAAGCGTTTTTATTTCAAGGATATTTTCGTTAGGGTCTTTAACAAAAAATGTTTCTTGCTCATACTTAGTGCCCTTAAATCTTAGATAAGGTTCATCATAATATTTTGTACCACTATCTTTCAGTCTTTGTTTAAGTGCATCAAAGTCTTTTCTTGATAAGTGAACCCCAAAGTGAGGGACAGACACGTTACCCATATCAACGTCATGTCTTTCATTGTCCAGTTTATGATCACTTTTATGAAGCGTTAGTTCATTGCCCCAAAAATCTACATCAGCCCATTCCTGAGCAGAGTTATCTAACCTACATCCTAAAGTTTCACTATAAAACTTTTTAGCTACCTCTAAATCACCACAAGGAATAGCTAAATGAAAACAATTAGTATTCTTATACATTTCAACCCTCTTTAAATTGCGTATTTAATCACTATATAAAGCATGTAATTTTTTTTATCAACCGCGACAAATTTTTAAGGAAATATGAGTGATTTTTTACAATCAATAATTGATAGAGATCCAGCAGCAAAATCTAAATTAAGTTTAATATTAACTTATCCAGGTGTTAAAGCGGTATTCTTTCATAGAATAGCTAATTTTTTTAGTACTGCAAAATTTCATTTGATTGCAAGAATCATTTCTCAATTTTCAAGATTCTTAACTGGTATCGAAATACATCCAAACGCTAAAATTGGAAAAAATTTATTTATCGATCATGGGATGGGCGTTGTGATTGGAGAAACATCTGAGATTGGTGATAACGTAACTATTTATCACATGGTTACATTAGGTGGTATTGCTCCAAGTATAAATTCCAATGATCAACGTAATACTAAAAGACATCCTACTATAAAAGAGGATGTAGTAATTGGTTCAGGTGCACAAGTGTTAGGACCCGTAGTAGTTGGTAGAGGTGCAAGAATTGGAGCTAATGCAGTAATCACTAAAGATGTTGCAGAAAATGCTGTGATGGTTGGAATTCCAGCAAGAAGTGTTGGAGTAGCTGATAGCGAATTTAAACCTTATGGTATTACATCTGACAGTGATAAAAAATCAGATAATGAATAATACACAAAACGATTTTATTTCAGGAATAGGAAATACTCCCCTAATCAAACTAAGAGCTGCTTCAGAAATTACTGGATGTAACATTTATGGAAAAGCAGAATTTTTAAATCCAGGAGGATCAGTTAAAGATAGAGCTGCCCTTGCATTAATTAAAGACGCTCAAGAAAAAAAATTAATTGCTAAAGGTGGAACAGTTGTTGAAGGAACAGCTGGTAATACTGGAATTGGTTTGGGTCTATTAGGAAATTCTTTAGGTTATAAAACAATCATTGTAATGAATGATAATCAAACCCAAGAGAAAAAAGATCTACTTAGAAATCTTGGAGCTGAATTAAGATTGGTGCCACCTAAACCTTACAAAGATGATAACAATTTTGTTAAAGTGGCAGCGAGACTTGCAGATGAATTAAGACCAACAAACAATAACGGTGTGATTTGGGCTAACCAGTTTGATAACACAGCAAATGCCAAAGGTCATTACGAAGGGACAGGACAAGAAATTTGGGAGCAAACTGAGGGTAAAGTTGATGGCTTTGTATGTTCTTCTGGAACTGGAGGAACTATTTCTGGTGTGAGTAATGCTCTTAAAGAAAAAAATAAAGATATAAAAATTTACTTGTCTGATCCAAAAGGATCAGCTCTTTATAATTACATTAAAAATGGTGAATTAAAATCTGAGGGTGGATCAATTACTGAAGGGATTGGTTCAAGCAGAGTAACAGCCAACTTTGGTGAGGCTAAAATTGATGATGCTTATTCAATTGATGATCATGAAGCATTACCTATACTTTACGATTTAATTCAAAATGAAGGTCTAAGCCTAGGTACTAGTTGCGGTATCAATATCGCTGGAGCAATAAGAATGGGTAAAGAATTAGGGCCTGGTAAAACTATTGTAACAATTCTTTGTGATAGAAGTGATAAATACGCAACTAAAATGTTCAATAAAAAATTTCTAGAAGAAAAAGGTCTACCAGTACCTAGTTGGTTTTAGATATAAATTTTATCAGCTAATCCGTAACAAAGTATTGCGCTCAATAAAGTTAAAATACCTGGTGCAATAACTCCTTCAATAGATGTTTGAGGAGTATGACCTAACTTATTTATTTTAATTGTATAAATTCCCACACAAAAAGCTGAAAGGTTTTGTAAAAATACTAAATTAAAAAAAGCCCATGTTCCTTGAAGCCCATCGGGTCTTATGAACCCAACCCATATAGCCATAACTACTGCTCCAATAAATAATGACCCAAAAAATCTTGTCATTATAGCGCCTGAATCGTCCATACCAAATTTATCTAAAAATTTCTTTGTAGCAAAAACAGTTTGATATGCATAAACAGCAAAAATTAAAAAATGTATTAAAAATACAATTAAATAAAAAATTCCATTAAATTTTTCGATCATAATAAAACGTTATCAAACATTAAGATTGAATTAAATAGCTAAAAACAGCACTTCTAATTGATAAAAATTGCATATCTGACGCGCGATATGAACGCATGAGACTCTTTAATTTAAATGTAACACTATGCAGTTACGGTTCAACTACTTATAGAGGTAAATTATGAAAAAAATAACTATTACTATATTCAGTCTTTTTTTTCTGACATCTGTATACGCAGATATGAATGATAGTGAAAAAAATAGAGCTTGGGAATGTAGTGGAATATACATGGCTAACTATTTTTTACCTTCAGGAGAAACATTTGAATATAGTATGAAAGAAAAATCTATGGCATCAGTTAAAGTATTAAAAGCTTATGCTTTAGAAGTTGGAATTCCTGAAAAGGAATGGGATGAAGGGGTAAACAAAGCTGTTGATAAGCATTATGGCTCTAAATTTGATGAGTCTAAAACTAATGCATGTCATGACTTTGTAAATTCAACAATACCTAACGGTGAAGACAGAGTTAAGAAAGTGGTTCAAACTCTATATTAATAAGAAAAAAGGAAAAAAAAATGGAAAAAGAAATGTTAGTAGTAGCAAAGTTAAAAGAGGGTACTTTTGAAAAATTCATGGGATTTATGCAATCTCCTGAAGGACTTGCTGAAAGAGCAAAAGTTGCAGTGGTTGAAAAAACAATTGGAACTGTAACTCCAGACAAAAGTACTGTAATGTTTAAAATATTTTGTACTGATGAAGCTGCACTTCATAAGTTTATAGAAGGTACTGAGGTATCAAAACCAATAATGGATGAAGTGTTAGACAGTTACTCAATATATGATTTAACTAAGGTTAAATAGAAAGGAATAACATGTCTATATTAGAAAAATATAGTGCTGCTTTAAAAAATAAAGATGAAGCAGTAATGAATGAGCTTTTGCATGATGATTTTAAATTCACAATGCACAAGTCAGGAAATGTTTTAACCAAAAGTGATGTTATCAAATGGGCGATGAGTGGTGATATTAATCAAGACAAGGTTAGAATTGTTTATGAAAATGACGAAGTTGGTATTCACCATGCCTTTGTAACATTTAATGATGGTAATGTTGAGGCGGTAATGGCAGTTTATAAATATGATAATGGTAAAATCATCAGTTTAGAAACTGGTGCTACACCAATGCCAAAATAAGTGAGTGAAATTGATTTTTATTTTTCGATAGGAAGCACATACACCTATCTATCCGTAACTAGAATACTTGATGTTGAAAAACAACATCAAGTAAAATTTAATTGGAAACCTTTTTCAGTAAGAGCAATCATGAAAGAGATGAACAATATCCCATTTCCAAAGGATAAAATGAATAAAGTTAATTACATGTGGAGAGATATTGAAAGAAGAGCTGAAGGTTATGGTTTTTTTGCTAAAACGCCAGTTCCCTATCCATTATCAGAATTTGATTTAGCAAACCAAATTGCAATCCTTGGTTTTGAAAAAGGATGGGGAGAAAAATTTGTTATTCTTACTTATAAAAAATGGTTTCAGGAAGGTAAAGAACCAGCCATCGAGCCAAGTATTTCTGAAACTTGCTCAGAATTAAACTTAGATAAAAATAAAATAATCTCTGAAGCAAAATCTTCAGGTATAGAAACAAAATATAATGAAAATACAAACTCAGCTCGTGAAAATAAAATATTTGGCAGTCCATCTTTTATTGTAAAAAATGAACTCTTTTGGGGAGACGATCGAATGGAAGATGCTATTAAATGGTCTCATAAATAATTATATATATTCTCATTAATTTAATTTAAAATCTCAATATGAGTCTTGCAACTTCATATTTGTTTTTAGGTGTAGCTGTATTTCTGGGAGTTACCTCGAATAGTTTCGCAAAAAGTGCTGAAGGCTTTACTCTTCTTTTTCCAAGTATAATTACAGCAATCACAATTGTATTATGTATGTACGCACTTTCATTGGTAATGAAAAATATTCCAATGGGAATAACTTATGCTTCCTTTGCAGGTTTAACAATTATAGCAACAGTTGTTGTGGGTATAATTAGATTTAATCAAGTGCCTAATTTATATTCATTAATTGGTTTGGCTTTCATTATTGTTGGTGTTTTAATGGTTAACCTGCTAGGTAATAATTAATTATGATCTCAAAAAAATATGCTCAACCTTTATTTATGATTTTTATGTCCTTTGGCATGAGTGTGATTATGAGTGGTGTTGTAGTTGCTGTAAACACTGGGGTTACAGATGGCTTTATAAGTAGATGGTTTTATTCTTGGATGTTTGCATTTCCAATTGCATTAATTGCTGCATTTACAATGGCTCCTATAATGAGACCTTTGGTTAATAAAATTGCATCAAAAGAATAATCATGAAACCTTTATTTGGATATATATTTTTAGCTATAGGAATTTCTTTTGGTATTGCATCAAATAGTTTAGCTAAAATTTCAGAAGGGTTTACCAAACTAACCCCATCAGTTTTATGTATCTTATTTATGTGTATTACGATGTTTTCAATAGCAAAAGCTATGCACGCTCTTCCTGTTGGTTTTGCTTACGCAACATATAGTGGGTTAACAGTAACTGGAGTTGTGTTATTTGCTGTATTAAAATTAAATCAAGTTCCTAATCTATATGGAATAATTGGAATTATTTTAATTATTATTGGTGTAATAATGGTTAATTATCTTGGAAAACTAAATTAAGAAAAATTAATTTTTTGTAAAATTTAAATTAAATGGTTTATATGAAAATTTTACAGTTGAAAAACCAGACTCAATTTTAACTGACTTATAAGCTCCAAATAGTTTATTGATCTTTTTTGGTTTATCATTCACTTCTACGATCCAATTATGATCCCAAGTATCTATAAAAGATACCCATCCTGATTTTTGAGTATTAATATCAAGAATTAACGTATCACCATCATAACTAATTTTTTTATAATCAAAAATTGCATTTTTTTCATATTCAATAGAGTTTTGAACAAATTCATCGATATCTTTATAATTTAACTTGTTTGAAAAAAAAATTCTTTTTGATCTTTTATCCATTCCATAAAAATATTTAAGTTGTTTAATTTGATTTATTTCTAAATTTTTTTTAAATTGACCATTTGAATTAAAATATTTTTTAAATAATTTTACATGATTTTTATTTCCCCAATTATTTATATGATTGATGTTATGTCTCTTATTATTTCTATAATATGTGTTACCTTCATAAGTATTATTACCACTTTTTTCTAATGCCACTCGATTGATATGAAAATTTTTATTTATATCCTCTAATGCATTTTCACTATTATAATTATAATTAGGTTGTAAATTTAACTTTTCAAAGCCTAAATTATAATAATTAAAAGGTATTGCCCATTGGATATTTGTTAAAAAAAATAATTCGCTAAATGTAATAAAAAGAATCATATTTAAAAAAATAGCTTTATTTTTTAAATATTTTTGAACAAATGATTTTCTTATAGAAAAGATAATTAAAATAAAACTCAGTGTAAAAAATAATGGATAAACTAGATTTTTATATAAACCAACAATTAATGAAAAAGGCTGTTGTAAGCTTTGTTCCGCAAATATTATTCTTTTTAACTGCCAAGTTTCCCAAAAGCTATTTTCATAATTTGAAAAATAAATAAAATTAATTTGTAATAATAAAATAGAAATAAAAGAAATAATTATTACATAACCTATTTCCTTCACCTTATTTCCATTCATAATTTTAATGAATTCTGTAATCGAAATAGCTAAGATTAGAGATAGAAATGGAATTAAAACAACATTAAATCTTACAAAATGTCTAAAGTTTTGAATAAAATTTAAATTATTCCATAATGTTTCGAATATAAATGAATTTTTTGGACTAGAAATTTGATAACAAAAAAACAGTAAAAAAATAAAAAAAAAAGAAAGGTACCTATAAGTATGGTTTTTAAAGAGTTCATTTCTATTAACAGTGATATTGTAAATAAATACAACAATTATTATTAACACTGATATTGAGCCAAAATAGTACCACCCTTCTGCATAAGAAAAAGGAGGGTATATCCAAGATCCTAATTGATCATAAATATTACTTGAAGTATCTAAAGAAAAATTTATTTCGGGATCACTTCTTCCATGGCTAATGCTTATAAGCTGAGAAATCTTAAGTAACCATGGAGAAGCAATTAATAAAGATAAAATTCCAGGAATAAAGCATTTTAAAAAAAATGATAGATTAGAGTCAAAATCTTTATCAAAAATTTTTTTTTTAATTGGATTTATCAGTAAAAAAATAAAATAAATTCCAAATATTATTAATCCATAAAAAATATAGTAAGGATATCCTGCAGTTAAAATCATTAGACTAGATAGAAAAATTATTAAAAAACTTTTTTTGAAATTTTTATTTAATACAGCACAGTTAATTCCATATAGAATCCAGGGAAACCAGGAAAAACAATGTATAGCATTCGGAAATCTTAGTAATTCTGTTATTTTTAAACTAAGACAAGTTATTGCAATTGAAACTAAAATTATTTTTATATCTAGTTTAAAAGTTTTTAAGAAAAAAAATAAACCTAAATTAAATATTGAAATTGCAAAAATTGTAAAAATTAAAAAATAATATTTGGTGACTTCACCTAAAATTAAACAAATCAAATAAAACAACCAAGCAGGTAAATAAAAATATTGACTTAATGGATTAAATATCAAAGACATTCCAGATGCTTCTACAGGAGACCATAAAGGAAAATGTCCTAACTTTAAAAGCTCGAATATATATTTTTTATATACAAAATAATACAGCTCAAAATCATTACCTACCTCTAATATTTGGAATGTGTAAGGAAGTAAGACAATGTAAGGAATGAGGATTAATATTAAATAAACTGATAAATTTTTTTTCATTAATATTATTTTATATATTATTTATTTTATTTAATTATATTCAACTTAATATGAGTGTTTCAATAGTCATACCTGTATATAATGAAAAAAATAATATTTCATTACTCGTATCTAAGATTATATCTAATATTAATAGAATCAAACATGAAATCATTATTGTGGATGATTCTTCAATTGATGGATCAAAAGGAATTCTTAAAAAATTATCAAAAAAAAAAAATTTAAAAATTATATTTAGAAAAGAAAAAATTAGAGATTTATCAAAATCCTGTAGAGATGGTTTTGAAATATCAAAATTTGATAAAATTTTAGTCATGGACGGTGATTTGCAACATAATCCTAAATATATTTTAAGAATGATAAAAATGATGAAAAATAAAAATTGTGATGTAGTTGTAGGTGTTAGAGATCTGATTAATTCTAGAGTAAAAAGTTTAAGTTTTTTTAGACAATCAGCTTCTTTTGTTCTAATTAGATTTCTTAACTTGATTTTTGGAAAAAAAACTATCGATCCAATGAGTGGTTTTTTTTTATTTAAAAAAAAAATTTATACAAAAAATAAAAAATTACTTTTTTTGAAAGGATTCAAAATTTTAGCAGATTTAATATATTCAGAGAGAAACATTTCAGTTAAAGATTTAAAAATTAATTTTGAGTATAGAGTAAAAGGTGCTAGTAAATTAAATTACAAAATATTAATTTATTTGTTACAATTTATAATATTTAGAATATTTCAAAAAACTTTCAGATTATTTTAAATTTTCACTTAAATTGTTTTGGTAATTTATGATTTCCATTTTCATCTAATTTTAATTCATATTCATTTTCAACATTTTTAATATCTAATGTTGAATATAAATGTGGATACATATCTCCATTCGATGCTTGCTCCCAAAGTAAATGTTCTAGTTTAAATGCATTAACTTTTAACAAAATTAAATTTTCTTTATTTGGATAATGTCTCCTAAGAGTTTCTTGAATTTGCTCTTCCTCTGAAAAGTGAATATATCCATCTTTAAGATCTTTTTCTGACCCACCATAGGTTCCAGATTGTTTGGCCTTTTGCCACTCATCTTTGTCTATAACTTTGAAAATAAATTCTAAATTCATTTCACCAAGAAGAATTTGGACCTTTTAAGAATTCTAATTCTTCTTCAGTAGACTCTCTTCCTAAAATTTCATTTCTATGAGGATATCTATAAAATTGTCTAATTGCTTTTGTATGATCTTGCCAAAATTTTTTTATTTCATTATATCCTTCGTGCTCTCTCAAATATTTATTTAATAAGTAATATGCCATTTCATGATCACTAATTTCCTCACTATGAATTAGAGGTAACAACATGAAAAATCTTTGATTTACATTCATAGCTTCTAAATAACCTGAATAAACTGCATCGTTAACAATTAATCTAGTTTTTTGATCTTGAGCAAAAGCTTTTTTGTCATTTCTAAACATATTTCTTGAAAACTGATCAAATAAAATAACTAACGCTAGACAACTCATGGGGTTGTCTTGCCATTCATCATATTCATTTTGACAAGCAAGATCATAATCTTTTAAAAAATTATCTTTAATTTTTTGATCAAACTTTTCATCTTTTTTAAAACGCATTTCGGAAGGAGTTTCTTTAAACCAGAAATCTAAAATTACTTGTGCTCTTTCTGGGATCATTTAGCTACTGGCTTTAATAATTTTAAAACTTTTTGATGATTTTGTTTGTTATTAGAAACAAGTATATTTCCACCTAACACTGGGTTTTTATTATCCCATGTAGTAATTATTGCTCCTGCTGCTCTTACTATCGGTATCAATGGGTGAATATCCCAAATTTTATTTGCACACTGCGCAACTATTTCAATTCTACCCTCTGCCAATTGACAATATGTCAAAGCATCAAAACAAGGAAATTGCATTCGTTTTATAAACTTAGTAATTTTTAATTGCTGTTTTAAAGATAAGTGATGATGAAAAGCAGCAGCTAATTTTGCATTTGCAAAATTTAGCTTGGTACTAATTTTTAATTTTCTTTTTTTATTATTCTCAAAAACATAGGCAGAATTTTTATTTAAGTTTAAATAATATTTTTTCATTTTAGGAAAATTTGCTAATCCTAAAATTGGCTCTCCATTGTAATTTAATGAAATGAGATTGCTCCAACTAGGATTACCTACAACGTATGATCTAGTTCCATCAATTGGATCAATCACCCATGAAAATTCACTCTTTGTATTTTTATGACCGTATTCCTCCCCAATAATTTGATGATTTGGGAATTTTTTTGAAATTTTAGATCTTATGAATTTTTCAAATGCTTTGTCTGATGTTGTTACAGGATCGTAACCTTTGCCTTTCATCTTATTAGTTATCTTGAATGGCTTATCTAATTTGGTGTAATAAAACTTGGTTAAATCTTTAGCAAGTTGATTTAAAAAACTTGCATATATTGGATATTTTTTTGTATCAAATTTTTTCACAATGAACTCTTACTATTTAATTTATGTTGATTAAAGTTAAATTTTAAATAATTCTTGTCTTATTAATATTATGAAAATTGAGCTAATTGAAAACAAAGTTTATTTTAATAATGGGTCTGAAAAAAAAGAAATTCACCCATTCTGGTTACGAGAAAGAGTTAATGGTGAGGAGTATTTAGATAAAGGAACTCAGCAAAGACTTTTCGATCCTACTTTTTTAAGTAATGATGTCTCAATAAATAAAGTAAACCTTAATGAAAAATACCTAGAGGTTAATTTTAATGATGGCGTTAATTCAAAACTTGAAATTGATAAAATTGCTTCTGAATTTTCTAAAGAAGATATTATAATTAGATCTATTGAAAAAACTAAATGGGACTCAACTTTAAAAAATATAAAAAATTTTGAATACCAAGAAAACTTTTATGAGAGTAAAGAAATGCATGATCTGCTTGTTTCTTTTTATAAATATGGTTTTGTAATAGTTAAAAATATTCCAACATCTAAAAATTACATTGTAGAATTTGCTAATTCTATAGGAAGTGTTCGTAGAACAAATTTTGGTGAATATTTTGACGTAAAATCCAAACCAGATCCAAACGATCTTGCTTATACGTCATTGGCTTTAGCACCTCATACCGACAATCCTTATAGAAATCCTGTTCCATGTATTCAGATTTTGCATTGTATAGAAAGTAAAGTTTCAGGAGGATTATCGACTTTAGTAGATGGTTATACGGTTACTGAAGATTTAAAAAATCAATATCCAGAATTTTACAAAATTTTAACTGAAGTAAAAGTTAGATTCAGATTCATAGATAAAGAAGTAATTTTAGAAACTATCTCTCCTTTGATTGAACTAAATGAGGACAAGAGTTTCAAGCAGGTAAGATTTAGTCCTAGATTAGACTATGTTCCAATTTTAGAAAAAGAAAAATTAGATCTTTACTATAAAGCAAGGAAAAAAATATCTGAAATGTATAATTCAGATAAATATAGAATTGAATTTAAACTCGAGCCAAAAGACTTAATGATGATGGACAATCATAGATTGCTCCATGGGAGAACAGCTTATGAAACAAAAGAAGGTGAGAGATTTTTACAGGGTTGTTATATTGATTACGATAGTACCGAGGGAAAACTTAGACACTTAAAAAGAAAATTTAATCTTTAAACAAATTTTCTATTTGCGCCTCAGCCTCTTTAATTGATTTTTCGTAATCTAACGCCATCTGGTCTGCACTAATTATATCTACCTTTTCTATACCAAAAAAATTAAGAATAAATTTTAACCAAGGAGTAAGAAAATCTTCTGAACTATTTAGTTTTGTTCCTCCAGAAGTAATAACTAGATACGCATGTTTGTTTTTTAACAATCCCTCTCTTCTACCATTTGGTTTAAATCTAAAAGTTTCACCTATACGAGCAGCTAAATCCGACCAAGCTTTAAGAGTTGCTGGAGGTCCATAATTATAAATTGGTGCCGAAATTATTATGATATCACTCTCTTTTAATTCTTTTACAAGCTTATCAGAAAGCTCAAACATTTTCTTATGTTCTTCTGTTTGATCTTTTTCATCTATGTTCATTCCAGATTCTGTAAGTCCACTTACAAAAAGCATCTCATCATCTAAATCTCTATAAATTACTTCATCCTCTGGTTTTTTAATTTTATCCAAAAGTTTTTTTGCTAAAGCTCTTGAGGTAGAGCCTTTTTTTCTAGCACTAGAATCTATTTGATAAATCTTCATTAATACTTTTTATCCGAATTTTTGCATAAATGGAAAGATTTCAATTATATAAAATCCTATTGCTTGTAATTGATTAGTTAGAATTAAAATACCTGTAATTAAAAGTGTAATTCCACCAATTTTTGAAATTAAATTTATGTTTTTCTTAAAATTTTTAGAAAATAATAAGAACCTTTGAATTAAGTATCCAGACAAAACAAAAGGAATAGCAAGACCTAATGAATAAGAAATTAACAAGATTACAGCTCTTGATAAAGTTTCTTCAATAGATGCCAAAGCTAAAATTGAACCTAAAATTGGACCAATACATGGTGTCCAGCCAAAACCAAAAGCAACACCAATCACATATGGAAAAAGAATATTTCTTGATTCTTTTGCATCAAATCTTTTTTCATAATTTAAATATGGAATACTGATAATTCCAATTAATTGAAGAGAAAAAATTATGATAATTATTCCAGCTAAAATTCTTAACACTTCTGAATTTTGTAGTAATGCCTGTCCCAAAAAAGATGCTGATGCACCTAAAAGAACAAATACAGTTGAGAACCCTAAACAAAATAAAATTAATGGAAAAAAATTAATTTTTTTTTGATTTAAAATTTCTTGTAAAGATTGGCCAGAGATATAAGAAATATATCCAGGTATTAAAGGTAGAACACATGGAGACAAAAAACTTATAAGTCCTGCTCCAAAAGCAATTAAGTATTCAAACATTTATCCAGTATTTTTCATTGCTGCAGAAATACCTGCAATCGATGTCATTAAAGCATCTTCAAGGAATTTTTTTTCTAAATTTTTATATTTTTTAATTGTTAGTTTGTTCATTACATTTGCCTGAAGTATATTTAACATCTCTGTATAGTTATTTCTTATAAATAAAGCTTTTCTAAATTCTTTCCTCTCTTTTACCACTTCTTTAGGGGTAATTTTATTGTGCAATTTGACTAATGCTTCAAATTGAAATCTTAATTTTTTACCAATTCTTTTTAGTGATGCATCAGCTAAATTATTTTCATAAATAACTGATATTTCCGGATCCACCTTGGAAATTACCATATCTAAAATATCCATCGTTGATACAAAGTATGGCCAATTTCTTTCCATGTCAGTCATTGTTCTTTTAAACTTTTTAATTGACCCATATCTCAATGCTTCAGTTGTACCAAGCCAAGCGGGTAACATTAATCTAATTTGTGTCCAGGCAAATACCCAAGGTATAGCTCTTAAACTTTGAATATTATCAGCATTCTTTCTTTTGGTTGGTCTTGATCCAATTGCGAGTTTTCCTAGTGATTTGTGTGGCGTTACTGTTTTAAAGTAACGAATAAAATCCTCACTTTGATTTAGATATTTTCTATATGAAGAAGTTGAAATTTCTGACATTTTTTGAATTAATTCACGCCAATTATTTTTTGATCTTGGTGGAGGATTCAAAGAAGCATCCATTACAGCCCCTATATAACTACATAAATTGTACTCAGCCAAAGGCTTATATCCATACTTTTGCTGAATTACCTCTCCTTGATCAGTAATTCTAATTTTTCCATTAACTGTACCAGAAGGTTGTGATTTTAAAGTAGCTTGTATTGGACCACCTCCTCTTCCTGGAGATCCGCCTCTACCATGAAAGAAAACAAGATCTATTTTATATTTTTTTGCTAAATTTCTAAGTTCTTCTTGAAGTTTGTATTGATGCCAACTTGCAGATAATTTTCCAGCATCTTTACTGGAGTCTGAATATCCAATCATCACTTCTTGTTTTGAATTAATCATTTTTCTGTACCATTGAAGTTTGAATAAGTTTGTCATAACGCCGTTAGCATTTTTTAAATCATCCAGAGTTTCAAAAAGTGGCACAACTCTTAATAAATTTTTTGTTTGT
>CACJHS010000007.1 GCA_902593235.1 uncultured Pelagibacteraceae bacterium
AGGCAAAATTAACAAAAAAACCTTTAGATATTTATAAAAAACTTAGAGTAACAAACCCTTCTCCTTTTATGTTTTTCTTCAATTTTGAGGATTTTCAAATAATCGGTGCAAGTCCTGAAATACTTGTGAGACTTAGGGATAATAAAATTACTGTTAGACCAATTGCAGGAACTAGACCAAGGGGTAAAACTAAAAAAGAAGATCTTTTTTATGAAAGAGACCTACTTAAAGATAAAAAAGAGCTTTCAGAACATTTGATGCTTCTTGATTTAGGTAGAAATGATGCTGGTAAAGTCTCAAAGATAAAATCAGTAAAGGTTACAGAAAGCTTCATTATTGAAAGATATTCTCATGTTATGCATTTAGTTTCAAATGTAATTGGAGAATATAATAAAAAATTTTCAAAATTTAAATCGCTCTTGGCTGGTTTTCCAGCAGGTACTGTATCTGGAGCTCCAAAAATTAGAGCTATGGAAATTATAGATGAATTAGAAACAACAAAAAGAAAAGTATATGCTGGTGGAATCGGATATTTCGCTGCAAATGGCGAATTTGATACATGCATAGCCTTAAGAACTGCTGTTGCTAAAAATAAAAAATTTTATGTGCAAGCAGGTGCAGGTATAGTTGCAGATAGTAAACCTAAAAATGAATATGAGGAAACAGTTAATAAAGCGAAAGCTTTAATAAACGCTTTAAGATAATGAAAGTATTGTTAATAGATAATTACGATAGTTTTACTTTTAATTTGTATCACTATATCTCCTCATTAAATATTAAAGTTGACGTAGTTAGGAATGATAAAATTAATTCTAAAGAAATCATTAAAAAGAAATATGATAAAATTGTTATTTCACCAGGACCCGGCAACCCAAATCAATCTGGCAATTGTATTAAAATATTGAAATCATTATACAAAGAATTACCTTTTTTAGGAGTATGTTTGGGTCATCAGATAATTGGACAAGTTTTTGGATCAAAAATTATACAAGCAAGAAAGTTAATGCACGGTAAAACAAGCAAAATTAAATCTAAAAAAATCGGTATTTTAAAAAATCTTCCAAATACATTTGAAGCTACCAGATATCATAGTTTGGTAATTGATAAAAAAACATTATCAAAAGAGCTGATGATTACAGCTGAAACAGAGGATGGCGTTATAATGGGTGTTCAACATAAAAAATTCAACATTCATGGCGTGCAATTTCATCCTGAAAGTATAAAAACTAAATTTGGGATGAAAATACTGAGAAACTTTATAAATTATTAAATTTATGGATCAAATTTTAGAAAAACTAACAAATAAACAAGATTTAACATTTGAGGAAAGTAAGTCTGCATTTGAAATTTTAATGACTGGAAAAGCCAGTGATGAACAAATTTTTAGCTTTTTAACACTATTGTCTGAAAAAGGTGAAGTTGCCGATGAAATAGCTGGTGGTGTTTTTGTATTAAGAGAAAAATCAAAAAGAGTGAATGTAAATGATTGTATTGATACTTGTGGAACAGGCGGTGATGGAATGAATACACTTAATATTTCAACAGCTTCTGCTCTACTTTTAGCAAGTATGGGCACAAAAGTAGCTAAACATGGAAATAAGGCTGTTTCTTCAAAATGTGGATCTGGTGATGTTTTGGAGGCTCTTAAAATTAAAATTGATTTAGAACCTGAGGATATAGAAAAAGAAATTAATACCAATAATTTTGGTTTTATGTTTGCACCAAATTATCATAGTGCAATGAGATTTGTTGGTCCTGTTAGAAAGAAAATTGGAAAAAGAACAATTTTTAATATGATTGGTCCTTTAAGTAATCCTGCTCTTGTAGAAAGACAAGTTGTTGGCGTTTTTGATAAAAAATTACTAAAAATTTTTGCAGAAGGACTTAAAAATTTAAATTTAAAATTTGCTTGGATAGTAAATAGTGAAGATGGATTAGACGAAATATCTCCATATGCAATAACTAATGTTATTCAATTAAAAGATGGTCAAATATCTGAAATAAAAATAGATCCAAATGCTTTAGGAGTTAATGCAGATAATTTTAAAAATTTAGTAGGTGATGATGCTAAATTTAATTCTGATAAAATGATTGAAATATTTAAAGGTGAAGATAATGATTTTTCAAAAGCAGTTTGTTTAAATGCTGCAGCAGGTTTAATTGTTGGAGAAAAATTTTCTGACTTTTCTGAAGCTTATAATCACACAAGAGAATTTATCCTTTCTGGAAAAACTTTTTTACATCTAGAAAAAATTCAAAATGTCTGAAAATATACTTCAAAATATCATTCAAAAGAAAATTGAAAAAGTTGATAAATTAAAAAAATCCTTAGATCTTAAAACTCTGGATGAATTTATTGATAAAAATAATAGCTATATTAATTTTAAAGAGAAAATAGAAAATAATATAAAAAATAATAAAACTTCAATTATTGCTGAAATTAAAAAAGCAAGTCCTTCGGCAGGTATAATAATAGATGATTATAACCCAGTAGATATCGCTCAAATTTATTTAAATAATAAAGCAACTTGTCTTTCAGTTTTAACCGAAGAAGATTATTTTTTAGGAAATTTAATTCACATCAGTAAAATAAAAGATAAAATTAATTTACCTGTATTGTGTAAAGATTTTTTTATCGATAAATTTCAAATACCATTGGCAAAAAGCTATGGGGCAGATGCTATTTTAATTATTTTGGCCGGTGTTTCAGATAATCTTGCTTTTGAATTATACGATGAGGCTTTAAAATACAATATGTCTGTTATAGTTGAAGTTCATACAGTGGAAGAAGCAAAAAAAGCTTTGAATTTTAAAAATGCATTAATTGGAATAAACAATAGAAATTTAAAAACTCTTAAAACTGATATAAATACAACTTATGATATTTATGATGTTATAAAAAATCATAAAGGTCCTTTAATATCTGAAAGCGGAATTAAAAATAAAGAAGAGTTGTTAGAACTAAATAATAAAACATCAATTAACACTTTTTTGATTGGTGAATCACTTTTGAAAAATTTAGATAAAAATTCTATTTTTTCTGTTTTATAGCTAAATAAAGCCCTATTTTACTTGTTTTTTTTAGTATTGTTAATTTAAAAGAACTTTTATAGAACATTATTTGTACGATATTTGTTCTTATGCTAACAAAAAAACAAAAAAACCTGCTTTTATTTATCAACAAGAAGTTGAGAAGTTCTGGCGTCTCTCCTTCATATGAAGAGATGAAACAGTCTCTTAATTTAAAATCTAAATCAGGAATTCACAGGTTGATTAGTGCTTTAGAGGAAAGAGGTTTTATTAAAAGATTAGCTCACAAAGCAAGAGCTTTAGAGGTAATTAAATTACCAGAGACCGCTTCTGCAAATGATATTTATAATAGCTTTTCACCAAGTGTAATTAAAGGTGGATTAGATGAAGAACAAATTAATTCTGATGAAATTGAAGTACCAGTTCTTGGAAAAATTGCTGCAGGAACGCCTGTAGAAGCAATACAAAATGAAGTTTCTAGAATTCCCCTGCCAAATAATTTAGAAAAAAATGGAGATTACTTTGGATTGAAAGTTCAAGGTGACTCAATGATAGATGCAGGTATTCATGAAGGTGATACAGTGATTATAAAAAGAACTGACACTGCAGATAATGGTAAAATTGTTGTAGCATTGATTGATGAGCATGAGGCTATGTTAAAAAGAATTCGAAAAAAAGGCAAAGTTGTAGCCCTTGAAAGTGCCAATAGAAACTATGAAACTAAGATTTTTGGACCTGATAGAGTAAAAGTTCAAGGAGTTTTAGTATCTTTATATAGAAACTTCTAAAAAAATAGTCTAAACAACATTGATGTCTAAAGTAGCAACACGTTTTGCACCGTCCCCTACTGGAGCTCTTCACATTGGAGGAGTTAGAACCGCATTATTTAATTGGCTGTTCTCTAAAAATCAAAAAGGAACTTTTCACCTAAGAATTGAAGATACTGATAAAGAAAGATCTAAAGACGAACATAAAAAACAGATTATTAATTCTTTAAAATGGCTTGGTATTGAGCATGATGGGGATGAATACATTCAATCAAGTAAAATCAATGATCATATTAGGGTTGCAAATGAATTACTTAAAAATGGTAATGCGTATAAATGTTATTGCTCAGCAGAAGAAATAGAAGAGCAAAAGAAAAGAGCTAGACAAAAAAAACTTCCGTATATCTACAATAGAAAATGGAGAGATGCTGATGAGAAAGATGCTCCTAAAGATATTAAACCCGTGATAAGATTTAAAAGTAAAATAGAAGGATCAACAATACTTAAAGATTTGGTTCAAGGTGATGTTGAAATTGAAAATAATACAATTGAAGATTTTATAATCTTAAGAAATGATGCATCACCAACATATAATTTATCTGCGACTGTAGATGATCATCAAATGAATATAACACATATAATTAGAGGTGATGATCATAAAATTAATACATTTAAACAAATGCAAATTTATGAAGCAATGAACTGGGATTTACCAAAGTTTGCACATATACCCCTTATTCATACAATAGAAGGTAAAAAATTATCAAAAAGAGACAATTCATCAACATTAAATGATTATTCTAAAATCGGCATAATGCCTGATGCATTAAGGAATTATTTGCTTAGACTAGGTTGGTCTTATGAGGATAAGGAAATATTTACTTTAGATGAGAGTATTAAGCACTTCAACATAGAAGGTATAGGAAAGTCACCATCTAAATTAGATATGAGTAGAATTTTATCTATGAATGAGTATTACATTAAAAATATTGATGAAAATGATTTATTCAATCAACTTACTGAATATTGCAAACTATATAAAAGTGAAATTAAATCAGATAAAAAAGATAACATAAAAAAATCTCTGAGTTTCTTAAAGAACAAGGCTAAAACATTAGAAGATATATTTAATAATGGTCAATATATTATGGAAGATGAAGTAAAGTTTAATCAGGACGATATTAAACTAATTGATGACAAGGCAAAAAAAGTCATTACTGATTTTGCTACTAAATTTGCTGCCGTTGATAAAATTAGCAAAGAAACATTAGAGCCCATTGTAAATGATTTAATTAAATCAAACGATACAAATTTTAAAGGTGTAGGACAACCTTTGAGAATAGCTTTAACAGGTTCAAAATTTGGACCTGGAATATACGATATAATTATTTCTCTGGGAAAAGAGGAAGTGACAAAAAGATTAACTAACAAGATAATTGCTTAATACTGAAGCAGCTTCATCAGAAGATGAAGTTTTAGATCTAATTTTAGTTAAAGTTTCCTCACAATCACTAATTTGTTTTTTCATTAATTCTGGATTTTTTAAAAAGTAAACAACAGAATTGTAAATTTCTTTAGCATTACATTCTTTTTGAATTAATTCTGGAATTATTTCTTTGTTATTTATAATATTAATGATGTTAGCAAATTTTATTTTTACCAACATTTTGACAATCAAAAAATTTAAAAAATTCATTTTATAGATAATTATAGAGGGAACTTTTGCATTGCAGATTTCAAGAGAAATTGTTCCAGATTTTGATACTGCAAAGATAGAATTATTCAATATTTGTTTTTTTATATCTTCATCAGAAATAACTTCAACATTTTCTAAATTGGTATTATTAATTTTAACATTGATTAAATTTTTATTTTCATCAGTAGCATGAAAAACAAAAGTGAAATTATCAAATTTTTTATTCATTAAAATTATAAAATCAATCAATATTGGTAAGAGTATATTTACTTCAGACGATCTACTACCACAAAAAAGCGAAATAATTTTTTTATCGCTTGATATAATGTTAGATATATCTGTTCTATTTTTTGTTTCTTTTTCTAATAATGGATGTCCAACAAAAGTATTTGGAATATTTTCTTTATCAAAATATTTTTTTTCAAAATCAAATAATAACAAAACATGATCTAAAAACTTTTTAAATTTTTTAACTCTACCCTCTCGCCATACCCATACTTGAGGAGCCACATAATGAACAGTCTTGATTTGATTATTTATTTTTTTTACTTTTTCAGTAACTCTTAATGTAAAATCAGGACTATCTACACTAAATAAAACATCAGGATTAAATTTTATTATCTCTTCTACAGTTTTGTTTATTTTATTCTTTATTTTAAAAATGTTTAACAAAACACTTGTGAAACCAATATAGGTAATTTCTTTAAGATCAAAAATAGATTTTATTCCCAATGAATTTAAATGTGTTCCACCGACACAAGAATATTCAATATTAGGATCATTTTTTTGAAGTTGATATATGACTTTAGAAGCAAGTTTATCTCCTGAAGGTTCACCGGTAATTATAAAAATCTTTTTCATATTACAGAGATAAACATCCTATTTTTATTAGCAAAGTTAATACATTTCCTTTTATCTAAAAAAACATGTTGTTTATTTTTAACTACAATACCTTTCAATCCAGCTGTTTTACATTGTTTTAAAGTCTTTAATCCAATAGTAGGTAGATCAATTCTTAAATCTTGTTTCTTTTTTGGAAACTTTACTAAAACACCTTGATTTCTAAATTTTTTGCTTCTACTTTTTTCAAGCATTTTTTTAGTTCCACCTTTTCCTTCAATAGAAATTACTTTTTTATTCCTAACCACAACCCCTTGACTAAAATTATATTGTCCTAAATTATTTAATGATTTTACAGCTTTTTTAATATCTAATTGATCTTGCTTGTTTGGTTTGATTTTTGAAAAATTACCTTTCTTCAAGGATAATTCTGAATTAAATGTAAGTGAACTTTTAGTTTTAATCTTATTTTGAGCTAATATTTTAATAATTTCTTTTAGTATTGCAGCATCTCCAAGCTTTGAAGCTTTGATTACTCTAGGGATATAATAAATTCCTTTTAAATCTAACTTCAATTTAGAAAAATTTGGTTTATTTACTCTTCCAGCAAATAAGACTTGTTTACATTTGTTTTCTTTAAGAATGTTAATAATTTTACCAAACTGACCTATGGATACCGAGTAAGATTTTTTATCTTTTTTAAATTTCTTTGCTTTTGATAAATCAACTATCAAATACTTTATTTTCTTTTTTTTGATAGTTTTTAAAATTTCCTTTGGAAAATCAGTGTCACCAAAAATTAATCCTATCATTTTATGAGAATGGTGTACAAATAGATCTTTTTTTATCTTTTGTTATAAAATCAATTACATTTTTAACTAACGGATTCTCTTTGAAAGAACCATTCAATTTACTTATATTTTCATTAATGTTTTTAGTAGCAAAAATTTCTTTATAAGCTTCGCTTAAGCCTAAGATATCCTTATTTTCAAATTTGGCTCTTCTTAAACCTATTAAGTTCAATCCTTGTAATGAATTTCTATTTCCTGTTGATAATCCATAAGGAATTACGTCATGCAATACACCTGTCATCCCACCAATCATAGCCATTTTTCCAATTCTTGTGAATTGTTGAACAGCAGAGTTGCCCCCAATAATAACATTATCCTCAATGATTGCATGACCTCCTAAAGGTACATTGTTTGCAATTATTACATTATTTCCAACTTGGCAGTCATGAGCGATATGTGATGAAATCATAAATAAGCAATTATTACCAATAACTGTTTTGCCACCACCACCAACTGTTCCAGGATTTATTGTTACGTATTCTCTTATTTTATTATTATCACCAATTATCAATTTTGTAGTTTCGCCATTAAATTTCAAATCCTGTGGATCATTAATTGAAACAAAAGGATAAATCTTATTTCCCTTTCCAATTTTTGCACTTACAGAAATATTAACATGAGATTGAATAATAGTGTTTTCACCAATTTCTACATCTGGACCAATTACACAATATGGACCAATTTCAACATTTGATCCTATTTTTGCATTGGGATCAATTATTGCAGTTTTATGTATCATTTATTTTCCTTTATAAATTTTTTTAAATCTTTAGCTGGATAACCCATAACTTTCGAATTATCAGGGATATCTTTAATCACTCCTGAACCACCACCTATTTGAACATTGTTTCCTACTTTCAAATGTCCTGATATTCCTGCTTGTCCACCAATCATAACATTATTTCCTAGGGTAGAGCTTCCAGCAAAACCAACTTGGCCAGCAATAATACAGTTTTCACCTATCTTATTATTATGAGCTATATGTACTTGATTATCTAAGAAAGTATTTTTTCCAATTATTGTATTTGACAAAGAACCTCTATCAATTGTTGAGCCACAACCAATCTCACAATTATCCTCAATTATAACAATACCAATATGAGGATAACGTATATTTCCATTCTTACTTGGAAAAAAACCAAATCCTTTTTTTCCAATAACACAGCCGTCTAATATTGAAACATTGTTTTTAATTATTGTATTTCTAATAATAACGTTAGAACCTATTGAGCAATTATCACCAATAACAACATTGCTCTCAATAATAGTGTTATGACCTATTGAGCAGTTTGATCCAATTTTAACGTTTTTTCCAAGTAATATATTTTGACCATGATTTACAGTATTATTGTGAGAAGTATTTTCAATATTTGAGGTATGAGCATCAAAATCATCTATAATAGCATCAGGATAAAACATTGTAGTAATCATAGCTGTTGATATAAGAACATTATCAACTTCTATAGGTTTACAGGTATCAGGTAATTTATTAGATAAGTTTTTTGTTGTTATACAAAAAGCTGCTTTTGTTTTTGAAGCGGCTAACTCATATTTTTTAGAATGAAAAAATGTAATATCTTTATTTGATGCGTTTACAAGATCTTTAACATCAGAAATTTTTATTCCACTATATTTGGATTTATTTTGAATATTGATCTTAGCTAAAATATCAGCAATTTCTTTTGGACCTTTATTTACAAAAAAAGGATTTTTCATTAATTGTTTTTTATCAAAACAATTCTTAAATACTTATCAATAAATATTACTAATTATTTTCTATCAACAATTGTTGCTGACCACTGAGCATCAGCCATTTTTTTTCCCTCTACAAACGCCTCACCTTTATACTTCCAAACTCTTCCATGAGATCTAATGGCTTCTATATTTAATTCTAATTTGCAATCTGGGATAACTGGATTTCTAAATCTAGCTTTTTCAACACTCATTAAAAAAACTAATTTGTTTTCATATTCTTTTTTATCAATTCCAGCAGCTGTCAAAGCAGCAGCAGCTTGTCCAAAAGCCTCAACAATAAGCACACCGGGCATAACTGGGTTATCTGGAAAATGACCCTGAACATAGAAAGCATCTTTTTTAACATTCATTATTGCAGTTGCTGAATGTAATTTTTTAATATTAGTTAATTCATCAATTAAAAGCATTGGTTCTCTATGAGGTAAAAGTTCAATAATCTGTGATTTATTCAAATTCATATTATTCTATATTTATTGTTTCAAAATTTTGATTAAAAAGTTCCAGTATATTTTCTGTTATATCCAATTCTGTCTTAGCCATAAGTAATTGTTCTCTTTTCAAAATTATATCAATTGAATTTTTAACAGAGTATTCCTGAATAATTTTATTTAATTTATTAGAAAAATTAGTTTCAATTTTTTTTTTAAAAAAACCTAGATTCTCTTTTTTTTTTAAAATATCTGAATTCATTTGTTTTATTTTCTCCTCAATAATAATAATCTTTTTATTGTACTCATCAACAGCTAAAACATTTTTTTGAGATAAAATTTTTTTTTGCTCATTTTCAATTTCAGATTTATATTTTTTAATTTCATTTTCAATTTTTTCAGTTTGTTTCTTAATATCTTTATTTAATTTTTTACCAGCATTTGAATTTTCAAAAATATAATTTATATTAATAAATACAATTTTTTCATTTGCATTTGAATTGATGGTGAAAATTTGAAAAATCAGGAAAAGGATAGATAATAATTTAAACATTAAAAAGTTGTGCCTAAATTAAATCTGAATGTTTCAGTTTTATCTGATGAAGTTTTAGTTATCGGTAATGACCATGAAAAACTTAATGGACCAATTGGAGATAAATAGTCTAAGGCGATACCTGTGGCACTTCTAATTTTATTTGACTTATCAATTGAGCTGTCATAATCAACTCCCCAAACATTTGCGGCATCTATAAAGTATGAAAAATCAAAATTTTCAAGTGTACTTAAGACACCGGGTAAATTAGTTGATAAATTTAATGCTGCTGCATAGTTTCCTCCAATAAAATCTCCACTATCAATAGGTCCAACTTTTCCTTTTTGAAATCCTCTTAAACGACTAGATGGAATTCTTGTTCTTTTTGAAATTCTTACATCTGAGCCATCTATTGAATTTATAGCGCTAAAGTAAAAGCTGGCTTTTCCAACCATATCATTGGTATCTGTTAATGATTTATAATTAGTTAATATCAAAACATTTTTAATTTCGTTATCACTTGAAATGACTGGTAAATCTTGTGAGAAAGAAAAAATATTTCCACTACTTGGATTATATGATGAGTCTCTTGTGTCATAAACTAACCCATAGTTGAAATAAAAATCACTATAGGATCCCTCTTGTTTTTTAAGAGTATTTGATGCAGTTGAGTTTGTAGTTAAATCCTCTTGAGTAAAGTCAATTTCTGGGGAAAAGAATAGATTTTCATACTGTTCAAAAACTGTACCTAAAGATAATCCAGCTGTAGTAATTTTATATCCAGCTGTACTTAAACTATCTTGGTTTACTGATTTTATCGTTGTGAATAAAGTATTATCAGTATAATTAAAATTAGGTTGGGAATAAGTTAATGATCCCTTTACTCCTTCAGTAGATACTTGAAAATTTGTATCTAACGTAATTCCTTTGCCTAAAAAATTTTTTTCTTTTAAACCACCACCCAATACACCTCCGTCTGTTCCGAAACCAGCACCAAGAGAAATTTCACCGGTTGGTTTCTCTTCCACTATAACATTAAGAATTTTTGTGTTTGGATTAGAACCATCTATAATTTCGGAATTAACAGTTTTAAAAATTCCCATTGATTTAATTTCATTAATTGATTTATTATTTAATAATTCATTATATGGGTCTCCTTCATCAACTATTAACTTATTTCTTACAACCTCTTCGATAGTATTGAAGTTTCCTGTGATATTAACTTTTTCTACGTAAAATTTCTCAGAATCTTTGACGTTAAATATGAAATCAATTTTATTTTCATTATTAATTTTTTCTTCTACATCAACATTTATGAAATCATATAGTCTTAGAGATGCGATTTCATCAATTTCTTCAAGAATTAAATTTATATTACTTAATGAATATTGCTCATTTTTCAGAGATGCAAATATATTGTTTACCTTTGAAAAATCATTGAGATTGTAATCGTCGGGTAAATTTAATGATAAATTATTAAAGAAATATTTTTTTCCAGAGTCAATGTTAAATGTTAATTTAAAAAAACCTTCGTTATCTAATTCAGCAAATGAATTTAAAATCTTAACATTGTAGTATCCATTGTTTTTGTAAAAATTATTTAACAATCTTTTATCAAGTTCTACAAGAGATTTGTTAAGATAAACTTTATTAGTAATGAATTTCCAAAATTTATATTCTTCAGATGCAATCAATTCTAGTAATTTTTTATCTTTAAACTTTTTATCACCAATAAATACTATTTCTTTAATTTTGGCTTTTTCACCTAAATTTATATTCAAATTAAGTACAACTGAATTTAATTCTTTATTTGTTTCGCTTAAAACTTCTATTTCTGAAAAATAATATCCATTTGTTTTAAGTATATTTTTAATAGTTATTAAATCATTTTGAAATTTATAATCTGTAAAAGACATACGATCTTTTAAAGAAATGGATGAATAAAGTGCTTCAGTAAAAGATTTTTTTTTAATGCCGTTTATGTTAATTTTTTCAATTATAGGATTTTCAACAACATTAATTTTTAATATTCCTTCATCTAAATCAATTTTAATTTGACTAAAAAAATCAGTTTCATAAAGTTCTTTTAAAGATTCATTTAAAGAATTGTTTGTAAAATTTTCACCAATTTTAATTTTACCCAATACTTGTATTGTTTCTTTTGAAATTCTTTGATTTCCTTTAACTTCTACTTTTTTGATTATTTCTGAATAAGTAATTTTAGTGAGAAATAAAAAAATAAGTATAAATTTTATTAATATTTTGTACATCTTCAGGTTTTATATACTTATTCTAGTTAATTTTAAACTTACATAATCTCTTAATTTATAAATATCTTCTATTTTTTTTGGATGAATTTTTTTATATTTAACGAAATCTTTTGAATTAGACAATTTTAATATCAATTTCATCATTCTGTTAAAGCTTATTTTATTTTGTAAAAATTTATAAACAAAAAAATCATTTATTGTAATTAAAACTGTTTCATAAAGACTATTTTTTGGTGGCATTTTTTTTAATAAATTGATTAATGGAAATTTTAATAGATTCACTTGCTTGAGATCTAGATTATTTAAAACTCCAATATTTAAATTTTTAGTTTTAATTTTTTTTAAATTTTTTTGATAAATAGAATTAATTATAGGAATTTTCATGTCAGGCTCATGAATTAATATTTTTGTAATACCATTTTTAAATTTTACTATAGAATGAAGATATGACGAGGGATGAGTTAATATTGAAATTTTTGTGTAAGGGATATTGAAAATATTTCTTGCCTCTATAACTTCGAACATTTTATTCATTAGTGTTGCTGAGTCGATAGTAATTTTTTTACCCATTTTCCAATTTGGATGTTTTAATGCTTGCTTTAGTTTAATTGATTTAAAATTTTTTTTAGGTAAGTTAATAAACGGTCCACCTGATGCTGTGATATAAATTCTTTCGATATCACTAATTTTATAATTCTTAATTAATGTGTAAATTGAAAAATGTTCAGAGTCGATTGGAACAAAATTTGTTTTGTATTTTTTTATTTCTTTTTTTATTAAGTCCCAACCACAAATTAACGACTCTTTATTTACTATAGCGATATTTTTTGTAAACTTAACTATTTTGATAGTTGGTAATAATCCATCCAAACCCATAATAGATGACATTGAATAATCAATTTTTTTACTCAAAATTTTATTTAAGTCTTTAAAATCTTTATAGATATTAATATTTTTATCCTTATTTAATTTTTTTATTTTTAAATAATTCTTAAGATCAGTAATAATAATGTTCTTAACCTTGAATTTTTTTGCCTGATGTAATAGCAATTTATAATTTTGGTTTGCGGTAAGAAGCTTTATTTCAAAATTTTTTTTATCTTTTTCAACAATATTTAATAAAGTTTTTCCAATTGAACCTGTTGAACCCAAGATAGCAATTTTTTTTTTCATATTCTTTATAAAACAATAAATAAGTATGTAATTGGAATTACAAAAATTAATCCATCTAATCTGTCGAGTAAACCACCGTGACCAGGAAGGATTTTACCTGTATCTTTTATTTTTGATAATCTTTTAAAATAGGAAATTGTTAAATCTCCAATCTGACTAATTATTGAAATAAATAATATCATAATAATAAAGTTTAAATCAAAATTATTACTTAACGTATTTAGTTTAAGCGGAACAAGAATCCCAAGAGGAAGTTGCATGTATTGCATGTAAAGTAAACCGCCGAATACAGGCATTATTAAACTTCCGATAACTCCTGAATAGGTTTTATTAGGGCTTATTTTTGTAAGTCTTGGGCCTTTAAAAAACTTTCCAAAAATATAGCCACCTATATCTGTTAAGATTGATATTAAAATTATAAAAAGAAAAAAATTTAATCCTGCATAAGTTCTAAGAACAAAAGCTGAATAAAAAGATAAAATAAGAAAAATAATACCTAAAATTTTAAATAATTTTTTTTTTTTGTTCATTTTAATCCACTCGAAAGAAGTAATTAAAAATATAATACTTAAAAAAATAATAAAAAATGATGAACCATTAATTATGAATAACAGTGCAATTGGTAAAATTAATAGAGAACTAATAAGTCTTTTAACTAAATTGTTATTCATGTAATAGTTCCAAAATTTCTTTTAATAGATCTATACTTTTTGATAATCTTATTATAGTCATTTTCATTGAAATCAGGCCATAATTTCTTTTCAAAAAAAATTTCAGCATATGCAAGCTGCCATAACAAAAAATTACTCAGTCTTTTTGTATCTCCAGTTCTTATTAGTATATCTGGATCAGGTATATTTTTTGTTTGTAAATGTTGCGACAGATTTTTCTCATTAAATTTATCTTTATTTTTTATTAAATTTTTAAAAGCGTTAATAAGCTCAGATTTTGAACCATAATTTAGTGCAAGATTAATCTGAAGTTTTGTATTTTTTGATGTTTTTTTTTCAGATTTATTTAATAGTTTATTTAACTTGGTTGAAAAATTTTTAATTCCTAAAATTTTAAGTTTAATGTTTTGTTTATCAAGATCGTCAATTTTATTAATTAAAAAATCTTCAAGCAAATTAAAAAGGAAACTTATTTCTTTTTTTGGTCTTTTCCAATTTTCTGTTGAGAAAGCAAATAAGGTTAAATATTTAATTTTTTGCTTTATAGTTTCTTTAATAATCTTTTCTACAGTATTTAATCCAGCTCTGTGACCCGCGTTTCTTGATTTTTTTTTTTTTAATCCCCATCGACCATTACCATCCATAATAATAGCCACATGATTAAGTGGATTCATCTTTAAATTGTCATTATTTCTTTTTCTTTTAAAGAAACCTTTTCATCTACAGTTTTAATATGATTATCTGTAATTGTTTGAACATCTTTTTCAAAAGATTTTTCATCATCTTCACCAATTTCTTTATCTTTTAAAAGTTTTTTTAATTCTTCATTCGCTTCTCTTCTAATGTTTCGTATTGAAACTTTACATTTTTCTCCAATACTTTTAATAAGTTTTTTTAGCTCTGTTCTTCTTTCTTCATTTAATTCAGGCACAGGTAGTCTAATTAATTGACCGTCAATTTGTGGATTAAGCCCCAAATCTGATTTTTTAATCGCTGCATCTACTAATTGAACATTATTTGCATCCCATACTTGAATATTTATCGTTCTAGGTTCTGGCGTTGTAACACTTCCAATCTGATTAATTGGCATTTGTTGACCATACACGTCAACCTTAATCAGATCTAACATTGATGCATTTGCTCTTCCAGTTCTTAAAGATGAAAGTTCTTTTGAGAATACCTCAATGGCTTTATCCATTTTGAAGCTGTAAGATTTTTCATCAAACATTTATTCTCCAATCTTTATTCTATAAAACTCTTTAATTTTTAAATCAGCTATAGATAATTCTTTTAATACATCTTGAACTTTTTTCTTTGGTTCCATAACCCAAGCTTGTGTTAAAAGAGCATTTTCCTCTTTAAATTTATTCATCTTACCTAAGCTTATTTTTTTTGCAATATCATCAGGTTTTCCTGAATTTTTAAGTTCTTCAGCAACTAATTCTTGCTCTTTATCTATTATTGATTGTTCTATAGAAGTGGATTCCAGAGCTAATGGATTAGATGCAGCAATGTGCATTGATAGTTGTTTACTAAATGTTTTGACTATATCTGAATTATCTTTTGTATCTAGTGAAACCATAACAGCTAATTTTGCTACATTGTCTTTCACAACTGTATGAAGATAATGATTATTTAAACCATCTGAGTTTTGAATGGTTTTAGCTTTTCCAATTGTAATTTTTTCACCAATTTTTGCGATCAAAGCAACTAGATTGTCATTAACAGTTTGGCCATTTTTCATTTTTGCTACTTTTAATTCTTCAATGTTTGAATTATTTTCGTTATTTAATTCACTTAATTCTTTAACAAAATTAATAAAATCATCATTTTTAGCAACAAAATCTGTTTCACAGTTTACTTCTATCACTGAAGTTTTTGTTTCGTCTCCGCTAACTACGACAACCCCCTCTTTTGCATCTCTAGACATTTTTTTTGAGGCTTTTGAAATTCCTTTCACTCTCAAGATTTCAATCGCCTTATCTAGATCTCCATTTGATTCTTTAATAGCTAAGTTACAATCTTTAAAACCAGCTCCGGTAGCTTCTCTAAGTTTTTTAACTTTTTCTATATCACTCATTAATTTAATTTCTCCTTATCTTCTTTAGAAAATTTTTTTTCTAATTTTTCTCTATCTAATTCTTGAATAGTTTTTGTTTTATCTTCACTTTTAGAGTCATTAGCTTTATTTTTTTTTGTCTCTACTGCTGGTGAAGAACTTTTGGCGCTATTAATAGTTTCTTTGATTAAATTACAATAAAGATCAATAGCTCTTCTTGCATCATCGTTTCCTGGTATTGGATAATCAATTTTATCTGGGTTTGAATTACTATCTAAAATAGCAATTATTGGTATTCCTAATTTTGAAGATTCAGCAATAGCTAGAGACTCATAATTTGTATCAATAACAAATACCAAGTCTGGAACCTTTTTCATCTCTGCTATTCCACCAAGAGATCTTTGAAGCTTATCTTTTTTAACACTCATTTTTAAAAGTTCTTTTTTTGTAAAACCTCTATTTTCAGCTGCTAGATCGGTTTCCAATTTCTTTAATTTTTTTATTGAATTAGAAATTGTTCCCCAGTTAGTCAACATGCCTCCTAACCATCTGTAGTTTACAAAATATTGATCTGTTTCTTTAGCGACTTCTGCTATTGCCTCTGATGCTTGTTTTTTTGTAGATACGAACAAAATTTTTCCATTATTTGCAATAGTTTCGTAAACTTTTTCTAAAGCTACTTTGGTAAGTTCTAGCGTTTGTGTTAAGTCTATAATGTGAATTGAATCTCTTTTCCCAAAAATATATTTTTTCATTTTTGGGTTCCATCTTAAAGTTTTATGTCCAAGATGAACTCCTGCTTCTAATAATTGTTGAATTGTAACGTTTGGTATTTTCATATTTATTCCCGGTTAAGCCACCACAGTAATTTCCATTTAAGGACCGGAGGTATAAAACCAACAACTGTGTGCGTGTTAATTTAATTAGAGAGGTATTTACAAATATTTACTAAATATAACAAGTGATTATTTAGTTAATTATTGCTTTAATTTCCTGATTTCTTAAGAGATTTAATGATTTTCTGTCCAATTTGCGTCGATTTTTCAATCTAAATTGCAGGATATTATCTCCCTTAATTAAATTAATATTTACGACAGTTTTGCCTTCATCTTTCAAAATTGTAGATATTTTTTTAATTTGTTCGTCTGAATTAAGATCGAATGAAACTTCGTTTATAGGGCTATTAAATAAATCTTTAAGTGAAGCTATTTTTTTAACATTAATTCTTGTTAGTCTATTTTCATCATTAGAAACATTTTTAAATAATGTCAAAATTAGAGAACTACCCTCTTTCAAAATTTCCCTATTTAATTCTAAAACATCAGAGAAAATAAAAAGTTCAAAAACACTTGATAAATCAGTTAATTTCAAAACGGCATAAGAATTTCCTTTTGCAGTTTTTCTCTCTTGTACCTTTAATAATGTTGCAGCAATGTTTGCATCTTTTAAATCTTCTTTTGAGATAAAATTTGAATAATCTAATATTTTATAATCACTAAAAATTTCTGTAAATTGATTTAACGGATGGTCTGAAATAAAGAAACCTACTGCTTCAAATTCTTTTGATAATCTTTCTTCAAATTTCCAATCTTCAGATTTAGTCAAAATATCATCCTGGTTATTTTCATCGGCTGAGAATAAATCAATCTGATTAGCAGATTTGTTATCAAATATATTTTTACTTTTAGCTATCAAAGCTGGAACTGAATCAAACAAAGCTTGTCTATTTATATTTAGTTTATCAAAAGCACCTGCTTTAACTAAACCTTCTAATTGAAGTTTGTTTATATCTTTTGGATTTACTCTGTTTATAAAATCATGAATTGACTCAAATTTTCCATTTAAAATTCTTTCCTCAACTATATTTGATATTGCCTCATAACCTACAGCTTTAATTCCTCCTAATGCATAATAAAATTTATCATCAACTGTTCTAAAATCAGCAAAACATTCGTTTATATCTGGACGGACAACTTCAACGTTTAATCTTTTTAATTCTTCGTAAAACTCACTTAACTTGTTTTGATTAGATATATCCATAGTCATTGATGCTGCAATGAACTCTTTTGGATAATATGTTTTTAAAAATGCAGTTTGGTAAGAAATAATTGCATATGCAGCAGCGTGACTTTTATTAAAGCCATATTCTGCAAATGGTTCAATTTTTAAAAAAATTCCAGCAGCGACATCTTTTGCTATTCCATTTTTAACAGCTCCAGCAATAAAACCTTGTTTCTGTTTTTCAAGTTCTGCTCTTTTCTTTTTACCCATTGCTCTTCTCAAAAGATCTGCTTGTCCTGCTGTAAATCCTGATAATTTTTGTGCAATCTGCATTACCTGTTCTTGATAAATAATTACACCATAAGTTGGTTTTAAAATATCTTCTAGAAGTGGGTGTAAATAATCTGGTTTTTGTTTCCCATGTTTACAGTCATTATATGTTGGAATATTGCTCATTGGTCCCGGTCTGTATAGAGCAACTAAGGCAATAATATCTTCAATATGATTTGGCTTCATTTGAATTAAGGCTTCTCTCATACCAGCACTTTCAATTTGGAATAAGCCAACTGTTTTACCAGTTGACATTAAATCGAAAACTTTTTGATCTTCGTAATTTATTTTTTCTATATCAAAATCTTTAATTTTTTTTCTTACAAGTTTTTGTGTGTTGTTAATTACGGTAAGTGTTTTTAAGCCCAAAAAATCAAATTTTACTAAACCTGCATTTTCTGCTGAGTACATATCGAATTGAGTAGATGGTAATAATAAATCTGTAGAAACATCTTTGTATAAAGGAACAACTTCGGTAAGTTTTTTATCTGCTATTACTACTCCAGCGGCATGTGTAGCAACATTTCTATTTAGACCTTCTAATTTTAATGAGAGATCAGTAAGTTTCTTTACTCTTGGATCGTCATTTATGAGTTTTTGTAATCTTGGCTCACCAGCAATGCACTGTGTTAAATTTTGCGGTCTAGAAGGATCAAAAGGTATCATCTTAGATATGCCGTCAACAAATCCATATGCTAATCCCAAAACTCTTCCAACATCTCTAATTACCATTCGAGCTTTTAATTTACCAAATGTTATAATGTGAGCTACACTGTCTTTATATTTTGTAGTTAGATACTCAAAAACTTGATCTCTTTTATCCTCACAAAAATCTATATCAAAATCAGGCATTGAAATTCTATCTGGATTTAAAAATCTTTCAAAAATGAGGTTAAATTTTATTGGATCTACATCTGTAATTGATAAACACCAAGCTACTAATGAACCAGCGCCTGAGCCTCTTCCAGGACCTACCGGGATATCATTATTTTTTGCCCATTTAATATAGTCAGCAACTATAAGAAAATAACTAGAATATTTCATTTCTATAATAATAGAAAGTTCATGATTAAGCCTGTTCTTATACTCTTTGTAAGAATTGTTACTTTCTAAATTTTCATTACTTAAATTAAAGATCTTATTGAATTTGACTTTTAATCCTTCAATGGAATCTTTTTTTAAAATTTCATCCGCATTTCCATCTTTGTCACTGCTAATATTGGGCAATATTGGGTTAGAAAATAACGGTCTATAACTACATCTTAATGGAAAATTATAATTATTTTCTAAAGCTTCAGGTAAGTCAGCAAATAATTCAGACATCTCTGAGTTAGTTTTTAAATAATGTTGGTCAGTAAATCTTAATCTGTTTTTTTCATTTACGTATGTCTTGTTACCAATACAAATTAAAGCATCATGAGCTTCGTGCATTTCTTTATCTAAATAAAAAACTTCATTAGTTGCAATAATAGGTATTTCCAAATCTAAAGATTTTTTTAAATTAAATTTTTCAAATCCGATTTCATTTTGGTCATTATGTCTTTGAATCTCTATGTAAAATCTGTCATCAAAAGCATTTTTAATTTTATTATAAAGCTCATCAATTTCACTAAACTTTCCTTTATCAAATAATTTACCAAATAAACCAAAAACAGTTCCTGAAAATACAGCAACACCTTTGGAATGTCTTAATAATAATTCAAAATCTACATGCGGATCTGACAATTCATCGTTTTCCAAATACGATAAAGATGAAAGTTCTATTATATTTTTATATCCAACTTCATTTAGAGCAAACAATGGGAGTAAACCTGTTGTTTCTTCAGTTTTAAAATTAATTTGAGTTCCAATTATTGGCTGAGTACCAGACTTTGAGATCTTTTCAGCAAATTCTAGTGCACCACATAAATTTGAGGTGTCACATAAACCTAAGGATTTTATTTTATTTTTCTTAGAATATTCTTGTAAATCATCAATTCTAGCCGCTCCTTCGCAAATTGAATATTGTGTATGTATTTTTAAATGATTAAAATTTTGTAAGACAGACTCAGACATTAGATGATTTTATACTACCATCTCTCATCTCCAATAGATAATCTGCTTTTTTTGCAAAAAATCTATTATGAGTTGCAAATATAATTATTCTATCTGATCTTTTTTGTTTGTTTAAAAGTTTAAAAATATCTTTAGCTGTATTCATGTCTAAACTACCTGTTGGCTCATCAGCTAAAATAATTTGAGGATCATTAATAATCGCTCTTGCTATTGCAACTCTTTGACATTCACCTCCAGAAAGTTGAGAAGGGAAATGATTTAATCTATTTGAAAGTCCAACTTTTTTTAATAATTTTACAGCTTTAGATAATGCTAATTTTTTATCGTTATTGAGAGATAAAGACGCAAAATAAACATTTTCCAGTGCTGTAAAATCAGCAAGAAGATTATTTTCTTGGTAAACGATACCTAGTTTTTTAGCTCTAATTAAATCATTTTTTTCATTTTGATTAAAATTAATCTCAAGATTATCAAGCTTAATTGTGCCAGATGTTGGTTTATCAATTAACGAAATTAAATTAAGTAAAGTTGATTTTCCAGAACCAGAAGGCCCCATTATTGCGTAAGTTTTACCTAACCTAAATTTTCTAGATAAACCTCTTAATACATTAATCTTTTTTTCTGTAGTAAAACTTTTCCTTATACTATTTAATTCTAAAAAATTATTCATACTTCAGTGATTTTATAGGATCCATATTTGCAGCTTTGAGCGCTGGAAATATAGAAACTACTATTGTTATTAATATCGAACAGATTGTTATAATTACTATAGAATTAATATTTATTTCTGAGGGCATCTTGCTTAAAAAATATATTTCCTCTGGAAATAAACTAATATTAAAAGTAGAGCTTAAAAATTGTCTAATGTTTTCTACATAAATTGAGAATGTTACACCTAAAAATATTCCAAAAATTGTTGCTGAAGTTCCAATTGTAACACCAACAAGAAAAAAAATTTTAATTATAGATTTATTTAAAACTCCAATAGATTTTAAAATTGCAATATCTCGAGTTTTATTTTTAACTAAAATTGTTAAACCTGAAATTATATTAAAAGCGGCGACAATAATAATTAAAGATAAAATAATAAACATCACATTTCTCTCAACTTTCAGTGCTGAAAATAATGAACTATTCATATCAGCCCATGTGTATACAAATGCATCAGGGTATAGTTTCATCAGTTTTGCTTTATAATTTTCTATATTTTTTGGATCTTTAAAATAATACTCGGTAAATCTATCATTTTTGTTTTTGTCAAAAAAATCTTCTAAAGTGTTTAAATTTATATAAGCAATATTTTCATCATATTCAGATAATCCGCTTTCAAATATTGAAGTTATAAGAAATAATTTTTGCTTTGGTAAAGACCCAACTAAAGTTTGAACTCCTGAGGGTGAAGTAATTGAAACCTCATCTCCAATATCTAATCCTAATATATTACTTAAATCTCGACCAATAGAAATGGTATTTTCATTTAAATTTTTTGAACCAAAAAAACTATCATTATTTGAAATTTCCAGATCATTAAAATCTTTTTCCAAATAACCTTTTAGCAAAACTCCTTTAGTGCCATTCTTGTGAAAAATAACTGCTTCTCCGTCATTTGATAAAACATCTTTAGCAAAATCTTTATCTGATAATGAAGCTAACGGTTTATCGTAGGGTTTGACAACCGCATGAGCATTAAAGCCAACTATCTTTTCAATTAATTCAGTTCTAAATCCATTCATGACTGACATTACGATGATAAGAACTGCAACACCGAGACTTATGCCAATAAAAGAAAAAATTGATATAACATTCAAAAAACCATCTTTTTTTCTGGTTTTTAAAAATCTAAAAGTAATTTCTTTTTCTAAAGTAGAAATCAAATTGAATTTTTTCGTTTAGTTATAATTTCTATAATTTTACCTAGTGGTAAATTTTGAGTTTCTTCACCAGCTTCTTTAAACTCTAATAAATCACCTTCGCTTTTCTTACCAATAATAATTTGATACGGGGCTCCAATTAAATTCATTTTTTTAATTTTAGATGAAAAATTTTCATCTGTATCATCAATGATTGCATCAATATTATTTTTGATTAATTCTATATTGATATTATTTGCTTTATCTAAAGCTGAGGTGTCATTTTTATTTATCATAGGTATTAAAGCAATGTCATAAGGAGCAACAGACAATGGCCATTTCATGATTTCATTTTTGTCATCATATTTTGCTTCAATTATAGCCCCTACTAACCTTGACACACCAATTCCATAAGAGCCCATTTTAACAAAATCTTTCTTCCCCCCTGGTAAATCAACTGATGCACTCATTGGTTTTGAATACTTGTCACCAAAATAAAATATATGACCTACCTCAATACCTTTTGTAATCAATTGATTTTCCTTAGAAACAATTTTTTCAAAATCTTCTTTATTAAACTTTTCATCAGTTACAGCATAAAACTGTTCATATTTTTTTCTCATACTTTCCAACGATGATTTTTCTAGTTGAGTATCAGCAGTATCAAGATCAAATATTCTTTTGTCAGTGAAAATTTTACTTTCACCTGTATCTGCAAGAATAATAAATTCATGAGATAAATTTCCACCTATAGGTCCTGTGTCAGCAGCCATAGGTATTGCAGTCAAAGATAATCTTTTAAATGTTCTTAAATAAGAAAGAAAGAATTTATTATAAGAATAAAAAGCTTCTTCATCTGATACATCAAATGAATAGGCGTCTTTCATATAAAACTCTCTTCCTCGCATAATTCCAAATCTAGGTCTAATTTCATCTCTGAACTTCCATTGGATATGATACATGAGTTGTGGGAGTGATTTATAAGATTTTATTGAAGATCTAAAAATTTCAGTAACTTGTTCCTCATTGGTTGGTCCATATAACATTTCTCTATTTTGACGGTCGGTTATTCTTAACATCTCTTCACCATAATCGTCATAACGACCACTTTCTTTCCAAATTTCACTGGATTGAATTGTTGGCATTAATATTTCTTGAGCTCCAATTTTGTTTTGTTCTTGTCTGACAATGTCTTCTATTTTTTTCATTACCTTAAAACCTAAAGGTAACCATGAATAAATTCCTGCTGAGGCTTGCTTGATCATTCCTACTCTCAACATCAATTGATGAGATTTTATTTTTGCTTCCGAAGGATTATTTTTTAATATTGGTATAAATGAATTTGATAAAAGCATCTTAATTAATCATATTTCTTAAATTTAAATATTCAAATTTAATTAATAAGTAAATTATTATGAAAATGACAGTAGTAATTCCAGTGCAATAAAGGAATTTTTTCAGCATTTTTGGATTTTCGGGTGAGCCAGGATCCTCACCGTCAATTTTTACAATCTTTGTTCGATTCACATCAATAGGCAGAATAGCAAAAAAAACTATCCACCATATAATTATATAGATAATAGCTAAGCCTGTTGCACTCATTAAATTCTTACTAAATTAATATTGGTAAGAGGTTTTTTCCCTGTTCTCTCTTTTGAAAATTTTCTACAGGCAATTTTTAATGCGTCAATAAGATTGTGTTCTTGTTGTTTGCTTCCAATTTTAAAAGTTCTAGAGGTTTTCTCTATTTCCTCTTCTAATCCATAAACAAAATCATCTCGATCATCTACAGGTAAACCACGAAATGAAAGAATAGGGTTATTATGTATATTACCTTTAGGTGTAATCATTATTGTTACCTCAAGATATCCATTAGCACTTAAATTTTTTCTATCTTTTATCGATTGTGAATCTGGATCAACGCTTACACTACCATCTAAATAAAGTCTCCCGCTTGGGGCCTTGTCATATACTTCAGGTTTTTCACCTGGATATAACTTAACAATATCACCATTTTCGACTTGAACTGGATGTGGCACTTGCATTTCTTTTGCAAAATTGATGTGTTCTATCATGTGCCTATGTTCTCCGTGTACAGGTATTACACATCTAGGTTTTACCCATTGATACATCTCTTTAAGATCTTCTCTATTTGGATGCCCAGAAACATGAACAAACTCGGTTTCTTCGGATATTACCTCTATTCCATCCTTTACAAGTTGGTTGTGAAGTTTATAAAGTTTTTTCTCATTACCAGGTATGATTTTTGAAGAAAAAATGACAGCATCACCTTTTTCAATAAAAACATCTGGATGAACATAGCTAGAAATTCTCATCATTGCACCCATTGGTTCACCTTGACTTCCAGTACATAAATACACAATTTTTTCTCTTGAAAAATTTTTAGCTTCTCTTGGATCAATTGGCTCAATTGTATTTTTTAAATATCCACATTGACGCGCAGCTTTATAAATACGATGCATTGATCTACCAACTAAAGAGATTTGTCTTCCGGTTTGTTCTGCACAATAAAAAGCTGTCTCCATTCTAGCTACGTTAGAAGCAAATGATGTTATGATAATTCTTTTTTTTAAACGAGACATAACGTTTAACATATTTTTTCTTACATCTAATTCTGAACCTGATCTACCGGCGCTAAAAACATTTGTTGAATCGCAAATCATTGCTAGCACTCCTTCTTCACCAATTTCCTTTAATCTTTTTTCGTTTATATTGTCTCCAATCAAAGGATTTGGATCTACCTTCCAATCTCCAGTATGCAAAATAACGCCTGCAGGAGTTTTTATTCTAAGTCCGTTTGGTTCTAATATAGAATGCGTTAAAGTAATGTATTCAATTTCAAATGGATCCAGAGAAACCTTTCCATTTAACTCAACAATCTGTAAATCATTAGTTATATCGATTTGTTTTTCTCTAAATTTTTCTCGAATTAATACAGCTGTAAAAGGAGTTGCAAAAATTTTACATTGTAATTTTGGCCATAGATGAGCAATTGCACCAATGTGATCCTCGTGCGCGTGTGTTAAAACTATTCCTAATAAATTGTCTTTTCTTTCTACTATAAACCCAGGATCTGGATAAATTAAATCAACACCTGGAATAGTATCATCTGCAAATGTTACGCCTATGTCGACCATAATCCATTTATGATCACTAGGCTGCCCATAGCCAAACAAATTCATGTTCATGCCTATTTCGCCTGATCCACCTAATGGACAAAATAATAATTCATCTTTCATATTATTTAATTAACTTTGAAATCTTTGTTAAGCCTTTAATTGTAATATCTTGGTTGTGACTTGCTTTCGTTTTTATTGAGTTTTTAAATAAGTCTGAAAATCCACCAGTAATAATTACTTTAAAAGATTTTCCAGTTTCCTTCTTAATTAAATTAATAATATTGTCAATTAAACCCGCATAACCCCAAAAAAAGCCTGATCTAACAGCAGAGATTGTATTTTTGCCAATCACTTTATTAATCTTTTTTAAATCAATTTTTGGAATCAAAGTTGCTTTGTCAGACAAGGTATTAAGAGATAATCTCACACCCGGGGCAATAATTCCTCCAAAATAAGTATTTCTAATAAGTACATCGAAAGTTGTTGCTGTACCAAAATCTAAAATTATAAAATTATTTTTGTTATTCATTAAACTTATAGCATTAGTAATTCTATCTGAGCCTACCTGTTTATAATCTACTTTGATTTTTATAAGTGATTTTAAGTTTAATTTTTTAACCTCATAGCATTTTAGTTTAACTTTTTTCGACAAAAATTTATTAATTATAGAAAATGTTTTTGGAACTACACTACAAAATAATATTTTTTCAATTTTATTTAATTGAATTTTATTTTTTTTAAATAAAATATTAAGCTGCTTGTTGTTTATAGATTTTGATAAAAAAGTAATTTTTTTTGAAATTTTATTATTTTTAGAAACAATACATATTTTTGTTTCCGTATTACCAATATCACCTAGAATATACATTATTTAATTTTTATACAATTTCGATAAATTTTTTTCAAAAAGTTGTTTTAGTTTATTTTCTACAATTAATTTACTAATACTTTTTTTAGTTACCTCTTGCAAGTTTGTGGCAGGATAATTCTTAATAATTGGATTTTTTTTAATATTTATGCCTATGCCGGTAATTAAAAATTTTTTACCCCTTATAAATATGATTTCTTGTAAAATGCCACTAATCTTTTTTTTATCAATTAATAAGTCGTTTGGTTTTTTAAATAAAATTTTTTTACTTGTAAATAACGAGAGTAATTTTTTTACTAAAAGACAATTGATTTTTGTTATATTGTTAATCGATAGTTTTGTTTTATTAAGTTCATTGAAGAATGATATAAACAAATTTCCTTTTGACGATATCCATTTTCTTCCATACTGTCCTCTACCATTCACTTGTGTTTCGGCAACAACCATACCTAAGTTGTATTTAGTTTCTTTGATAATTCTTATTGCAGTATTATTTGTACTTTTAACTTTTTTAAATTTAAATTTTTTTAATTTCATCAAATAATATTAATTCTTGAAACAACTTCTATTAACTGACTTGGGAATATGAAGTATAAAAGAATTAATATCGTTGAAACTGTAAGAGAAAGTTTTAACCATAAGCTATGGTCATTGTCATATTTGTCTTTTTCCTTATCAAAATACATAATTTTTATAATTCTTAGATAATAAAAAGCTGCAACCACAGTTGATAACAACCCTACTATAGCTAAGAAATACATTGATTGTTCCAATACTGCTTTAAAAACGTAAAATTTTGCGAAGAAACCTGCTAAAGGCGGTATACCTGCTAAAGAAAACAATATTACAAGCAAGCATAAAGATAATAGTGGATGGTTTTTTGATAATCCTGAAAGATCATCAATATTTTCGTAATATTGATCTTTTCTTCTTAACATTAATAGACATGAAAAAAGAGCTAAATTCATAACAACATAAATAGAAATATAAATTATCGAACTTTGAATTCCCTCGTTTGATGCTGTGGCTAAACCAGCTAATGTGTAACCAATGTGTCCTATAGAACTGTAAGCAATTAGTCTTTTAATATTAGTTTGTCCTATAGCAGCAACTGCTCCAAAAACCATAGAAGCTATAGATAAGAAAACTATTATCATTTGCCATTGATCAATTAAATTTAAAAAAGGAACATATAAAAATCTAATTAATACAGTCAAAGCAGCTACCTTTGGTACTATTGTGAAAAACAAGGTTACAGTTGTTGGAGATCCTTCATAAACATCAGGTGCCCACATATGGAATGGAACTGCAGAAATTTTAAATGCTAAACCAACCAATATGAAGACAATTCCAAAAGTTAAAACATATTCCTCAGAATTTAGTTGATTTGATATTATATCAAAATTGGTAGAACCTGAAAAACCATAAACTAAAGAACATCCATATAATAATAATCCTGATGATAATGCACTTAAAACAAAGTATTTCAAACCAGCTTCTGATGATTTTAATAGATCTCTGTTATATGTAGCTAAAACATATAGAGCTAATGACTGTAATTCTAAGCCCATATAAAAAACAATCAAATCATTTGAACTGATCATTACCATCATTCCAAGAATTGAACTCAAAATAAGAACCGGATATTCTATATTATATATTTTAAATGTTTTTAAATAAGTTGACGAAATAACTAAAACTAAAAAACCTCCAATTAAAGTTATAATTTTCATTAGCGAAGACATACTGTCAATCACAACGCTTTCATTAAACAAAGTTTCTCTAGTTACAGAGAAAGTTTCATTGAATGTTATTATTGTTGTAATTAAAATTGAAAACAAAGATAAATTAAAAATAATTTTAGATCTGTCATTTTTAAACACACCTAAAATAAGTAAAAACATAATTGATAAAGAAATAAAAATTTCAGGTAATATTAAATTTAAATTTTCCATATTATTTACTAGCTATATTTGTGTTATGCATATTAATTAAATCAGTAACAGAAACTTCAATAGTGTTGATTAATGGATCGGGGTAAAAACCAAAAAATAAGATTGGTGCAGCTAAACAAGATAAAATAAAATATTCAGATCTATTTAAATCTAAAATTTTTTTAAGATCTTCATTAAGTAATTTTCCAAATACTACTCTTTTATAGAGCCACAACATGTATGCAGCTCCTAAAATTACTCCTATACTTGCTATAACAGCTACTAAAAAATTATCCTTGAAAGCTCCCATTAATATTAAAAACTCACCAATAAAACCACTGGTACCAGGTAAACCGAGCGATGCTAAAGCAAATAACATGAACAGTATTGAATATTTTGGAATTACAGAAACTAGTCCACCATATGTACTTATCAATCTAGAATGCATTCTGTCATAAACTACGCCAACAGTTAAAAATAATGCTGCCGAAACTAAGCCATGGCTTATCATTTGAATTATACTTCCTTCAATTCCTTGTTGTTGCAAAGTGAATATACCTAAAGTTACAAAGCCCATATGCGCAACTGAAGAATAAGCAATTAACTTTTTCATATCCTCCTGCATTAAAGCTATTAGTGAAGTAAATATGATTGCTATAACACTCAAAGTGTAAATTAATGGTGTAAATAGCTCTGATGCAAACGGGAAAAGACCTAAAGAAAATCTTATAAAACCATATCCAGCCATCTTTAATAAAATAGCGGCTAATAATACAGATCCTGCTGTAGGAGCCTCAACGTGCGCATCAGGTAACCATGTATGAACTGGCCACATGGGTGTTTTAACTGCAAATGAACTAAAAAATGCTAACCACAATAGGTTTTGATATTTAACATCAATACCAATTTCATATAGTTGAACTACGTCAGTTGTTCCTGTAATCCAATAAATTGAAATTATTGCAACTAACATCAAAACAGAACCTAACAATGTGTATAAAAAGAATTTGAATGCAGAATAAACCCTTCTTGCACCTCCCCAAATACCAATAATTAAAAACATTGGTATTAATCCAGCTTCAAAAAATAAATAGAATACAACTAAATCAAGTGCACAGAAAACACCAATCATGAAACTTTCCATGATTAGAATTGCAATTAAAAAATCTCTCAATCTGTTTTTAACAGAATTATTTACAGATATTATACAAAGGGGAGTTATAAATGTTGTTAATATTATAAATAAAATTGAAATACCATCAACTCCAACTTTATAATTAATAAATCCTTCAATCCATGTTCTATCTTCTACAAATTGAAAAGTAGACGTTGATTGGTCAAAAGAAATCCAAAGATAAATCGAAATTAAAAAATTAACTACAGTTGTAAATAAAGCAACATATTTAGCAGTTAAATTATTTCCTTCTTTATCTTTGGTAAAAAATAAAAATAAAGCACCAACTATTGGTAATAATATTAAAGATGAAAGAATAGGAAAGTTCATTATTTAACTATTAAAAAAGTTAGTAAAGCAGAGAAACCTAACAACATTACAAATGCATATTGATAGATAAAACCACTTTGAAATTTAGTTGCTTTAATTGAACATTTTTTTATAAAAGAAGAAATTCCATCAGGACCAAAACCATCAATTATAGTTCCATCACAAAATTTCCACAAAAATAAACCTAGTTTTTTTGAGGATTTAATAAACAAGACATCGTACAACTCGTCGAAATACCATTTATTGACTAAAAAATTATACAAAGGTTTGTTCATAAAAACTATTGAATTAGGTAATTCTTTGTTTTTTACAAATAAGTAATAAGCAATTGGAATAGATACTAAAACTAAACAAGGTGTTAAAAGTAAAAACCATAAAGGTGGATGTTCAGTGCTTAAAGGCTCTAAAAACTTAATAGACTCTGCCCAGAATAAATTATCACCATGACCAATAAATAGTCCTTTAAATAGAAAACCAGCAAATAACGCTCCTATTGAAAGAATAAATAATGGAACAAGCATAACTAATGGAGACTCGTGCGTTTCCTCTATTTTGATCTCTTTATTATTGTACTCTCCATGGAAAGTTTTAAATATCAATCTCCATGAATAAATAGATGTTAAAAATGCTGTAATTATTCCAATCCCAGCTGCATAATAACCAGTAGTATTACCTTTTAAATACGCAAATTCTATAATTGCGTCTTTAGAATAAAATCCTGACAAAAATGGAAAACCTGTTAAAGCGAGCGTTCCAATTATCATTAAAGCATAGGTATATGGTAACTTTTTCCATACACCTCCCATTTTATTTATATTTTGCTCATCTTTAAATGCATGGATTACTGAACCAGATCCTAAAAATAATAAAGCTTTAAAAAATGCATGAGTAAATAAGTGAAACATGGCAACATTGTATGCACCGACACCAGCAGCAAAAAACATATAACCAAGTTGGCTACATGTAGAGTAAGCAATTATTTTTTTAATATCTGTTTGAACTAGAGCGACGGTTGCTGCAAAGAATGCTGTGGTCATTCCAACAATAGTTATAAAATTTAGTATTAATGGCGAATATTCATAAATTGGAGAACATCTTACTACTAAGAAAACACCAGCTGTTACCATCGTTGCTGCATGAATTAATGCAGAAACAGGTGTTGGGCCTTCCATAGCATCAGGCAGCCATGTATGAAGTAATATCTGCGCAGATTTACCCATTGCTCCAATAAATAAAAGTAAACAAATTAAATCTATTGCATTAACTTCAAAACCTAAAAAGGATAAATTTTTATCAACAATTGTTGGAATTTGTTGAAAAACATCTGAGTAATTAACTGTTCCAAACAAATAAAATATTAAAAAAATTCCTAATGCAAAACCAAAGTCACCTACTCTATTTACGACAAATGCTTTTATTGCTGCAGCATTTGCACTTTCTTTTTTAAACCAAAAACCAATTAAGAAGTAAGAACATAGACCAACGCCTTCCCAGCCAAAAAATAGTTGAATAAAATTATCTGATGTTACAAGCATCAACATTGCAAATGTGAATAATGATAAATAAGCCATAAATCTTGGTTTATGAGGATCATGAGACATGTAACCAATTGAATAAATGTGTACTAAGGCAGATACGGATGTTACAACTACTAACATAACTGCTGATAAAGGATCAATTAACATCGACCAATTTACATCAAGTGAACCTGAGCTTATCCAGGTAGCTATAACTATATTTTCCTCGTATTGATTTACAATTACTTGATAAAGAACATGAATTGATAAAAGTGCAGAAATTGAAACTAGAGCACTTGTTACTATTTCAGAATTTCTATCACCGATATATCTTCCAAAAAAACCAGAGATTATTGAAGCAATAAGCGGAAGAAATATAATTGATAGTTCCATGATTATCCTTTTAACTTATCTATTTCTTCAACCCTTATTGTTCCAGAGTTTCTGAAATACACGACAATGATTGCTAATCCTATGGCCGCTTCTGCTGCTGCAACAGTAAGAATGAATAGAGTAAAAACTTGTCCTGCCAAATCTCCTAAATAAATGGAAAAAGCAACCAAGTTGATATTTACAGCTAGTAATATCAATTCAATACTCATTAAAATGACAATGATGTTTTTTCTATTAAGAAATATACCAATTACTCCAATTGAAAAAATAACAGCACCTAAAGTTAAATAATGTCCTAAGCCTATCTCAATCATCTATTTTAACTCCCTTATTGCTCTGCACTTCTAACACCTCAACACCTTCTGCTCTTTCTCTAGATATCTGTTTGATATAACTTTGTTTTTTAACTCCAGATCTTTGTCTAAAAGTCAATACAATGGCTCCAATCATAGCTACTAGTAGGATCATTCCACTTATTTGAAACACATGAATATAATCAGTGTATAAAATTTGGCCCAATGAATGAGTGTTGCTTAAACTTGTATTAGCAAGTGAATTGTTAATATCAAAAATTTCTGGTTTATATTTCCAGCCACCTATCACAATTATAATTTCAAAGAAAATTAATGTGCTTATAATTAAACCAACTGGGATATGTTTAGAGGTTGCTTGACCTGCAAACCATTGATTTTTTTGTTGGGCTACGTTTAACATCATAACAACAAACAAAAATAAAACTGCTACAGCACCAACATAAACAATTAGCATTATCATCCCCAAAAATTCAGCACCAATCATTATGAAAAGACATGAGATACTTATAAAATCAAGAATTAAGAAAAATACTGAGTGAACAGTGTTTTTAGAAGCGGTTACCATTATAGCTGAAACAACAGCAATTATAGAAAATGTATAAAAGAAAATAGCGTGTGCAATCATTTTTATCTATGGATATTGTCAGCTTTAATATTAGCCTCCAAAACATTCTCCCATCTATCACCATTATCTAATAATTTTTCTTTTGTGTAATAAAGTTCTTCTCTTGTTTCCGTTGAAAACTCAAAATTTGGACCTTGTACTATTGCATCTACTGGACAAGCTTCTTCACATAAACCACAATAAATACACTTCATCATATCAATATCGTAACGAGTTGTTTTTCTACTTCCATCTTCTCTTTCAGCTGACTCGATTGTTATTGCCTGTGCTGGGCAAACTGCTTCACATAATTTACAAGCAATACATCTTTCTTCTCCGTTTGGATACCTTCTTAAAGCATGCTCGCCTCTAAAACGAGGACTAATTTTACCTTTTTCAAATGGGTAATTAATTGTTTTTTTTGATTTAAATAATTCTTTTATAGCAATCAACAAACCTCCAATAAAGTCTGTCATCAATATAGTTTTAAATAATCTTGAAATCTTCATTATTAATTCACAGGTAAAAGATTAAAATAAAACAAATAGCTAGCTGTTAATACCACCCAAATTAAAGAAAGAGGAAGAAAAACTTTCCAACCAAGTCTCATTAATTGGTCATATCTATATCTAGGTACTATCGCCTTAACTAAAGCAAAAAGAATGAATAAAAGAAGAATTTTTAATATTAACCATATTGCACCTGGTACTAACGTAAATGGATAAACATCAATTGGGGACATCCACCCACCTAAAAATAATATTGCTCCCATCGCACACATCAATAAAATATTTGCATACTCACCCAACCAAAACATTGCATACATCATTCCTGAATATTCTGTTTGATAACCGGCAACCAACTCTGCTTCTGCTTCAGGTAAATCAAACGGAGGTCTATTCGTTTCAGCTAAAGCAGAAATAAAGAATATTATAAACATTGGAAATAATGGGATTACAAACCACATATTTTGTTGAGCAATAACGATGTCGTTTAAATTCAGTGAACCAACACAAAGTAAAACGTTGATGATTATCACTCCAATTGAAACTTCATAAGATACCATTTGAGCAGCAGAACGAATTGCTCCTAGAAAAGGATATTTAGAATTAGATGCCCAGCCTCCCATTATTATTCCGTAAACACCTAGTGATGAAACAGCAAATAAGTAAAGAATTCCAACATTGATATCGGCCAAAACCTGAGTTGCGCTAAATGGAATTACAGCCCATGCAATTAAAGCTAAAGTCATAGTCACTATAGGAGCCAATATAAAAATTACTTTATTTGAGCTAGATGGAATAATGATCTCTTTGAATATATATTTTAAAGCATCAGCTAAAGATTGTAATAAACCAAACGGACCAACAACGTTTGGTCCTTGTCTTTTTTGAACAAAAGCCCAAACTCTTCTATCTAGCCAAACAATCATTGCTACAGAAACAAGGACAGGAACTAATAAGAATAAAATTTTATAAACTTCTTGAAAAACTATGCTCAAGTATTCCATGTTAACCTTCTGTACCTGTTAATTTAAAATTTAGTTTAGAATTATTACATTCAACCATCGTTTTTGAGGATCTAGCAATAACATTTGAAAAATAATAATCTTTTACTTTAATTGTTAAAGTTTCATTTTGAAACTCATCAGTAGAGTTATTAGTTTCATTTACTTGTTTTTCCTTTTGTAAATTTAAATAATTAAACATGCTGCTTTCTAATTCATCTTTGTCATTAAATAATTTTCTATTATTCATAAATTCAGCTAGTTCATTAATTATTTGCCAATCTTCTTTTGCTTCACCTGGTGGGTAAGATGCTTTGAAGGCTTTTTGAATTTTTCCTTCTAAATTAGTGAAATACCCGTCTTGTTCAGTATAAGCAGCGCCTGGTAAAATAATATCAGCAGACTCAGCACCTTTATCTCCATGGCTTCCTTGGTAAATTATGAATTCATCTTTTTTATCAAATTCTAAATTGTCTTGACCTAAAAGATAAACAATATCAAATTTGTGTTCTTTTAAATCACTTATTAAATTATTTTCATTATTAATAATTCCAAGATCAATATTCCCTACTGTTGCTGCATCAGTTGACAAAATATTTAAAGAGTTCCATTCATCTGAAATTTTATTATTTTTTGACAAAAATTCTTTTGTTTTATTAAACAAAAATTCTGATGACTTTAATCTAAGTAGAGACTCACCAATAATGATTATTGGTTTTTTTGAATTTATAATTTCTTTAGATACGTCATGATTTCCTTCAATAATATTATTTAAAGTTTGCGTTTGACCATCTAAACTTTGATAAGGATAAGTTAAATCACCAACATCATTAAGTGAAATAATTTTTGTATTATTGTTTAAGTAAGCTTTTCTAATTCTAGCATTTAAAATAGTTGCTTCATATCTTGGATTTGCACCTGCTATCAAAATTAAATCTGCTTCTTCAATACCATTTATAGAAGAATTAAATAAATAGTTTTCTCTTTTTGAGGTATTTATAAATCTGTTATCAGATCTTGACTCGTAATTTTTATTATCAATTGTTCGATCAAAAAATTCTTTAAAAATATAACTAGTGTCCATATTGGTTAAATCGCCAACAAAACCACATATTTTTTCTTTTGATGTGTTTTCAAATTTAGATTTAATTATTTTATACACTTCATTCCATGAAGCCTTTTCAAACTTGCCGTTATATTTGATAAATGGGGTATCTAATCTTTGATGTAGAAGACCATCACAAGCATATCTTGTTTTGTCTGAGATCCACTCTTCATTAATATCTTCATTTATAATTGGAAGCACTCTTTTAACTTCCCAATCATATGTATCTACTCTTACATTTGACCCTACTGCATCCATTACATCAATTGTTTCTGTTTTCTTTAGTTCCCATGGTCTAGCTTCAAATACATAAGGTTTTGATGTTAGGGCTCCTACAGGACATAAATCTACAACGTTAGCAGACAATTCAGATTGCATTGATTGCTCTAGATAAGTTGTAATTTGCATATCTTCACCTCTTCCAATTGCACCAAGCTCTGGAACTCCAGCAACTTCCGTTGCAAATCTTACACATCTCGTACAGTGAATACATCTTGTCATTTGAGTTTTAATCAATGGTCCCATATTTTTTTCAAGAACAGCCCTTTTATTTTCTTTAAATCTTGATTTATCTACTCCATAATACATTGATTGATCCTGAAGATCACATTCACCACCTTGATCACATACTGGGCAATCTAAGGGATGGTTAGCTAATAAAAATTCCATCACTCCCTTACGAGCTTTTTCTACTAAAGCAGTATTTGTTTTGATATTCATGCCCTCAGCAGCTGGCATAGCGCATGAAGCGATTGGTTTAGGAGATTTTTCCATTTCAACTAAACACATTCTGCAGTTACCTGCGATAGATAATTTTTCATGGTAACAAAATCTTGGAATTTCAACTCCAGCTTTTTCGCAAGCTTGAAGTACAGTTAAACCTTCTTCGACTTCTACTTCTATTTCATTTACTTTTAATTTAAGCATTTTTTTTATCCAATAAATGTTGATCTACCAAATATGGAATATTGTTTTTCTTTTGAACAATAGGATCCAAATTGTTTCTTTTCTCAATTTCTTTTTTAAAGTGTCTAAGCAATCCTTGAACTGGCCATGATGAGCCTTCTCCAAAAGCACAAATAGTATGTCCTGCAATTTGATTTGTAACATCACCTAACATATCTACTTCATCCTTCGTTGCATCACCTTTTGCCATTCTCTCAAGCATTCTCCACATCCAACCAGAGCCTTCTCTACAAGGTGTACATTGACCACAACTCTCATGTTTGTAAAATCTTGCAATCCTTGCCATACATTTAATAATGTCCTGATCTTTGTTAATAACCACAATACCAGCTGTACCAAGTCCACTTTTTTCTTCAACACATGCATCAAAGTCCATTTTTAAAGTTTCACATCTTTCTTTAGGTATTAATGGCATTGAAGAACCTCCAGGTATTACAGCTTGTAAATTTTCCCATCCACCAATTACACCGCCAGCATGAACTTCTATTAATTCTTTCAAAGGAATACTCATTTCTTCTTCAACATTACAAGGATTGTTTACATTTCCAGAAATGCAGAAAATCTTAGTTCCAGTATTTTTTTCTCTTCCTAAAGAAGCAAACCATTTAGCTCCTCTTCTTAAAATAGTTGGAACCACTGCAATTGTTTCAACATTATTGATTATTGTAGGACACCCATAAAGACCTATCAAAGCTGGAAAAGGAGGTTTTAATCTAGGTTGGCCTTTTTTACCTTCTAAACTTTCAAGTAGTGCAGTCTCTTCACCACAAATATATGCACCAGCTCCGTAATGAATATAAATATCTAAATCCCATCCTGTACCAGCTGCATTTTTACCTAACAATTTTTTTTCATAAGCTTCATCTATTGCTGCTTGAAGTTTTTGACCATCAACAAAATATTCACCTCTTATATAAATGTAACAGACATGTGCTTGCACTGCATATGATGCAATTAAACAACCTTCTATTAACTTGTGAGGTTCAAATCTTAAAATATCTCTATCTTTGCAAGTTCCTGGTTCAGACTCATCGCCATTAATAACTAGGTAATGTGGTCTAGATCCAAGTTCTTTTGGCGCAAATGACCATTTTAAACCAGTGGGAAATCCTGCTCCACCTCGACCTCTTAATTGAGATTCTTTAATTTCATTAATTATCCAGTCTCTTCCTTTGTCAGTAATTTCTTTTGTATTTACCCAATCACCTCTCTCTTGTGAAGAGGAGACATCTGAGCCTTTATCATTATATAAATTTTGAAAAATTCTATCTTGATCTTTAAGCATTTTTTAAATTCATTAAGGTTTTTCTATTATTTTCTGGTTCATTATTTACTCTTCCTCTATATGAACCAGGTTTTGGAGTTTCTCCGTTTAAAATTTTATCTAAAATATCTAAAGTTTTTTGTTTATCTAAATCTTCGTAATAGTCATCATTAATCTGCATCATTGGAGCATTAACACATGCACCTAAACATTCAACTTCCATCCATGAGCAGCTTTTATCATTAGATAATTCACACTCATTTTCAGAAATTTTTTCCTTACATGCCTCAACTAATTTATTTGCACCTCTTATCATGCAGGGTGTTGTTGTACATACTTGAACAAAGTATTTGCCTACAGGAGCTAAATTATACATTGTATAAAATGTAGCTACCTCATAAACTTTAATATAAGGCATATCTAAAAATTTAGCGATGTATTTCATTGCAGCCAGTGGTATCCAGTTATTATTTTGTTTTTGAGCAATATAAAGTAAAGCCATTACAGCACTTTGTTGTTTACCTTCGGGATATTTTGCAACAATAACATTTGCTGCTTCTAATGATGACGCATTAAATTCAAAACTTTCTGGTTGATCTTTAGCTGGTCTTCTTAAACTCATCTGTCTACCTCACCAAAAACAATATCTAAAGAACCTAATACCGCAGGAACATCTGCTAACATGTGACCTTTAATTAAATAATCCATCGATTGTAAATGTGAAAATCCTGGTGCTCTTATTTTACATTTGTAAGGTTTGCTTGATCCATCAGATATTAAGTAAACACCAAATTCTCCTTTTGGTGCCTCAACAGCTGTATAAATTTCATCTTTTGGAACTCTGTATCCCTCTGTGAAAAGTTTAAAATGATGTATTAAAGCTTCCATTGATTGTTTAATTTCTGCCTTAGATGGAGGGCTAATCTTGCCATCTAATGATTTAATTGGACCCTTTTCCATTTTAGCTAGACATTGTTTAATAATTGAAACACTTTCTTTCATTTCTTCAATTCTGCATAAATATCTGTCGTAACAATCTCCATTTTTTCCAACTGGAATATTAAAGTCTAAACTTTCATAGCAGTCATAAGGTTGGGATTTTCTTAAATCCCACGGGACACCCGAGCCTCTAATCATAACTCCTGAGAAAGAATAATCTAAAGCATCTTCTTTTGTAACTACTCCTATATCGACATTTCTTTGTTTAAAAATTCTATTGTCAGTTAATAGGCTTTCTAAATCGTTAATTATTTTCGGAAACGTTTGACAAAATTTTGCAATATCTTCTTCTAAACCTTTTGGCAAATCTTGATGAACACCTCCTGCTCTAAAATAATTTGCATGAAGTCTTGATCCTGAAGCTCTCTCATAAAATGTCATTAGAGTTTCCCTTTCCTCAAAACCCCAAAGAGAAGGTGTTAATGCCCCTACATCAAGAGCTTGAGTTGTAACGTTTAGAATATGACTTAAGATTCTTCCAATTTCACAAAATATAACTCTTATGTATTGTGCTCTAATTGGTACATCTATTTTAAGTATTTTTTCAACAGCTAGTGCGAAAGCATGTTCCTGATTCATTGGAGCGACATAATCTAAACGATCAAAATAAGGAACTGCCTGCATATAAGTTTTATTTTCTATGAGTTTTTCTGTTCCTCTATGAAGTAAACCGATATGAGGATCTGCTTTTTCAACTACTTCACCATCTAGCTCTAATATTAATCTTAGAACACCGTGAGCTGCAGGATGCTGTGGACCAAAATTTAAATTTAAATTTTTAATTTTTTTTGTCATTATTCTCAATTTCTTCTTTAATGTATTTTGTTCCTTCCCAAGGACTTTCATAATCAAAATTCCGATAATTTTGCTCAAGTTTCACCGGTTCGCTAATTACTTTTTTTTGATCTTCGCTATATCTAACTTCTGAGTGACCTGTTAATGGAAAATCTTTTCTTAATGGGTGACCTTCAAATCCATAATCAGTTAGTATTCTTCTTAAATCTGGGTGATCCTTGAAAGATACCCCATACATATCAAACACTTCTCTCTCCATCCAGTTTGCTGATGGAAAAATGCTAGTTAATGAAGGAATGACTTCATTTTCGGCAATTGAATATTTTACAATTAATCTTTGATTAAATTCATGACTTAAAAACAAGTATACTACTTCAAACCTTTGATTTTGTTCTGGGTAATCAACAACTGTAATATCTATTAGTTGCCTAAATTTAGTATCTTGATTTGTTTTTAAAAATAAAGCAACATCAACTATATCTTCTTTATCTGTTTCAATATAAATTTGGTTATGTTTAATTTCTGTATTGTTAATTTTGGTAGTTAACTCAGAATTAATTTTTTTTTCTAAATCTTCTAAACTTTTCATAACTATCTAATAAAAGATCCTTTTTTTCTAATTTTTTTTTGTAATTGCATTATTCCATACAACAATGCCTCCGCAGATGGAGGACATCCTGGCACATAAACATCTACAGGAACAATTCGATCACAACCTCTAACAACTGAATATGAATAATGGTAATATCCACCACCATTTGCGCAACTACCCATTGAAATCACATATCTCGGTTCAGGCATCTGGTCATAAACTTTTCTTAAAGCTGGCGCCATTTTATTTGTCAAAGTTCCCGCAACTATCATAACGTCTGATTGTCTTGGCGAACCTCTTGGAGCTGCTCCAAATCTTTCTAAATCATATCTAGGCATAGCTGTTTGCATCATTTCAACAGCGCAACAAGCTAATCCAAAAGTCATCCAATGAAGTGATCCTGATCTTGACCAATTAATTAAATTATCAAGTGATGTAGTTATAAAACCATTCTTACTAAAATCTTCAGCAAGTTGTTTAAATTCCTCAGGAACTTGATCTATTTTATTATCCATTGTGGTTTATAATTTTTATTCCCAGTCTAAAGCACCCTTTTTCCATTCATAAATAAAACCTATTGTCAGTATGAACAAAAAAATCATCATTGATGAAAAACCTAATAATCCAATATTTCCAAGAGATATTGCCCATGGAAATAAAAATGCTATCTCTAAATCAAAAATAATAAATAGGATTGCAACTAAATAAAATCTCACATCAAATTCCATTCTTGAGTCCTCGAAAGGTTCAAAACCACACTCATAAGCTGAAAGTTTTTCAGGATCAGGTTTTTTTGGTGATAGAATAAAGTTTACAACCACAAAAGCACAACTTAACCCAAGAGCTAATACTAAAAATATTATTATTGGTAAGTAATCTTTTAAAAAATCAGATAACATGAAAATCTATATATCAGTTTTTATCTGTTGTTGAAGGGCTGATACGTCACATTTTATTAATATTAACATAAAAAAATGCTTAAAAGTGGCGGGAGTGAAGGGACTCGAACCCTCGACCTATCGCGTGACAGGCGATCGCTCTAACCAACTGAGCTACACCCCCACTTTAGAGTTTTGGTGGGCAGTAAAGGACTCGAACCTTTGACCCCCTCGGTGTAAACGAGATGCTCTACCAACTGAGCTAACCGCCCAAAACAAGGCTACTTATTACATCAACACTTAAATAATGTAAATTAATTATTATTGAATACTAGCTTGAGATTTATCGTCTTTTTTAGATATATCAACCTCAACCCACTCTGTAGGTTTAAGTTCTTTTGTTAAAGCTATTTTTATAACCTGATCAGCATATTCAACTGGAGTGATCTTAATATCGTCTATAATTTTCTTAGGCATATCTACTAGATCTTTCTCGTTCTCTTTAGGAATTAAAACTTCTTTTATTCCAGCTCTATGTGCAGCTAACAATTTTTCTTTCAAGCCACCAATTGGCAATACTTGACCTGTTAAAGTAACTTCACCAGTCATAGCAACATCTCTTCGTACAGGAATGTTGGTAATTGACGAGACTATCGATGTAACCATTCCAATACCAGCAGATGGGCCATCTTTCGGTGTAGCTCCTTCAGGAACATGAATATGAAAATCTTTTTTCTCAAAAATAGGTGGAATAATTCCATACTCTAAGCATTTTGATCTTACAAAAGATTTTGCTGCTTTAACCGACTCCTGCATAACGTCACCTAATTTACCTGTGATTTGCATTCTCCCTTTTCCTGGCATTGTGACAGTCTCAATTTTTAAAATTTCTCCACCATACTCAGTCCATGCAAGCCCTGTTACTATCCCAACTCTATTCTCAGCCTCTAATTCTCCAAATTTAAATTTAGGAACACCTAAAAAATCAGATAAATTTTTATTATTTATTCCAACTTCTGTTTCTTCACCAGCTACAATTTTTTTAACAACTTTTCTTGCAAGTTTAGAGATTTCCCTTTCAAGATTTCTTACACCTGACTCTTTTGTATATCCTCTAATGACTTCTTTTATAATATCATCATCCAGCTTCATTTCTTTTTCTTTAACACCATTATCTTTAATTTGTTTTGGTAATAAATATTTGTTTGCGATACTAATTTTTTCATCCTCAGTGTAACCCGCTAATCTAATCACTTCCATTCTATCTAATAAAGGAGGCAAAATGTTTAAGGTATTAGCAGTCGTTACAAACATCACATCAGATAAATCATAATCGACTTCTAGATAATGATCATTAAATGTTGTGTTCTGTTCGGGATCTAGAGCTTCTAATAATGCTGAAGACGGGTCTCCTCTATAATCATTTCCAATTTTATCAATTTCATCTAATAAAATTAATGGATTTTTTGTTCCAGCTTTTTTCATCATTTGAATAATTTTACCTGGAAGAGATCCGATATATGTTCTTCTGTGTCCACGTATTTCTGCTTCATCTCTCATTCCACCAACTGACATTCTAACAAATTCCCTGTTTGTAGCTTTCGCAATTGATTTTCCTAAAGAGGTTTTTCCAACACCTGGGGGTCCAACTAAACATAAAATAGGTCCTTTAATCTTTTCCATTCTTTTCTGAACGGCTAAAAATTCTATTATTCTCTCTTTAACTTTTTCTAATCCAAAGTGGTCTTTATCAAGAATATCTAAAGCTTTTTTTAAATCTATATCTACTTCACTTTTTTTATTCCATGGCAGTTCAGTCATCCAATCTAAATAGTTTCTCACGACTGTTGCCTCTGCAGACATTGGGCTCATGTTTTTTAATTTTTTTAACTCTTGTAGGCATTTCTTCTCTACCTCTTTTGGCATCTTTGCTTTTGTAATTGCTTTATTCAAACTGGTTGTTTCATCTTTACCATCTTCAATTTCACCAAGTTCTTTTTGAATAGCTTTTAGTTGTTCGTTTAAATAATACTCTCTTTGTGTTTTTTCCATCTGGGTTTTAACTCTGCCCCTAATTCTTTTTTCAACACCAATAATACTTGTTTCATTTTCCATTATTTTAATAATGGCGTTTAATCTTTTCTTTACATCTACAGTTTCAAATATTTGTTGTTTTTCAGAAATAGTAGCTGTTATATGAGATGCAATATTATCTGCAATCCGTGACGGGTCTTTTAATTGTTTAATTGTGTTTATGGTTTCATTAGAAATTTTTTTATTTATAGAAGTTAATTTTTCTAATCTTCTTAAAGCTGTTGCGGCCAAAGGAAATAAATCCTCTTCTTTAGGTGAAACATCGTTATAGTGTGTGTAATCACATGTTATAAACTTTTCATTATCCTTAAAGTCTAAAATTTTTACTCTTTTAATACCTTCAACTAAAACTTTAACTGTACCATCTGGTAATTTTAATAATTGTAAGATACTTCCCTCACAACCATACATAAATACATCAGTTTTTTTAGGATCATCAATTTCTGAATTTTTTTGAGTTACTAAAATAATTTTCTTATCTTTTTTCATCACTTCATTAAGTGCTGAAATAGACTTATCTCTTCCTACAAATAAAGGTATGACCATACTTGGAAAGACTACAATGTCTCTCAAAGGAAGTAAGGGTAGTGAAATTTTGACGTCCATACAAACAATATGGATATTATATTTTATAATGCAATAGGTATTTAGTACTTATTAAGGATATTAAGCCGCTGTTGTCTTATTTGACTTAGATTTATTGTCCCCTTTAGCATGAACTAAAATTGGTTGTGAGTGTCCTTTTGCTGCACCAGCATCAACAATAACTTCTTCGATATTATCTTGGCTCGGAAGATCGTACATTGTTTTCAATAAAATATTTTCTAGAATTGATCTCAAACCTCTTGCTCCAGTTTTCTTGCTAATTGCTTTTTGCGCTATTTCTTTTAATGCATTTTCTTTAAAAATTAGTTTAGCACCATCTAATTTAAATAGTTCTTGATATTGTTTTGTTAATGAATTTTTTGGTTCTTGTAATATTTTTATTAAAGATTTTTCATCTAAATCTTCAAGTGTTGCTATCATTGGAAGTCTTCCAATAAATTCTGGAATCAATCCAAATTTTAATAAATCTTCTGGCTCTAGTCCTTTCATCCATTCGCCAGTTTTTTTATCTTGTGTATTTTTTACATCTGCACCAAAACCGATTGAAGTTCCTTTATCTCTTTGAGAAATAATTTTATCAAGCCCTGCAAAAGCTCCACCACAAATAAATAAAATATTTGTTGTATCTACTTGTAAAAATTCTTGTTGAGGATGCTTTCTACCCCCTTGAGGTGGAACACTCGCAACTGTTCCTTCCATTATTTTAAGAAGAGCTTGCTGAACACCTTCTCCAGATACGTCTCTAGTAATTGATGGGTTTTCAGATTTTCTACTAATTTTATCAACCTCATCAATATAAACTATACCTCTTTGAGCCTTTTCAACATTGTAGTCAGATGCTTGTAATAATTTTAAAATAATATTTTCAACATCTTCTCCAACATAACCTGCTTCTGTTAGAGTAGTTGCATCAGCCATTGTAAATGGAACGTCTAGAATTCTAGCAAGAGTTTGAGCGAGCAATGTTTTACCACAACCTGTAGGACCCACTAAAAGTATATTAGATTTTGATAGCTCAACATTTTTACTTGTTTTGCTTTCATAATTTAATCTTTTGTAATGATTGTGTACTGCAACAGATAATACTTTTTTCGCATGAGCTTGACCGATTACATAATCATCTAATACTGAACAAATTTCCTTCGGAGATGGAAGACCATCTTGATGTTTTACAAAAGTATCTTTGCTCTCTTCTTTAATAATGTCCATACATAGCTCAACACATTCATCACAGATAAAAACAGTTGGGCCAGCAATCAACTTTCTTACTTCATGTTGGCTCTTGCCGCAGAAAGAACAGTAAAGAATATTTTTATTATTTGTTGTCATTTTAATTTTTATAACGAATCAATTTAATTACTTTATTATAGAAGACTCACACTAATCAAGTTTCGAATAATGATGACTCAATATGTTGTGTATTAGGATCTTTTTTCTACTACTTTGTCAATAAGACCAAAAGATTGTGCGACATCTGCAGTCATAAAATTATCTCTTTCAAGAGCAGATTTTATTTCTTCGACACTTTTTCCAGTATGTTTTGAATAAATTTCATTAAGCCTTTTCTTTAAAGACAAAACTTCATTAGCATGAATTTCGATATCAGTTGCCTGACCTTGAAAACCTGCAGATGGTTGATGAACCATTATTCTTGAATTTGGTAATGAAAATCTTTTTCCTTTTGTACCAGCTGCAAGTAAAAAGGAACCCATTGAAGCTGCTTGACCGATACATAAAGTAGAGATATCTGGTTTCACATATTGCATTGTATCATAAATACCAAGTCCTGCTGTAACCAAACCTCCTGGGCTATTGATGTATAAATAAATTTCTTTTTTTGGATCCTCTGCCTCTAAAAATAATAATTGAGCGGTAACTAATGATGCAACATTGTCATTAATTTGACCTGTTAAAAAAATGATTCTTTCTTTTAATAGTCTTGAATAAATATCGTACGCTCTTTCACCTTTGCTAGATTGCTCAACAACCATTGGTACAAGATTGCTCATATGTTCTGATAATTTTGTTGTCATAAGTTGATTCGTTCTACTTATACAACTTGAGATTACTTTTTGCTAACTTTTTTTATCTTTTTCACTGCTGGCTTTGATTTTGCCTTTTTAGTTGCAGGTTTTTTTTCTTTCGCAGATGTTGTGGATGATTTTTTCTTAGTTTCTTTTTTTTCTTCACCATGGTTATGGTCATGATCATGGTCGTGTTTATTAGCTTCTTTTAAAATCTTTTCGGCTTCCTCTTTTGAAATTTCTTTCTTATTTGCTTTACCTTTTTCTTTAATTAAATTTAAAATTTTTTCTTCATATACGGTTCCTCTTAAACTCGCTAATGCAGATGGGTTTTTTTGGTAAAAATCCATAACCATTTTTTCTTGTCCAGGCATCATTCTTAGTTGTTTTTGAACTTCAGCCTGAATTTCTTGTTCTGAAACTTTGATTTGATTTTTTTCACCAAACTCATTTAAAATTAATCCAGTTTTAATTCTTGTTTTTGCTTTTTCTTCAAAATTTTTTTTATTTTTCTTAGCTTCTTCTTCAGACATACCTTGTGAAAGAACTTTAACCTCTTCCTCAACTAAGTTTTCTGGAACTTCATCTACCTTAATTTTTTCTATTTCTTTCAAAATTTGGTTTTTAGATAACTGATCTAGAGAATTTTTATATTCATCATTAATTTGTTTTGAAATTAATGTTTTTAAATCTTTTAAATCTTTTGCTCCTAAATTTTTTGCAAAATCATCATTAATTTTTACTTCTTCTGATTGTTTAACACTTAAAATTTTACAATTAAATTTAGCTTTTTTATTTACTAATTCTTTTTCAGGGAAATTTTCTGGCAAAGTTGCTTCTACAATTTTTTCGTCATCTTTCTTAACTCCAATCAATTGATCGTCGAAACCTTTTAAGAATAAATCTTTGCCTAAAGTTAGCTGAGTATTTTTTCCTTCACTTCCTTTAAAATCCTTACCGTCAACAGTTGCTTTGTAATCTAAGGATACTAAATCACCTTTTTTAGCTTTTGTATCAGCGCTAACCTCTTTAAAATTTGGTTGATTTTTTGCTATTTCTTTTATTCTTTTGTCTGTTTCACTATCGTCAATTTTTACTGTGTATTCATCAAATTTAATATTTTCTAAAGATTTTATTTCTACTTTTGGTAACTCAGTGACTGATAGAACATACTCAAGATCTTTATCTTCACCGTATGTTTTTAAGTCAAGCTTTGGTTGACCAGCTGGTTTAATCTTATTTTCCTCTAATGCTTTTGTAGATGTTTCTTTTAAAACTTTATCTAAAACTTCTCCAAAAACTGCTTTTCCAAATTGTCTTTTTAAAATTTCTTTTGGAACCTTGCCTGGTCTAAATCCTTTAAGATTTACACTTCCTTTTATTTCTTCATATTTTTCATCCATATAAGAGTTCATTGTCTCTTTATCGATAAAAACTTTAAGGTCTTTATTAAGTCCTTTTTTATTTTCTACTGTAACTTTCATAATATTTTAATGGTAGGGCGAAAAGGACTCGAACCTTCACATGTTGCCATATTGGTTCCTAAGACCAACGCGTCTACCAATTCCGCCATCGCCCCACAAATTACGAGGTTTTATATATTATTGAAACTATTTGTCCAATGACAATTGTTAAAAAATTATCTATTTATCTAATAAAATTTATACTAATTTATAAAAAATGATTGTTTCACCTTGCATAAGCATTTGTAAAACTGATCCATCAACAGGTTATTGTTATGGTTGTGGAAGAAGTAATGAGGAAAAAAGAATTTGGAAATTGGAAGAAACAACTGATGACTGGAAAAAAGAAAATATAATTGTAATTGAAAAAAGGCTTACTGGTTGGCAGCTTGAAAGTTTTAAAGAGTCATACTCTTACAAAATCAAGAATGGCATGTCTCTTTTTAAGAAAAACTTAATCAAAGATTGATAAAATATGAGTAAAGTTAAAATTGTAAGTATTATCTATGCTATAGGGATAATTATTGGCGCTTTATTCTTTGATGTTTGGGGAGCAGATACCACCCCTTTAAAAACATTGTCTGTATTTGCTTGGACTGTAATATTTATTATAGCTTTATTTTTTGTTGATAAAAATGAGAGAAAATAAGTTTTTAATATTTTTTTTATCATTTTTTTTTATATCCTTTAATTCTCACTCAGAAATAATTGTGTTGAGTAAATGTGATCATAAAGAGGACGGTTTTTTAAAAAATGAATATATTTTAAATCTTAATGAACTAGTTATGACACGTAATTACGTTTATAATGAAAAAACTTATCAAAAATATAAAATTACCGATTTAAGCGTTAAAAAGAAAAACTCCTATGTGAGAAATATTTATGAGGAAGATGGAAAAATACTTACATTAAAACATGGGTATCCTCAGTTTTATACTCAAATTTTATTTGAAAAAGATAAACCAGAAATATTTGTTAAGGCTGTTTTGAATGATGTCGAAAGTTTATCTAAAATCTCAGATTGTAAAAAAATAGAGAAATTTGATCAAGAAAGTTAGTTTTTATTTTTTTTTTCTTCTTTGTTTTTGGTAATAAATTTTTTCTTAAGTTCAAATCTACTATTTGTAATATTTGAACGATGCTTAGCGTATGCTTGTTTTTGTGCTTGTCTCATTGCTCTTTTAGATGACATGGTAATTTACTTTAATATTCAATTTCTAAAGTATCAATAACTTTTAAACTTTTATCCGAAACAACAATCTCTCCAGATGATGGTGCGTAATTTAAAATTTCAGAAATCACTACATAATGTGTAACAAAAACTAAATTTTGATCTTTATCCCAAGTACTAATAAATTTATCAAAATCAATAATTTGCTTTTTTCTATTATTGGCAAATTTTGCGCTAAAAAATGAGTTTAGAAAATTTTTAGTTTCATATTCTTTAAAGGCAATAGAAGCTGTTTCTTTACATCGACACCATTCACTAGAATAAACTTTTCCAATTGAAATTTTATTTTTCTTAAAAAAATTGCCAATTTTTTGTGATTGAACTCTACCACTATCACTTAAATTTCTTTGAGTTGTACAATCGTTAATATCGAAATTATCTGGATCGCCGCCACCAGGGGCATAAGCATGTCTTATAAAAATTAATTTTCCACCCTTTTGCAATTCATTAATTAATGTTTTATCTGAATCTGCTTTAACTGAGGGATTAATGCATATAAATATTATGACTAAATAATTTAAAATTTTCATTTATGAATATTAAAATAGATAGTTTAAATAAAACAATTCTTAAATGTAAAAAATGTCCAAGGCTTGTTAATTTTGTAAAAAAAATTTCAACAGAAAAAAGGAAACAAAACATAAATGAAACTTACTGGGGAAAACCAGTTACAGGTTTTGGCGAAATTGATGCAAAAATTTTAATAATTGGATTGGCCCCAGCAGCACATGGGGGCACACGAACAGGAAGAGCTTTCACAGGTGATAAATCTGGAGATTTTTTATTTCAATGTTTATTTAAAGCTAAAATTTCAAACCAACCAAATTCAGAAAATCTAAATGATGGTCTCAAATTAAAATCGACATATATAACTAATATTTTAAAATGTGTTCCTCCTGGAGACAAACCTAAAATAGAAGAGCTTAATAATTGTTCAAAATACTTTGATAGCGAGATTTATAATTTAAAAAAATTAAAAACTATTATTGCATTAGGAAAGGTGGCATTTGATAATTGTGTTAAATTTTATAAAAAAAAATATACTTTTAATGAAAAGATAAAATTTATTCATGGAAAATCCTATTTACTACCAGGAAATATTAAACTAATTGCCTGTTATCACCCTAGCCCTAGAAATGTAAACACTAAGCTTGTATCTGAAAGAATGATTGTAGATTTATTTAAAAAAGCTAGGAAAATATCTATTAACTAGAAGTATAGGGTTTAAAGTCTAATAAGATTTTTTCTGGAATTTTTACTGGCTTGAATTTTTCATTTATAAATACTAGATGAATTTTAGCTTCTACGATCAATTCCTCATCTTTAAATATTGATTGATTCATTAAAAAAGAAGTTTTTAAAGTAGAGTCTACAAATGATTTAATTTGTAAATCATCTTCTAAATATGCAGATTTTTTATATTCAATATTGCACGATTTAACAATTATAAGAGCACCAAAATCATTTTTTATTTTTGTATTGCTTAATCCAATAGCTGATAACGCTTCCGTTCTGGCTCTTTCTAAATATTTTAAATAGTTAGCATAGTACACGACCCCACCAGCATCTGTATCTTCATAATAGACTTTGACATTGTGACTAAAGTTTTTATGCATAAATTAATAATATCAAATAAATAAAAATTTAATAGAAACTAAGATATAATGTCTTAGATGAAAATTTATATTATTTGGTTAATCGGAGTAGTTTTATGGAACTTTGGATTTCCAAATGCAATTCCAATCGCTGATGTTGTCGCGGCCATTTTATTATCGTTTTTAAGTATTGGATTAAAAAAGTATTTAAAATGGTAATTAATCTGCTGAAAAATAAATATTCTGAAAATAAGAAATTGATTTCATTTTAGAATTATCAGTATCTGCCATTATAGCTAGGCCATCTAATTCATTTACATCTAAATCATGAAATTTTTTAAAATCTTCTTTCACATTGGCTTTCACTGTCACCCATTCATTTAAGTTGTCTTTGGTGGTTGCTAATACATTGTCTATAGATTTTTTTGTATAAGGACTTGGTCTATTTTCACCAACATCACTATTACTTGAAAAAACATAATTAATTGCTCTATTTGATAAAGGTGTGGCTCCAGTTTTTTTAATCGCAAAAACACGGGCGGCATAATCATGTCCTTTTTTCGTATTCTCTTTAATCCCACGAAGATCCTTCTCTATTTTCCATGTAATATTGATAAAAGGTGTTTTATTTAGATCAATTTTGATCTCTTTTCCAAGGCCCGAAGCAGCGTTGTCTGCTACTGCTTTTAAAAAATTACCATTTTCATTTGATCCAACAGTATAAGAAGTATTGTTATCTGCTCCTCTTACTTTACGTATCTCAAGTGCCGACAATTCTTTTTCAGTAAATTCAAAAACTTTAACAGTTTCTGAGTATGCTGAGCCAAGAAAGATTAATGATGTAATAAAAATATAAAAAATTTTTAACATGTTCTTCTTATAGATAGATTATTTATAAATTCAATATTCAGTCACAATTTCAACATTCTAAATTCAAAATTGATTGTTAAATGAATACTGTGAAAATTATATCTGTATTTATACTTTTGGTTTACTGGTCGTTTATGATATCAGCTCCTGTTGTATCTAAGGAACTTAAAACAGGCGGATCAAGAGCTCTTAACTCAAAAATAGACTTAATTTCTAAGGTAAAAGGATAATTTTTGGGGCAACACATGTACCATCGTGTATTTGCTTAAAGGCATCTCCGCCACTTTTTAATTCTCTAAACTCAATCCAATCTAGTGATCCAATATCTTTGTTTGCTAAAATCTTTAGAGTTTGTTCAAAATCTTTATTTGTATAACAATAAGTGCCAATAACTGTCACTTCTTGTAAGGTCATTTTTCTAAAATTAAAGGTTCCAGCAGGCTGAGTTAAACCTATGTGAATGATATTTCCACCTGGTTTTACTACTTCGATTGCTTGTTGTCTTGAGATTTCTAGTCCAACCGTATCAAAAACTATATCAAAGTTATTGCTAGCTATTTCCTTGTCATTTGGAGCTACATATTTTGCTTCCAAATATTTGGAGCATTCTTTTAGTCTTAATTTATTTGGGTCAGAAAGAATTATGTCTTTGTTACCTTTAATTTTTGATAATATTAGACCACATAATAAACCAATCGCACCACCACCTTGAATTAAGGTTTTACATTCAGATAAAGGTTTGCTCAATGCTTGCTCACCCATTAGTACTGCATGTAAAGAAACAGCAGTTGGCTCTGCTACAGGAGCCTCATTTTTATCTAAACCATCAGGAATTTCATAAATATTTTGATCAGGAGTTGATACAAATTCTGCAAAAACTCCTTGTCTTTCAATTGGTTTGTTCATACCTAAAATAATTCTGTTTGGGCAAAGATGTTCTCTTCCACTTGTACAGTATTCACATTTGCCACAAGTAATTAAAGGATTTAAAACAACATCTTTTCCTTTGAATTTTCCATTCTGAACTTCTCCACTTACCTCATGTCCCAATATTAATGGAGGCACTCTTCTTTCATCATGTCCATGATAAGCATGCATATCCGAGCCACATATACCTGAAGCATGTATTTTTAAAATACTTTCTCCTGAAACTTCAATTGGGTTTGGTTCGTCTCTATAAACTAATTCCTGAGTACCTGTATATACTAGAGCTTTCATATTACTTTTTTGCTAATAAGTAATATGTTATCCAAGCAACAAATGCACCTATTATCCAAGCGTAGGACTGTAAAAACATTAAATTAGTGTTCCAAATTGTAGAGGCTGAAAATATAAATCCAATAATTAAAGAATAAACACCTTTTATATGCCAACCACCTGAATAATAATAAGCACTCTCTTTATCTATAGAATATAAATCTTTATTACTTAATTCTTGATTTTTAATTAAATAATAGTCAGCTGCCATCACTCCAAATAATGGGCCAAAGAAAGCACCAAAAGTATCAACAAATGATAAAATTCCTATTTGGCTCAATATAGTTAACCAGAAGATTGCGATTAGCAAACCAAAAAAAGCAATTAAATAACTAGCGCTTTTTAAACTTAATATTGAGGGAGCAAAATTTATTAAAGAGTATTGAGATGGGATGAAATTGGCAACTAAATTTGTAGAAGCTGAAGCTATTATAATAAAAAACAAAACTACTATTGTTATCTGTATATTATCAAACTTCCCGATTATATCTGTAGGATTAGTAAATATTCTATCTATATCTGAAAATTTTTGATTTAGAAAAACATCAGAACCTGTAACAATAAAAACAGATAAAAAAGAAAAAATAATTAAATTCAAAATTAAACTTAAATTTCCTTTTTTTAATTCTTTTTCATTTTTTACATACCTAGAAAAATCACCAAAACTAATGATTAAAATTGAAAAATAAGCAAATATTGTACCTGCAACTGTTAA
>CACJHS010000008.1 GCA_902593235.1 uncultured Pelagibacteraceae bacterium
ATCAAGTTATACCACCATCAACAATAAAGCTTTGTTTTGTACATCCAGATGATTGATCTGATGCTAAAAACATTACCATTTGAGCAACATCATTAGGTTTTAATTGTCTTTTTAAAGCCTGACTGTCTAAAATTAGCTTTTTGTACTTTGGTGTTAACCAATGTTTTATTTGTCTTTCAGTAGCTATAGATCCAGGGACTACTGAATTGGTTCTGATATTATATTTCCCATACTCTTGCGCAAAAGATCTAGTTAAACCTACTACTGCAGATTTTGCGGTTTCATAAACAACTTTATCACCTTCACCTAGCATCCAAGAAACTGAACTTAAATTAACAATCGAACCAGCTTTCATTTTTTTCATAGATTTAACGACAGCTTTAGCTGCAAAAAAATAATGTTTTAAGTTGATTGCCATTCTATTTTCCCAATATTTTTCATCCACCTGATCTGTTGTGTGTCTATCATCATTGGCTGCATTATTAATTAAAGCATGTATTGGACCTTTTTTTGCAATAATATTTTTAATTGTTTTTTCTAATTTATTGATGTCTAGCAAATTACATTCAATGAATGTTGGAGTTCTAAATTTATTTTTTTTAATTTTATTTAAAAGTTTTTTTGTTTCTTTTAGATCAATATCTACAAAATAAACTTCGCTGCCTTGTTCACAAAAATGTTCGACTATTGAAGCTCCAATGCCTGAACCACCACCAGTAATAAACACTCTTTTATTTTTTAAATCAGAATATTTAACCTTCATCTTATATTCTCTCCTCAGTTTGAGCATCAAATAATGATGTTTGAGTTAAATCAAAATATAATTTTGTTTCTTTTGCTAATTCAATTTTTATTGTTGAGGGAAATTTAGCTAAAATTTCTTGATTAGCATAATCAAAAGTCATTATCTGTTCGTGGCCGATATACTCACTTAAATCCGCTCTTAAATTAATTTCAAAATCACTTTCATTAGATTTTTTAAAGTAAATATGTTCTGGTCTTATACCAAAGAAAACTTCTTTATTATTTAAATTAGATTTATCTATAAATTCATAATCTTTAATTGGAATTTCAACGTTAGAACCACTTACTGAAAAAGATATTTCACCCGAGCTTTCTTTTAAAATTCCTTTAATTAAATTCATAGATGGTGATCCAATAAAGTCAGCTACAAATGTGTTGCTTGGCTTGTTGTAAATATTTTCAGGTGTATCATTTTGTTGAATAACGCCATGATTCATAATTGCAATTCTTGTCCCTAAACTCATCGCTTCAGTTTGATCATGAGTTACGTATACAACTGTTGTTTTTAATTGTTGATGAAGTTTTTTAATTTCTCTTCTCATCTCAACTCTTAATTTTGCATCTAAGTTAGACAGAGGTTCATCAAATAAGAATATTCTAGGTTCTCTTACTAATGCTCTTCCAATAGCAACTCTTTGTCTTTGTCCTCCAGACAATTGAGATGGTTTTCTTTCTAACAATTGATCAACTTGTAAAAATTTAGATACCTTCTCTAACTGTTGTTCAATTTTTTCTTTTGAAGTCTTTGCTTGTTTCAGACCAAAAATCATATTCTCTCTTACATTCATCGAAGGGTATAAAGCGTATGATTGGAAAACCATCGCAATATTTCTGTCTTTTGGCTCTACTTTACTGACATTATAATCATCAATAAAAACGTTACCTTCGTTGATTGTCTCTAAACCTGCAATAATATTTAGTAATGTAGATTTTCCGCATCCTGAAGGACCTAATAAAACTAAAAAATTTCCCTCATCTATCTCTAAATTAATTTTTCTTAATACTTCTGTAGACCCAAAATTTTTTGATAGATCTTCAATTTTTAATGTTTTCATTGTTATCCTTTCACTGCTCCTGAAGTTAATCCTCTAATAAAATATTTACCTGCTAAAACATACACAATAAGTGTTGGTACTCCTGCTATGATTGCTGACGCCATATCAACATTATATTCTTTAACACTTGTACTAGATAAAACCATGTTATTTAAAGCAACTTGAATTGGTGCTGCCTCACCAAAAGAGAAAGTTGATCCAAATAAAAAATCATTCCATATTTGTGTAAATTGCCAAATTACAGTTACAACAATAATCGGTGCAGATATTGGAAGTAAAATTTTGAAAAATATTTTAAAGAAACCTGCTCCATCAATTCTTGCGGCTTTAACTAATTCTGTTGGAACAGAAATATAATAATTTCTAAAAAATAATGTGGTAAAAGGAATTCCGTAAACTGTATGAACCAAAACTAACCCAACAACAGAATTTGATATTCCTAACACTCCAAGAGTTCTGGCCATTGGTAACAATATTGCTTGAAAAGGTATAAAACATCCAAATAATAAAAAAAGGAAAACCCACTGATCTCCTTTAAATCTCCATTTAGTTAAAACATAACCTGTCATAGCTCCAATAAAAGTTGAAAAAAATACTGCTGGTACAACCATCTTGATTGAATTCCAAAAATATGGTCTTAAAAAAGTGTCACCAGCTCCATATCCTCGACCACCCCACGCTACAGCCCAAGATTCCAAATTTAATCCGCTTGGCCAACTTAAAAGTGTTCCTTGACGTATCTCTTCCATTGTTTTTAACGAAGTAACAACCATTACGTAAAGTGGAAAAATAAAATAAGAAGCAAAAAGAATTAAAATAAAATACAAAAACCATCTCAAAAACATATTTGTATATTTAGATTTTTGTTCTAACTGCTGATAAGAAGAAGATTTTAAACTATCTTGCATTTTCTCTCCTTAATTCTGAATATAAATATGGGATAATCACAGCTGCTACAGCCATAAACATCATCATCGCACTCGCAGCAGATAAACCAACTTGGCTTTTATGAAATGCAGTTTGAGTCATGTATAAAGCGGGCATAGTTGTTGATATGCCTGGCCCACCTTGTGTCAGTGCTACGATAAGATCATAACTTTTTATAGATATATGAACTAAAATTACAAAGCTTGTAAAAAATACAGGTCTCATCATTGGAAGTAAAATCTTCCAGTAAACCGTAAATAAACTTGCACCATCTATTTTTGCTGCCTTAACAATTTCATCTTCTACTGACCTTAATCCAGCTAAAAATAGAGCCATCACAAACCCTGCAGATTGCCAAACACCTGCAATAACTATGGTATAAATGGCCATCTCCCTATCTACTAACCAATCAAAGGTAAAGTTCTCAAAACCCCAGTCTCTAAACATTTTTTGGATACCTAAAGTTGGATTTAATATCCATTTCCATGCGGTTCCTGTAACGATAAAAGATAGCGCCATAGGATACAAATAAATAGTTCTTAGCAAACCTTCTGCTCTGATTTTTTGGTCTAAAAAAATTGCAAGAATTATTCCTATAACAACACAGAAGATTAAAAATAGTGCTGTAAAAATAAGCAAATTATCTACTGCAATAAGCCATTTTCTTGATGCCCAAAGCTTCTCATACTGACCAAATCCCCAAAGTTCATACTTTGGAAGAATTTTAGAATTGGTAAAAGATATATATAAAGTCCAAAGTACAAATCCATAAACAAACCAGCCAATCAAACCAACAGCTGGAGCCATTACAATTTTAGGTAAATTTTTTTCTAACCACTTGAACATTATAAATATTTTTTATTTTTAGATTTAAAAAAAAAGGCCACTTTATCAAAAGTGGCCTTTTAATTTTTATGTACTACATATTAGCTAAAACTGAGTCAGCTAAAGCGTTAGCAGCATCTACAGATGACATATCAGAGTTAAAGTGCTCTGTAATGATATCTTGTAGGGCAGCTTTCATAGTATTACCTTGAGCCATACCGTGAGCAAAACTTGGAACTAATCCACCGCTTGCACCTGCAGTTTTAATATCTGCATTAGATGTTTTTGCACACTTGTCAAATTCATCCATTGATACGTCTAAACGTGCCGGAATAGAACCTTTGTATAGGTTGAAAACTTTTTGAAAGTTTTTACCCATCATAAGCTTAGCTAATAACTTTTGGCCAGCTTGTTTATCTGGATCGCTAGATTTGTAAAAGATAAAACTATCTACGTTATATAAGTATCCATTGTTTGAAGGAGTGGCAGCACAATAGTAATCTACACCTGGAACTTTTCCTGCAGCTGTAAATTCGCCTTTTGCCCAGTCACCCATAATTTGGAAACCAGCTTTTCCTTCAATAACCATACCAGTAGCAACGTTCCAGTCTCTTCCTGGACTACCTTCGTCAGTAAACCCTTGTAGTTTTCTCATTTGATCAAAAACTTTAACTGTTGTTTCACTTCTTAAACAGCTTTCTTTAAGATCTACATAACAATTTTTGTAATAGTTATTTCCTCCAATACCCATAGCAACTGCTTCAAATACTGTAGCGTCTTGCCAAGCTTGACCACCATGTGCAAATGGAATGATACCAGCAGCTTGTAATTTTTCAGCAGCAGCATTTAACTCATCCCAAGTAGTTGGAACTGAAATACCGTTTGCATCAAATACAGCTTTGTTTGCCCACATCCAGTCAATTCTGTGAATGTTTACTGGAGCAGCACAATAAGGTCCGCTATTATTTTCACACTTGTGAATTGCTGCAATCATTGGGTCTAATAAATTGTCCCAACCTTCTGCTTTAGCAACTTCATCAATGTTATATGGAGCTACAACACCTTCTTGGTCATACTCTTGAATTGTAGGTCCTTTAATTTGAGATGCAGATGGAGGATCTCCAGCAACAATTCTTGCTTTTAATGCAACGTTAGCAGCGTCTCCACCACCACCTGTTACAGGCATGTCCATCCATTCACCACCGTTTGCAGCGAAATCATCTTTTAAAACTTTAAGTGCAGCAGCTTCACCACCAGACGTCCACCAGTGCAAAACCTCAATCTTAGGTCCTGCAATTGATGAAGTAGATGTGAACGCTAAAGTAATTAAAGCGATCATTAGTTTTTTCATATCTTCTCTTCCTCTTTTTTTATTTAGTTAACTATTTTTTAAAACGAAACTATAAGTAGAATAATTCTCAATTGATAACTAAAAAAACGTTATTCAACTAAGAGTTGATATTGATTTTTTTTCTTATTTAGTAATGTTTTTTTTAATTATAAAAAAAATTTTTTTTTTTGATTCTACTTTTAGTTGAAGTTCTAATATGTCGCGCTTCTTCCTAATCTTGCAGCACCACGTACACCACTAGCATCACCAAATTTAGGTTTTAAAAAAACACCCTCATATTCTCTCCCAATTACAAACTTTCTAACCAATGAGTCTATTTCATGTAAAAAATCAATTTCGTTTGAAACTCCTCCTCCAAAAATAAAAGCATCAGGATCTAAAATATTTATGATGCTTGAAAGAGACATTGCTAAGTTTACTTTAAAATCATCTATAAATCTTTCAGCATCTAAATCATGTTTTCTATTTAATTCAAAAATTTCATTAGCTTTTAAATTTTTTCCATAAAGTTTCTTAAATCTTTTTGCTAAACTTAATCCAGATAAAAAACTTTCAATCTCCGCTTCCCTTGCATTACTTGAGTCAAAATTTTCTTTCTTAGCTGCAAAATATGGAATTTGGTTGTGTCCCCATTCCCCTGCTACTCCATTTGAGCCAGTAATAATTTTTTTATCTATTACTAAACCACCTCCAACTCCTGAACCTAATATAATTCCGTAAACGATTTTATAATGTGTACCAGCTCCATCTATTGCTTCGGATAAAGCAAAACAGTTTGCATCATTTTCACAAAACACCTCTTTTCCAAGAGCTTTACGTAGATCACTTTGAAATGGTTTTTTTTCTAACCAAGTAATATTTGGAGCATTTTTTACTAATCCAGTTTGAGGAGAATGAACTCCTGGATGACAAACACCAATTGGAAGATTTTTTTTAAACTCTTGTTCTAATTTTCTGTGGATATCTCTTATGGCAGTTATAATTTGGGTATACTCCTTTGGACACGATATTCTTGATCTGTGTTTTTCATTCCCATTCTCTTCAAGTACAACACTCTCAATTTTAGTTGCGCCTACATCGATACCTACTTGCATAACTAATATGTAGCTCTTCCACCACTTAAATCAAATACTGCCGCAGTCGAAAATGAATTTTCTTCACTAGCTAACCAAGTAACTAATGATGCTAATTCTTCAACCTTTGCAAATTTGTTTCTAGGAATTTTTGATAACATATAATTGATATGTTCCTCTGTCATTTGATCAAAAATTCTTGTTTTAGCTGCTGCTGGTGTTACACAATTTACAGCTATATTTTTTTGCGCAAGCTCTTTACCTAGAGATTTTGTTAAACCAATAACTCCTGCCTTAGATGTGCTGTATGCACTTGCATTTGGATTACCTTCTTTTCCAGCAATTGATGCAATATTAACTATTCTTCCATAATCATTTTTTAGCATAAATGGAACAACTGCTTTACAACAATAGAAAACAGAATTTAAATTTAAGTTCATTACTTTTTTCCATTCATCTAAAGGATATTCAGCGACAGTGGTATTCATACCTGCAATACCTGCGTTATTAACAAAAATATCTATTTTTCCATATTTTTCTTCTACTTCTTCTAAATTTTTATTTACTATTTCAAAATTAGTTACGTCTACGATTTGATGACTGAGGTGTTCTGATTTTACTTTATCAATCGCCTCTTTAGCTGCATTTTCATCAATGTCCCAAATCACAACTTTTGCACCTGCTTCGATAAATCTTTCAGTTATTGCTAAGCCAAATCCTTGTGCTCCACCTGTAACAACTGCCACTCTATTATTTAGATCATACTTAATCATAATTTCTTTCTAAATTTTTTTGATCTTATTAAAGGAAAAGCTAGAGCAATTAAAGACAAAATAAAGAATGTTAAAGCAATTGGTCTTGTAAAAAACATCAACCAATTACCATCAAATATAACCAGAGATTGTCTTAAAGTTCCTTCAACTAACTCACCCAAAATTAATCCAATGATAACTGGAACGACTGAAAAACCATATCTTCTCATGAAAAAACCTAGCACTCCAAAAAATAACATTATCCAAACATCTATTATGGATTGATTTAAAGAATAAGTTCCACATACTGAAACTGCGAATATCATTGGCCATAAGATTTTATTGGGTACTAAAGTTATTCTTGCAAATATTTTTGCTCCAAAAAATCCAAAAATAAAAAAGAGGATATTAGCTATTAGCATGGCGCCAAATATTCCATATAAGAAATCTGGTTGCTCTCTAAACAAATCTGGCCCAGGTCTAACACCATGAATAATTAATCCCGTCAGTATAACGGCTGTTGTTGCGCTACCAGGAATACCCAGCGCTAAAGTTGGAACCATAGCGCCACCTGTTGCCGCATTATTTGCCGCTTCTGCTCCTGCAATTCCTTCTATTGATCCTTTTCCAAATTCTTCTGGATTTTTTGAAAATCTCTTCGCCTCAGAATAACCAATTAAAGAAGCAACTGTTCCACCTTCTGCAGGTAGTACTCCAATAAACGATCCAATCCCACTTGATCGCAATATTGTTTTCCATGTTTTTTTATAATCATCTTTACTTGGTAATTTAATTGCTTTTAAAGCAATCCTATTAAAAATTTGATTTATCAAAGTTGATTGAGTTAACATTTCGCTCATTGCAAAAAGTCCAACCACTACTGGTATAAATCCTATTCCTTCAGTTAATTCATTGATCCCAAAAGTAAAACGATCAATTGAAGTCATAAAATCTTTACCAACTGTAGAAATCAATATTCCAAAAGCACCTGCAATTAAATTTTTAATTGGACTACCTTCACCAATCGATGCAAGCATTGTTAAACCAAATATTGCTAATGCAAAATATTCTGGCTGACCAAACTCATAAGCAAGTTGTGCTAATATAGGAGCAAAGAAAACTAATATAACAACACTAAAAATACCTCCAACAGTACTTGAGACTGTTGCCATACCTAAAGCTCTTCCAGCTTCGCCTTTTTGTGCTAGAGGATAGCCATCTAAACAAGTGGCTGCGGCCGCTGGGGTCCCTGGTGTATTAATAAGTACAGCAGTTATTGCACCACCATAGGTTCCTGCACAATAAATAGAAGTTAATAAAACAATTGCAGATAATGGATCTAGTGTCATTGTGAAAGGGAGTATTAATGCTCCACCTGTTGTTGGTCCTAAACCAGGTAACACACCTAATATCAAACCAAATAAAGTTCCAAAAAATAAAACTAATAATAGTTTAGAACTGAAAAGTGGTGCCAACATTAATAATAAATTATCCATTTAACTATAGTAAATGTTAGTAATTATTCCTGGAGGAAATCTTAAACCTAAAATTGTCTCAAAAAAAATAAAGACAATTATTGGAAAAATAATCCCGACTAAAAATAAATAAAATAATCTCTTTTCTCCCCAACAATAAGAAACAAAAATGGATAAAGCTGAGATTGCTAAAAAGAAATCAAGTGTTTTAGAAACTACTACAAAAATAACAAAACTTGATAAAGTTAGAAAGAATGATCTTGGTAATTTTTTTTCAACTTTCCAGGGATTTTTAGTTGCCAAATAATAGATGAACAATGTCATTATTATTATTAAAACCAAGAGTGCTTTTGGAAATGTTGCTGGCTGTATTCCTCTATTTAAAATAGGAGGAACAATATCAAAAGTAAAAGTAGTGATTAATAATGCTACAGATATTAAAATAATTATAAGGGAAACTTTAAACTCATCTCTAAAAAAAAAGGGCAAACTTTTGTTTGCCCTTTTTTGTTTTTGTACATTTTTCATATTCAAATGTACTTTTAATTAGATTAGTTAATGTAACCTAAAGCTTTAAGCTGCGCAGTCATCTCAGCAAGCATTTCTTCCATTTGCTTACCCCATTCATCTGCACCTACAACACTTGTCTCATCAAGACCAATTTCTGTTAAGAAATTTTTGTAGTAGTTGTGGCTCATAGCTTTCATCATTCCAGCTTCTAATTGTTTTACTCTGTCTGCTGGAGCACCTTTTTTAGTTACGAAACCTCTAACAGTAGATAAAGAAACAGGTATACCTAATTCTTTTGCTGTTGGAGAGTCTCCAATTTTAGCCATTCTATTGTTTGCTAATACAACTGAAACACAAAGTTTACCTTCATTAATTTCAGTTAATGCTTCACCTAAGTTTAAAACACCTACATCAATATCTCCTTTGATAAGGTTAGTTTTGATTGGCGCAACACCTTTGTAAGCAACGATAGTTGGATCTTTTAATCCACCTTTTTTTGTAAATGCAATTGCACTAACATCGTCAATACCACCAGTGTGAGTAGTTCCATATTTTAGTGATTTTGATTTTTGTGTGCTAATAAATTTTTTAGCATCTTTGATATCGTTTTTACAATTTACAACAAATAATTGAGGGTCATCAGTTCCTCTAGCAAGTGGTTGCATATCACTTAACTTAACTTTAGTTTTTCCTAAAGCCATAGAAACAGCATGACCTGTTGTCCAAGTTAAAGTGTGGTTACCATCTGCAGGTAAAGACATCATATAATCCATTGATGCTGCTCCACCACCACCTTTTTTGTTTACTAATTGCATATCTTGTTTAAGAACTCTTCTTGCTCTTAATAACATCATTCTAGTAGTAACGTCAGTTCCACCACCAAAACCAGCGTGAGTAATTGCTTGTATTGGATGACCGTCAGCTTTAGCTGAAGTGATCATTAATGGAAGAGCTACAACAAAAAATTCAGTTACTAGAAAAGCAGCTGCTAAAAATAGTTTAAAGCTTTTTTTCATTATTTCCCTCTTTAGTTAATTTATATTTAATAATTTAAACATAATCTGATACAAGACGTAAAGAAAAAAATGGCTCAAAATAAATCTAACATTGCTTTACTGCTAGGTGATCCTGCTGGCATAGGTCCAGAATTAATTTCAAAACTTTTAAATGACGAAATGACTAACAAAGCAAACATTGTCATCATTGGTGAAAAGCAAGTATTTGAAAGTGGAAATAATATTACAGGAATTTCACATAATATAGATGTTGTTGAAAATTTTGATGAAATTGATTTTAATAAAGCAAATAGATTTCTATTAGATATTGCTAAAGGAAAAAATCATAAATATAAATTAGCTGAACCATCAAAAGAATCTGGTGAGAGTGTATTGGAAGCTTTAGATTTAGCTTTAACTCTTGCTAAAGAAAAAAAAATAGATGCAATTAATTTTGCGCCAATGAATAAAACAAGTTTAAAACTTGGAGGAAATAAACACTCAGATGAATTGCAATTAATGGCAGAAAAACTTGAAGTAAATAGTTTCTGTTGTGAGTTTAATGTTATAGATAATTTTTGGACAGCAAGAGTAACTTCGCATATTCCAATAAAAGAAGTTGCCCAACATATTACAAAAGAAAATATTATGAAGCCAATAAAATTAATAAATGAAGTTATGGAGCTAAACGGTGTTAAGAAACCTCGAATTGCTATTCAGGCACTTAATCCCCATGCAGAGTTTGGTACTGAAGAAAAAGATGAAATTATACCTGCGATTGAGGAAGCAAAAAAACTTGGTTACAATGTTGATGGTCCTTTACCATGTGACACCTCTTTTGTAGTAGCTTATAAAAATAAAAATCATGATTGTATGGTTGGTATGTATCATGATGCGCTACAATCTGGTCTTAAAGCATTTGGTTTTGATAGAGGGGTAACAGTTCAAGGTGGATTAACTGTACCAGTTACAACTACTGCTCATGGTTCTGCATTTGCTATTGCGGGTAAAAATGAGGCAAACTTAGCTCCAATTTTAAATTCATTTAAGATTGCTTTGTCTATGGCTGAGAATAAAAACAAATCAATAAATTAAAATATAATTATTTTATTAATTTAATATTTTTTTAATTTCTTCAAGTGTAAAAGGTTTTGGTTTTTTACAGGTCGTTTTTATTTCTTGAGGAACTCCAGTTTGTGAGGCTCTCATTGTAGAATCTATAATATCTAATACATGTAGCGATAATTCTCCATTACATCTATGCTCAAGTTTATTTTCAATGGCATAAGCCATTTCTGAAAGGCCTGCTCCTCTATAATTTGCATTTGTTGGAGACTCATTGGCTCTCGAACTTTGACTTTTAATATTTATTTTTCCTAAAGGCATCATATCTGTTTTGTGTTCGCCCCAGTTTCCGCCTGCTGTAACTGAAACAAAAGCAGATCCACCAAACATATTTGGATCTGGAACAATTATTGATCCTTTATTTCCATAAAGCTCAATGTGATTTCTTTGATGGGCCACTACATCAAATGATAAGGTAATTTGGATGATACAATCATTTTCAAATTGAATCGTTGCTAAGTATGTTGTTGGTGTTTCAACTTTAAATTTTTTACCTTTTTTAGGACCAATTCCGATTTCTCTTTCTTCAAAAACTTTTGTACATCTTCCTTGCACTTGTTTTGCTGGTCCAATTAAATTTACTAATGCAGTCAAATAGTATGGACCCATATCAATAACAGGTCCTCCTTCGTTTTCTGCAAACCAACTTTCTGGATTTGGATGGTAGGATTGAACTCCTGGAAATGCAAATATAGCATTTCCTAATTTAATATCACCAATTACACCATTATCAATTAACTCTCTAGTTTTTTGAATTCCTCCACCTAAAAATGTATCTGGAGCATTTCCTATATAAAGTTTTTTTTCTTTAGCTAGTTCAAGTAATTTTTTTCCATCCTCAAAATTTACTGCCATTGGTTTTTCAGCATATGAATGTTTTCCATTTTCTAGAGCCATTTTAGAAACTTCGTAATGTGCTCCCGGGATCGTCAGATTTAGAATTATTTCAATTTCTTTGTCTTTTAAAAGTTCTTCTACTGTTAAAGCTTCAATATTATAATGAATTGCACTCTTTTTAGCTGCTTCCATATTTATATCTGCACATTTAACTATTCTAATATTATTAAAATATTCTTGAGCTCTAAAATAAGTTTCTGAAATATGACCACAGCCAATAAGACCGACTTTAAAAATTTTGTTCATAAAGGTTTATACACCTTGTCTTTGTTTGCCTTTTCCTTCTTTATAAAGTTTTAAAGCTTCTTCATTCTCTTTAGTTGTCGGAATTTCTAGTGTAGGGCTATCCCAAAAAGCTGATCCCTCAACCCATTTATAAGCATGAGTTTTAATTGAAATAACGTATGTTACATCGGATGCTTTTGCTCTCTTAAATGCAGCCTCAAGATCTGAAATTGAATTAACATGTTCAGATTTAGCTCCCATACTTTCTGCATGTTTTGCAAAATCAACATCAACTAGTCCAGGAGTATTAGAGCTCTTTAATAAGTTGTTATATTCTTTACCACCTTTAAATAATTGAAGTCGATTGATAACTGCAAACCCACCATTATCACAAACTATAATTATCAATTTGTTTTTTGTAATAACTGATGAATAAATATCTGTATTATTTAGAAGATAAGAACCATCTCCTACAAAAGAAATTACTTCTTTATCAGGATTAGCCATTTTTATTCCAAGCGCTCCAGAAATTTCATAACTCATACAACTAAAACCCCACTCTGTTTCATGAGTATTTAATTCTCTAGGTCTCCAAACTTGAACAACTTCACCAACTAAACCTCCTGCTGCAGTAACAGCAATATCTGTTGGATCAGAGTTTCTATAAATCGCGCCAATTACCTGAACATAACTTGGAACTTCTTGATTTGTTGGCGCACTCTCTTTATCTATATGTTCATTCCATGATTTGAGCTCAGTTTGGGATTTTTTATTCCATTCATCTCCAGCTTTCCAACTTCCTAACGCTTGTGAAAGTTCTGTTAATGAAACTTTAGCATCTCCAATGACCGCTTGCGCTAAATGTTTGTTAGCATCAAATCTTGATACATTTATTGAAACTAGTTTAAAATTTTTGTTTTCAAAATTTGCCCATGATCCAGTTGTAAAATCTGCAAGTTTAGTTCCAACCGCAATTGCTAAATCTGTTTCTTTTGCTAATGTATTTGTATTTTTTCCACCTAAACCGCCAATCTGGCCTGCAAAATGAGAATGATCTCTTTTCATTGTAGAATATCCCATTACAGTTTGGGTTACTGGTATGTTGTGTTTAATTGCAAACTGACTTAACTCATCCATTGCATCTGAGTAAAAAACTCCACCACCAGAAATTATAATTGGATTTTTAGATGACTTAATTTTTTCTGCTGCCTCTTTAATTTGAAATTCATCTGGTCTTGGTCTTCTAATCGCGTGAACTTTTTCATTAAAAAATTCTTCAGGATAATCAAAAGTTTGACCTTGTATATCTTGACTTAAAGCAATACATGCAGGGCCACAATCTGCGGGATCTAACATTGTTTGAACTGCTGCTGGAAATGATTGAATAATTTGTTCTGGTCTAGTTATTCGATCAAAATATCTTGTTACAGGTTTAAACGCATCATTAGCTGTAATACCAGGATTATTAAAATGCTCAACTTGTTGCAATACAGGATCTGGCATTCTATTTGCATAAGTATCTCCAGGTAAAAATAAAATTGGCAACCTGTTACTCATAGCAACTGCAGCAGCTGTAACCATATTTGTTGCCCCAGGTCCAACTGAGGATGTTGCTACAAAAATTTGTTGTCTTCTTTTTGCTCTAGCATAGCCAATTCCTGTAAGTGCCATATTTTGTTCGTGATGCCCTCTATATGTTGGAAGTTCTTTTTGATTTTCCTCTAGTGCTTGACCTAAACATGCTACATTTCCATGTCCAAAAATTCCAAAGACACCTGGAAATAAAGGTTCTTTTTTACCATTAATTAATATTTTCTGCGCAATCAAATATTTTACAATTGCATGAGCACAAGTAAGAGTAATTTTCTTCATAAATATGTTTATCTTTTAATATGTATAATGTTTATATATAATTCCATTTATAAATTAAAAAACCTAATTAAGTAAACTTAAAAATAAATTCTATGTACGAAAAATTTGGACAATTCATTGATGGTAAATGGCAACAAGCAGAAAAAAAAGAAACTTATGATGTAATTAACCCTGCAACTGAAGAAGTAATTGGAAAAGCATCTAAAGCTTCATCTATTGAAGTGCAAAAAGCATTAAAGTCAGCAGAAAAAGGATTGGAGATTTGGAAGAACACTGCGCCATGGCAAAGAGCATATGTGCTTAGAAAAATTGCAGACACGATGAGAGAAAAAAAAGATGTTATTGCAAAATGGTTAACTCTTGAAGTTGGAAAACCTCTTGCAGAAGCAATTGGTGAAGTTGGTGGTGGAGCTGATATTTTTGAATGGAATGCTGAAGAAACAAAAAGAATTTATGGTCAAACTCAACAAAGTAGATTCCCAGATACAAGGGTTCATGTTTATTATCAACCAGTTGGAGTTGTTGCAGCTTTAGTTCCTTGGAATTTCCCAATAGTTTTAGCATCTAGAAAAATTTCTACCGCTTTAGCAGCTGGGTGCTCTGTAATTTGTAAGCCAGACGTAATTACTCCTGGTGCTGTAATGGAATTAGTAAACATCTGTAAAGAAGCTGGAGTACCAGATGGAGTGGTAAGTCTTTTGTCAGGTGATCCTGCTGAAATATCAAATGAATTAATGGAGTCTGATATAATTAAAAAAGTCTCAGTTACTGGATCTACTAGAGTAGGTAAAATTATTTTAAAAAAAGCAGCCGACAAAGTTCAAAGAGTTACAATGGAGCTAAGTGGGCACTCCCCTTTTATTGTTTGTGAAGATGTAGATATGAACAAAGTAGCTGATATAGCAATAACTGGTAAATTCAGAAATAACGGGCAGGTCTGTATCTCACCTAATAGATTTTATATCCAAGAAAATAGAAAAGATGAATTCGTTAATGCTTTTATGGAAAGAGCAAAAAAATTAAAAATTGGTAACGGTATGGATGAAGGTGTGGATCTTGGACCTTTAACTACTGCTAAGAGATTAGAAGAAATAGAAAAGTTAGTTGAAACAACTAAAAAAGAAGGAGCCAAAGTATTAATGGGTGGACAAAGACCTTCAGGTTTTAATAAAGGTTATTATTATGAACCAACTGTATTTGATGATGTGAAAGATAATTTTACAATAATGAAAGAAGAACCTTTTGGTCCACTAGTTCCAATATTAACTTTTAAAACCTTTGATGAAGTAATTGAAAGAGCAAATGATAACGACTTAGGTCTATGTAGCTATCTTTACACAAATTCTATGGATAAAGCTCATATTGGATCTGAAAAATTAGAATCTGGATGTGTTGCAGTCAATACCGGTGTTGTTGCAATCGCTGAAGCGCCATTTGGAGGAATAAAACAAACTGGTTATGGTCGTGAAGGTGGCTCAGGTGCGATCAAAGATTATCTAAATGTGAAGTATACTCACATGGGCTTAAAAATCTAAAAATGAGAAAAAATAAAGTTAAAGAAATGATGAAAGCAGGGAAGCCTGTTATCAATGGTTGGCTTCAAATACCTAGCACGGTTTCAGCTGAAGTAATGGCTCATCAAGGTTGGGATTCTCTAACAATAGATATGCAACATGGCTTAGTTGATTACACTAATGCACTCCCAATGCTTCAAACAATTTCAACGACAGATGTAACTCCTTTAGCTAGAGTAAACTGGAATGAGCCAGGTCAAATAATGAAAATACTAGACGCGGGTTGCTATGGAATTATATGTCCAATGGTTAGTAATAAAGAAGAAGCAGAAAGATTTGTTCAAGCTTGCATGTACCCTCCTCGTGGTTATAGAAGTTTTGGTCCCGTTAGAGGATTAATCTATGGAGGTTCAGATTATGCAAAACATGCAAATGATGAAATGCTCAAATTAGCTATGATCGAAACAAAAGAATCTTTAGAAAAGCTAGATGAAATTATGTCAACACCAGGCGTTGATGGAATTTATATTGGACCAGCTGATTTAAGTTTAGCAATAGGTGAAGAGCCTGGTTTTGATAGAGCAGAAAATACAAAGGCTTATTCGGAAATATTAAGAATATTAGAGCACGCAAAGAAGAACAATATATTTGCAGGTATTCATAATGGTACACCTGAATATGCACAAAAAATGATAGGTAAAGGTTTTAATTTTGTAACTATTGGAGCTGATCAGAGAGCTTTAAGTGCTGGTGCAAAAGCAGTTGTAGAAAAAATGAAAGGTTCTTCAAAAAAAGAAGAGTCTAAAGCTTATTAATCTAGTTGATTTATAAATTCTTCAAATTGTTTTTTTTCTAAATTTGAAGATTGTTTCTTTCCTGGAAATTTTCCATTCATTGAATCTTTTTTAAAAGCCTTAAGAGCTTTTACTCTTTCTAGTTTTATTTCATTTCTAAGTTTCAATAAATTTCCATACGCTTTTGAATGTCTTGGGGGATTTTCTGTATCGCCACAGATATCTTCCATAAATAAATACATTACATCAGCGTTTTTACCTGAACCTAATGAAACAGTAACTATATCTGTACGCTTTGAAATTTCACCCATTACATTTTCAGGTATTACTTCACACTCAGCCGAAAAAGCACCTGCATCTTCTAATCTTTTAAACTTTTGAAAAAGTTCGTACGCTTCATCAGCAGTTTTACCCACAGCTCTTAAGCCACCAATCCAAGTAGATTTTCTTGGAACTAAACCTAAATGCCCCATTACCGGAACATCTTCCTTAGCCAGCATTTCAACTATATCCATACTTCTTGGTGTCATAACTGCATCCGCACCATTCTCCAATGCTTTAAAAGCTCCACGCATAACATCCTCTGCAGTTACAAACTCATTTAAAACTAAAGCAGCTGTTAAAAATAAATTTTTTGAACCTTCTCTTACAGGAATTATATTTTTTGCATTTGATATAATCATATCAAATCCTGCCTTTTCAGCTGCCTCAGCTTCTTCAACACTATTCGCTGTAACTTGTGTAAATTTTCTTTTTCCTTTTGCTGCTTTTAAATCCCCAACAGTCAAAGTTCGTTTTGCCGGTTTAGCAGCCCAAGTATAGATATTCTTCATTATTTAACACCTTTATAAAGAATATCTCTCCTATCAATAAATTCCTCAAAGGTTTTAATGGTGATTACTGAAGGCAATATAAATATAGATCTTTTATCTCTCTCATTTCTTATAATTCTAAAATAACCTTTTTTTATTGCTGTATCGATATAAACATTTGAGGTTAAATATGATTTCTCTATTACTTTAAGTAATTGATTTTTAGTAATTGATTTATTTTTGTAATAAGCAAGCATAACCATATGCAACATTATCCAATGTTGTGGAGTTAAGGAGAACCAATTCAATAATTCATTGGCTAACCTTCCTTCAAAATCACCAAGTGATATTTCTGCTAATTGAATTCTTTTTTGAGTAAGTTTTGGTATTTTTTTTTGTTCTTCAAAGTGCTTAGGATACTTGAACTGTCTTTTCATTTAAATAAATTTAAACTCATTGAGTTTTCTATTCAATACTATTTTTGCTTAGTAGCTCTTTATAAATGTTATTTACTCTATGTACTTCTGTAGCAGTGTTAAAATAACCTTCATATTCTATTTCATCAGGCGTTACATCAAAATGATAATGTCCTGCATCTCTTTCATGTTCATAAGAATGAAAATGAGTATGTTCACCCGACTCTCTGAGATTTAATTCTCCTCCAGTTGGATCACCCGTCCAAAGAACAGTATAACATTGTAATTTTGGTCCAACAGGTTCATAAAATTGAAGAAAATCTTTTACACATTTCATTTGTTTTGGATCATAATACTCATGTTTAATATCTTTATAATCAGGTTGCACATGCGATCTTATTTTTCCGTTTAATACTCTAAACACGCCTGCAAGAGATAAATGTTCATTATCTTTAATTTTTAAATTTTTTGATAAAGAAGACCTCATTGCTTGGGGCAAAGAACCTTGTTCTCCATTTCTACCTTTGATTTTTATTTTAATAACTTTTCCTTTTTTACCATCTGTGTAATAAATGTTTCCAAGTCCACCGTGTTTTTTTGCCGAATACTTTTCAACAATACATTTTTTATCTGGGCTTACTCTTGCTATTATTGACTTAGACTCATCAGTAATTAAATTTTCATTTATAACTAATTCTCCACAATGACCATTTAAACATGACATTGCGCCTGATCCAGCTCCTAAAGCATAAGATTTTTCAGAGTTGATCATTTTGGATATTTCTTGATAGTCAAACTCTGTACCAATAAATTTTGGATCATGCATATAAGGCTCTCCACCAACGTCAATTATTTTTTGATTTCCACTTATTCCTTCTGATGGACAATCCCAATCTCTAAGATTAGGGCACTCTACTACTTCTATTTCAACGTCTTTGAAATTTTCAGATAATCCTTTTCTTAATGCATCTGAAATATCTTCTAATGAGTAATGTTTAAAAGTTCCTTTTTCTATTTTTAATTGCATGATGTTAATAAGCTATTATTTATTTTGCATAATGTCTATAGATAATATATATAATTTCTATACATAAATAATTTTAAATAAGGTAACGATGATTAATAAAGATTTAAAAGTAGCTGTTCTTGGTGCAGGAGCAATGGGTTGCTTGTTTGGTGGTTTGCTTGCCGAAAAAGGTTTGAATGTAATTTTAATTGATGTTTGGAAAGAGCATGTAGAAGCAATTAATAAAGATGGTTTGAAAATGGATGGACATGGTGGAGATCGAGTAATTAAAGTTAAAGCCACTTCAAATCCATCATCGTTAGATAAAGTAGATGCTGTAATTGTTATGTGTAAAGCTACAGCTTTAGAACCAGCATTAAACAGTATTAAAAATATCATAGGAGACAAAACAGTATTCATGTCTTTTCAAAATGGTATTGGTCATGAAGCAATTATTCAAAGTATTGTGGGTAATGAAAAAGTAATTGGTGGGACAACTACTCAAGCTTCAAATATTTTAGGACCAGGTCATATAATGAATCATGGTTCACTACCATCTTGGATTGGTGAGTACGAAGGAGGAATTACTGATCGAATTAAAGAAATAGCAGATACTTTTACAGCACATAATCTTGAAATGATTGCTGCAGAAGATGTAAAAAAAAGAAAATGGATGAAGCTTTTTGCTTTAACAGCAATTGGTCCATTATCTGCAATTTTTGATCTTCATCATACTGATTTATATATAAACAACAAAGCAAACGAGGTATCTCGAGGTTTAGGTAAAGAAATAATTTTAGAGACGAGAGAAGTTGCACTTGCAGATGGAGTAAATGTGTCTGAAGACGAATGCTTATTCATGTTCAATAAAATTGTAGATTCAATGCAAACCAATAAATCTTCAATGGCTTTTGACGTTCAATATAAAAGAAAAACTGAAATAGACTTTATTAGTGGTGCAGTTTCAAAAATAGGTAAAAGACATGGGGTTAAAACACCTTTAAATGATCTTATGTATAAAATGATTAAAGTAAAAGAAGGTATGTACAGCTAAATGCTCAGTACAAATAAATTAAAAAAAATCAAAAGTAACTTTCCTGTTTTAGTTGGAGACAACGTTGTTTCAAAAGATATCTGTAATTTATTAATTGAAGAGATCAGTAACTCAAAATCATTTGATGATATGATTATGGGAGGTAGAAGCAGGATTAATAAAGGCTCAAAAAATTTTAATTTGTATATAAAAAATTCAATAAACTCTGCAAAGCTTTTTAAACTATTTAATAGTAAGTCTTTTTACAAAAAAATTGAAAATCTTTTCACAAAAAATTTTAAAGATGGATCATGGATAAATTTACATAAACCAAAATCATTTAATCCTAAAAAGTTCACTATTAAAAAAAAATTAAACTCTACTGAATTAAAAAAAATACTGGGAAATAATTACACTAATCCTAAAGTAAATTTAGATATAGACTTTTCAGTATCAAAAGGAGGATATAGATTAAGACCTCATAGGGATGATATAACTAGATTATATAATTTCTTAATTTATTTAACAGACATACCAAAAAAAAATGGCGGCTCTCTTACTATCTATAGAAAAAAAGCAAAAAAAAATTTAAGAAAAAGTTTTAGAAGATTTCCGAAAATAAGTGAGCTTGAAATAGTCAAATCTTTTACTCCCAAAAAAGGAACTGTTGTTTTTTTTCAATCTACTCCAAATTCCTATCATGGAGTTAAGCGGTTTATTGAGAGAAATTGCCCAAAACGTTTTTTCATTTATGGTAGTTACGCTTTAAATAAACCTGTTATATGGAATTACAAAGGCGTCTCATATTATCCACATATAATTAGTACAAAAAAAAGAATGCTTACTTCTTTCCATGATGCAAATTATTTAACCACAGCACCAAAACATTGAAATTATCTAAATGATAAAATAAATTTTAGTTATGACAAATAGTCTTCAAAAAAAATTATATGAGAATGGGTACTTGATTGTTAAAAATGTACTTAACTTTAGAAGAGACTTAAAACCAATTCTTAATGATATGGAATTTGTAATGGACTGTCTTATTCAAAAATATGCAAAAAAAAGAGAGATCAAAAAAATTCTTAACTTAGATTTTAAAAAAAAATATTCATATATTTCAAAACTTAATATTTATGATTTGGATCAATATTTTAATACAAGATTACCAAGAGATCATGTAAAGCGAGATAGCGATTATTTTGCAACCCAATCATTGTGGAATTTAATTACTAATAAAAAAATTTTGGATGTTGTAGAAAAAATTTTGGGTAAAGAAATAATGTCTAACCCTGTTCAAAATACTAGAATTAAACAACCTGAAAAAAAATTACCAAAAGGATCAATTCATGATGGTCTAAGTGGAAGAACACCTTGGCATCAGGATGCGGCTGTATTAAATACTAGAGGGCAAAAATTAACTGACATGGTTACTGTGTGGATTCCTTTTACTAAAACTACTAAAAAAAATGGATGCATGATTACTGTTAAAAAGATCAATAAAATGGGATTACTAAATCACATATCAGGATACAGAGGACAAGTAGAATTAAAAAATAGTGAATTATTAGATGATATGAAGCACATTTATTTAGAAGCAAACATTGGTGATGTGATACTTCTGCACAAACATTCAATACACTGCTCTTTGCCAAATAGATCAGATGATTTTAGAATAAGTGCTGATCTAAGATATAATGTTGCTGGACAACCATCTGGAAGAGAGCCTCTTCCTAATTTTTACGTTAGAAGTAAAAATAAAAAAAATATTAGAATTAAAAATTTTAAACAATGGCTAGCTCTATGGGAAAAAGCTAAAGAAAAATGTATTCCAAGAAAATATGCTTTTAAATACCCATTACCTACATTTAAAACAAATGGAAGAGACTTATCAAAATTAATTTAATTTTAATTATTAAACTGAGTCCATTTACTATTATTTTTACTAGAATTTAAAACAGTCTCTATAAAATTCATCCCTTCAACACCATCATAAATGTTTGGGTAACAGTCATCTAGCTCGTTATATTTTTCATTGTTTATTTGAGCATTTAATCTTTTGGAAACATCGGTATAAATATTTGCAAAACCTTCTAAATATCCCTCGGGATGACCTGGTGGAATTCTTGTAACATCATTAGCTTCTTTGTTTGCGCTACCGCTACCTCTTGTTATTTTTTCAGTGGGTTTTCCAAATTTTGTAAAATACAAATAATTTGGATCTTCTTGTTTCCACTCTAAACCACCATGTTCACCATACACTCTTATTTTGAGATTATTTTCATTACCAACTGCAACTTGACTAGACCATATTGCCCCTTTTGCACCACCTTTAAATCTAAGCATGATTTGTGCATTATCATCTAGTTTTCGACCTTTCACAAAAGTATGAATGTCAGCTGATAGCTCATCCAATTCTAAATCAGTTATAAATCTAATAAGATTAAATGCATGAGTTCCAATATCTCCAATGCACCCTCCTCCTCCAGATCTTTTAGGATCAGTTCTCCACTCAGCTTGTTTTAAACCAGTATCCTCAGCTTTTGTAGTTAACCAATCTTGAGGGTATTCTGCTTGTATAACTCTTATTTTTCCAAGATCACCTTCTTTAACCATAGATCTTGCATGTCTTACCATTGGATATCCAGTATAATTATGTGTTAAGGCAAAAATTATCTTTTTATTTTCTATGATATCTTTAAGAGAGTTTGCTTCTTCACTTGAAAAAGCAAGAGGCTTATCACAAATAATGTGAATGCCTTTTTCTGCAAAAATTTTTGCCACTGGCACATGAAGATGATTAGGAGTTACGATAGAAACAACATCTATCCCATCGGAACGGGTAGTCTCTTTTTCAGCCATTTCTTGATAAGTTTCATAGATACGTTCTTTTGACAATCCAAGTTTTCTTCCAGTTTCTTTTGAGTTGTCAAAATTAGTTGAAAAACATCCCGCTACTAATTCGTAATGACCATCAAGTCTTAAGGCTATTCTATGAACACCTCCAATAAAAGCGCCTTCTCCTCCGCCGACCATTCCAATACGGATTTTTCTTTGCACTAATTTATACCCAGCATTTTTTTATTTGCTTCAATATCAGCACCACTTCCTGCAAAATCATCAAATGCTTTTTCTGTGGTGTTAATAATATGATTTTTGATAAATTCAGCACCTTCCCTAGCTCCATCTTCTGGGTGTTTAAGACAACACTCCCATTCTAGAACTGCCCAACCATCATAACCATAAGTCGTAAACTTTGAAAAGATTGATTTAAAATCTACCTGTCCATCGCCAAGAGATCTAAATCGACCTGCTCTGTTAACCCAAGATTGGAAACCACCATACACTCCTTGTTTTCCAGTAGGATTTAACTCTGCATCTTTAACATGAAACATTTTTATTTTTTCATGATAAATATCTATATGAGCCAAGTAATCTAAATTCTGTAAAACATAATGACTAGGATCATAAAGCATATTACATCTTTTATGATTACCAACTTTTTCTAAAAACATTTCAAATGTAATACCATCGTGAAGATCCTCACCTGGGTGTATCTCATAACAAAGATCAACTCCATTTTGATCGAATTGATCAAGAATTGGTTTCCATCGATTAGAAAGTTCATTAAATGCGTTTTCAATTAGTCCTTCAGGTCTTTGTGGCCAAGGATAAACATAAGGCCAAGCTAATGCTCCAGAAAAAGTAACATGCCTATCTAGTCCAAGATTTTTTGAGGCCTTAGCTGCCATCATCAATTGATTTACTGCCCACTCTTGTCTTGCTTTTGGATTTCCTCTAACTTCAGGTGCGGCAAATCCATCAAATGCAGTATCGTATGCTGGATGTACTGCAACCAATTGTCCTTGAAGATGTGTTGATAGTTCGGTGATCTCGAGATTATGTTTTTTTGTTATGCCTTTTACTTCATCACAATAATCTTTGCTTTCTGAAGCTTTCTTTAGATCTATTAATCTACTATCCCAACTTGGAATTTGTACACCTTTATAACCTAGAGAAGATGCCCATTTACAAATGTTTTCTAAAGAATTAAACGGTGCATCTTCACCTACAAATTGTGCTAGGAAAATTGCAGGACCTTTAATATTGTTCATAATCTCTCTCTCTTTTTAAATTTTTTAACAATTTATTTTATATAAAAAAAATACTAGCAGGCACAAAGCATTTTGGGTAGATTATAATTAGAATAACTAAAACTAAGAGGAGATATATAATGAAAAAAATAATGATTTTATTGTTTGTTTCTCTATTTTCTTTCTCTGTAAATTCAAACGCTAAATCGATCACTTTAGGATGGGCCGCTTGGGACCCTGCTAATGCTTTACAAGAATTAACTAAAGAATTTACTGCAGAAACTGGAATAGAAGTTAATTTTGAGTTTGTGCCTTGGCCAAATTTTGCCGACCGTATGTTAAATGAACTTAACAACAAAGGTAAAACATTTGACCTTTTAATAGGTGACTCTCAGTGGATTGGCGCTGGAGCAGTATATGGGCATTATGTTAAGTTGAACGACTTCTTTGATAAAGAAGGAATTTCAATGAGTGATTTCTCACCAGCTACAGTTTATGCCTACTCAACATGGCCTAAAGGTAGTGAAAACTATTATGCATTACCTGCTATGGGAGATGCATTAGCTTGGGCTTACAGAAAAGACTGGTTTGATAGACCAGAACTTAAATCTGAGTTCAAAAAGAAACACGGTTATGATCTAGGAGTTCCTGCAAACTGGAATCAATTATACGATATGTGTACTTTCTTCCAAGGAAGAGAGATTGATGGTCAAAAAAGATATGGGGCTGCAATTAACACAGAGCGTGGATCAGAAGGTATAACAATGGGTGTTACAGCTGCTATGTATGCGTGGGGTATGGAATATGAAAATCCTAACAAACCATACGATATGGAAGGATATTTCAATTCACCACAAGCTGTAGAAGCAGTTGAGTTTTATAGAAAGTTATATGAAGACTGCGCACCTCCAGGACACTCTGATGCTTACATGGTTGCAAATTTAGATGCTTACAAATCAGGACAAGTTGCATTCCAAATGAATTGGTATGCTTTTTGGCCAGGTGTTTCTAAAGAAGATAGTGATGGAAGAGTTAGTGGCTTCTTTGCAAATCCAAAACAAAATGTTGCAGCTGCAACATTAGGTGGACAAGGGATATCTGTTGTTAAATACTCAGACAAACAAGATCTTGCTCTTGAATACATCAAATGGTTTGCAAGACCAGATGTACAACAAAAATGGTGGGATCTAGGTGGATATTCATGTCATAATGATGTTTTAAATTCACCATCATTTCCAACATCAACTGTTTATGCACAAGGTTTCTTGGACTCAATGGGAATTGTCAAAGATTTTTGGCAAGAACCAACTTTCGTAGAGTTAATGCTTCCTATGCAAGAAGCAATTCACGACTATGTTGTTAATGGAAAAGGAACTGCTAAAGAAGCTCTAGATAAAATTATCGAAGAGTGGGTTGAAGTATTCGAAGCAGACGGAAAACTTTAACATTAATAGTTAAAAAAATTTAAAAATTAGGGGGGGTCACGCCTCCCCTTTTTTTATAAAAAATTCATATGAGCGTAAAAAAAAAATTCAAGGGACTTTCTGATAAAGCTGTAGGTTGGCTTTTTATTGGACCAACTGTACTTCTGCTACTGGCTATAAATATTTATCCATTGGTTTATGCAATAAAAATGTCTTTTACAAATTTTTACGCAAATAAAATTGGAAGAGAACCTCAATTTGTTGGTTTAAAAAATTATATTAAAGTTCTTAATAAAGAAGCGATATGGGAAAAAATGCAAGTTACAGCAAGCTTTATGTTTTGGACTTTATTACTCCAAGCAATCATAGGTTTAGGTTTAGCTTTACTTCTTAATAGAAAATTTAAAGGTAATGAACTACTAACCACATTAATTGTTTTACCTATGATGTTGTCACCTGCAGTAGTAGGGGTGTTTTGGACTTATCTTTATAATCCTCAAGTAGGTCTATTTAATTACGTGGTTAATTTTTTCTATGATTTAGGAAGCTTTGACATGATTGGTTCAAGTACGCTTGCTCCTTGGGCTATTGTTATTGTTGATACATGGATGTGGACACCTTTTACAATGTTAATTTGCTTAGCAGGTCTAAGATCTGTTCCAAATTATTTATATGAAGCTGCAGAGGTTGATAGAGCAAGCAAATGGCAGCAATTTATATATATTACTTTGCCTTCCGTTTTACCATTTTTATTACTAGCTCTACTTTTTAGAGGGATTGAGAATTTCAAAATGTTTGACATGGTTGTTGAGCTAACCTCTGGTGGTCCTGGCTCTGCAACAGAGCTTGCTTCAATTAACTTAAAAAGAGAAGCATTTGAAAAATGGAAAACAGGTTACAGCTCAGCATTTGCTGTTATTCTTTTTGTCACCATATTTGGTTTCGGAAATGTCTACGTAAAAGTAATGAACAAAATAAAGGAACGCTGATGGATACCTCTAGATCATATTTGGAACCTTCGTCTTTTTCAAAAAAAATGGCTGCTGCTATTATCATAGTTTACGCTGTAATTACTTTGATACCAATATCTTGGATGGTAATGACAAGTTTTAAAAATGTTGATAGTGCTATTTCATATCCACCTGAAGTTTTGTTTGAACCATCACTAGAGGGATATGTTAACTTATTTACTAATAGATCAAGACAATCACAAGAATACCTTGATTCATTACCTCCCCCAGAAAATTGGTATGAGGAACTAGTTAGAAGCAGAGAGATGGTTATAACAGGACCATCTAAATTTTTGGGTAGATACTCAAATTCTATGATAATTGGATTTGGTTCAACTTTTGCATCTGTATTTTTAGGAGCATTGGCTGCATATGCGTTTTCAAGGTTTAGGGTTCCTTTAAAAGATGATTTATTATTTTTTATTCTTTCGACCAGGATGTTTCCCCCTATAGCAGTGGCTGTTCCTATATTTATTATGTATAGAAAATTAGGTCTTGGGGATACTCACCTTGGAATGATCATATTGTATACCGTTGTAAACTTAAGTTTAGCAGTATGGTTATTAAAAGGATTTATGGATGAAATTCCTAAAGAATATGAAGAAGCAGCTATGATCGATGGATATTCTAGACTTCAAGCTTTCTTTAAAGTTGTTCTTCCACAAGCAATGACTGGTATAGCTGCAACTGCAATCTTTTGTATGATTTTTTCATGGAATGAATACGCTTTTGCTGTTTTGCTAACTCAATTCAATGCACAAACAGCCCCACCATTTATTCCTACAATCATTGGTGAAGGTGGTCTTGATTGGCCAGCAATTGGAGCAGGAACGACTTTATTTCTATTACCTGTTATGATTTTTACAATAATTTTAAGAAAGCATCTTTTAAGAGGTATCACCTTTGGAGCAGTAAGAAAATAATGCAAGAAGAAAAGTCATTAATGCGAAAAATATTTAGAAGAGTTTATTGGGAAAACTTATCGACGATACTAATTTTAATTGGAGTTTTCATGTTGTTACAACCGTTTGCAATGTGGATGTTTACTTATTCTTTTATTGTAATTTTAGTAGGAACTATAGGTTTCATAATCACAAGCCACTTTCCGGATTAATATGTCTCAAATTAAAATAGTAAATTTACAAAAATCATTTGGCGATTTTACTGCAGTTAAAAATTCTAATTTAACAATTAATGATAAAGAGTTCTTTGTTTTACTTGGACCATCTGGTTGTGGAAAGACTACAACACTTCGAATGATTGCAGGATTAGAATTACCTACATCTGGTGAGATATATCTTGGAGATGAAGAAGTGGGAATGTTAAGAGCATCAGAAAGAGATATTGCTTTTGTTTTTCAATTATTTGCCCTCTATCCACACATGAATGTAAGAAACAACTTATCTTTTCCTCTAAAAATGCAGGGTTATAAAAAAAGTGATATCAAAAATCGAGTTGAAGAAGCAGCAAAACTTTTAAGAATTGATCACATTTTAAATTCTAACATTTCCTCTCTTTCGGGAGGTGATAGACAGCGGGTAGCTTTAGGTAGAGCACTAGTTAGAAGACCAAAAGCATTTTTGATGGACGAGCCATTGGGAACTTTAGATGCTGAATTTAGAGAATTAATGTGTCTAGAATTAAAAAAACTACATTTAGATATTGGAGCAACTACAGTTTATGTAACTCATGATCAGTTAGAAGCAATGTCATTAGCTGACCGAATTGCAGTTATGGATGGTGGTGAAATATTACAAGCTGATGAGCCTAATATTATTTACAATAAACCTAAAACTAAATTTGTGGCCTCATTTATAGGATCTCCAGGTATGAACTTTTTTGAAGTTAATGAGGGAATTTCTAAAGATCAATCATTTGTAAATATCGAAGGAGCTAAATTTGATATTCCCAAACAACTTGAGGAATCAAAAGGAAGTAAAAATTTCTTTGGTATACGTCCAGAAAATTTAACTCTAAACAATAATGAAGGTCTAAAAGGTTCAGTTTTTGGAGTAGAGTATTTAGGATCAAGAAAAATAATTACAGTTAAAACAAGTTTGGGAGAAATTAAAGTTAAAACAGATATTTCTATTAACGTTAAATTGAATGAAAATGTGCAGGTTAAACCTTTAAATAATAATATTATTATTTTTGACGGTCAGACGGACAAATCTTTAAATAGTGAGTTTATAAAATAATGGCAAAAGTAGAATTAAAAAAATTATTTAAAACTTATAATAAAAAAATTAAAGCTTTGGAGGATATAAATCTTACAATTGAAGATGGTCAATTTTTTGTATTACTGGGTCCATCTGGTGCCGGAAAAACTACAACACTTAGATGTATAGCTGGTTTAGAAAAAATTGATTCTGGCGATGTATTATTTAACGATGAAAATATAACTCATGATCAACCTGCTTCAAGAGATGTGTCTTTTGTTTTTCAACAATACTCTCTTTATCCTCATTATACTGTTTATGAAAATCTTGCTTTTCCTTTGAGGTCTCCAATGAGAAAACTTCCTGATGAAGAAATAAAAAATAAAGTAGAGAAAATTGCTGAAATGCTCAAAATTACAAACAAATTAAAAAATAAAGCAACTGAACTTTCTGGTGGAGAAATGCAAAGGGTAGCTATTGGTAGAGCTCTAGTTCGTGAACCAAATATTTATTTAATGGATGAGCCACTTTCCTCATTAGATGCTAAACTAAGAGAAACTCTAAGAGTTGAATTAAAAAATATTCAATTAAATCTAAATGCTACTATATTGTATGTTACACATGATCAGGCTGAAGCAACAACATTGGCAGATAAAATTGGAGTTTTAAAAGAAGGCAAAATTGTTCAAATTGGAACTCCTGAAGAAATTTATGAAAATCCAAATTCAATTTATGTGTCCCAAAGATTGGGGTCACCAAAAATAAATATTTTACCTGGTTCTTTATTTAAACTAGATAACAACATACCAAAAATTGGACTTAGACCAGAAAATATAGAGTTAGGTGATGGACCATACGAAGGAAGAGTTATCTCTATAGAAAATTTAGGTTCAGAGACTGTGGTAGCTATTAATTTTCAAGACAATGAAATATTAGCTTCAATTCAGGGTAGCTATAAGTCATCAATTAATGAAAAAATTAATTTTGACATTAATACGAATAAAGTTTTAAAATTTGACAACGGAGACCAAAGGATACATGAGCGTTAATTTTTTAATTTCTCAAGCAAAAAATATTCAAATAGTTATTGATCAAAATGCAGCAGAAATTGAAGCACTAGATCAAAATATTGGAGATGGGGATCATATATTTAATGTGCAAAGAGGTCTTAAGTTAGTAGTTGAGCTTGAAGATGATATTAAAAACTTACCCTTACAAAAAGGTTTAAATATGATTGCTATGAAAGTCTTGTCAGGTATTGGTGGCTCTTCTGGAGCTTTGTTTGGAACTTTCTTTATGTCTATGGCTAAAACACCAGATCTAGATAAAGATATAGATTTTAAAAAAGCATGTGAAATGGTTATAACGGGAATTAATGCAATGAAGGAAAGAGGAAAAGCTGATGTTGGAGAAAAAACAATGATGGATGTTTTAATTCCAGTATCAGAAAAACTTAATGAATTAAAAAGTGGTAATACGGATATGAAAGAAGGTTTAAGTGAGATAACAAAAATTGCTGAAGATAGAATGTTAGCAACAAAAGACATGCTTGCTACCAAAGGTAGAGCTTCATTTTTAGGAGAACGTGCCAAAGGTCATATAGATCCAGGAGCTCGTTCATCACAACTTATAATCGATACAATATGCAAATCACTAATTAATAAATAGGAGGAAATATGAAAAAATTTATAAATAATGTTGATGATTTTTTAAAAGAAAGTCTTAATGGATTTGGTAAAGCGCATAGCGAAATAATTAAAGTAAATTTTGAGCCAAACTTCATTTCTAGAAAGACAAAAACTAAAGAAGGAAAAGTATCTTTAATTTCAGGTGGAGGAAGTGGACATGAACCGATGCACGGTGGTTTTGTTGGTCATGGAATGCTAGATGCAGCATGTCCAGGTTTTGTTTTTTCTGCACCTACTCCAGATCAAATGCAAGCTGCTGCTGAACATGTGGATAGTGGAGCTGGTGTTTTGTTCATAGTTAAAAATTATTCTGGAGATATTATGAATTTTCAAATGGGTGCAGAAATGTACTCAGGTAAAAATGATAGCATCATTACTAATGACGATGTCGCTGTTGAAGACTCTACGTTCACAACTGGTAGAAGAGGTGTGGCTGCAACAGTTTTGGTTGAAAAAATTGTTGGATCACTTGCTGAGAATGGAGGTTCTTTAGAAGAATGTAAAAAACTTGGTGAAAAAGTAAATAAAAACTCAGGAACTATGGGTGTTGCTTTTACTAGTTGCACAGTTCCTGCTGCAGGAAAACCAACTTTTGATATTGGAAATGATGAGATGGAATTTGGAGTAGGTATACACGGTGAACCTGGAAGAAAGAGAGAAAAAATTCAACCATCAAAAACAATAGTCAAAAATATGTTGGAAGCTATACTTGATGATTTAAAACCACAAAAAAATGAAAAGACTCTTCTATTTGTAAATGGTATGGGCGGAACTCCTCTTACTGAATTGTATTTAGTATACGATGATGCTTGTGAAATTTTAAAATCTAAAGGTATTGAAATCACAAGAAGTTTAGTTGGTAATTATTGTACATCACTTGAAATGCAAGGAGCATCTATAACACTCCTAAAATGTGATGAAGAAATTTTAAAAAATTGGGATGCACCTGTTCATACTGCAGCTATGCGATGGGGTATGTAAAAAGTAATTTACATTTTTAATTAATTTTCGTATTAGAAAGTCCTTATTAAAACTTAACTATGAGTAGTAAAAAAAAAATTTTAATTATTCAGCCTATTCACACTGCGGGTATAAAATTATTAGAAGATAATTCTGATTATGAATTTGAAATAGTAGAAAATACAGATAATGAATTTTTAAAATCCAAGATAAAGGATTGTGATGGTATTTCTATCAGGACTGCAAAACTTACTGGTGAAGTTATAGAAGGTTCAACTAAATTAAAAATTATTTCAAGACATGGTGTTGGTTATGACAATATAGACTTAGAGAGTACTAAAAAAAATAATATCACTCTTGCGATTACAGCAACTGCAAATGCAGTAGCAGTAGCTGAACATGTGATGTTTATGCTGCTAAATATTTCTAAAAAAGGAAATATGTATGATGAAACTGTTAAAAGCGGCAAATTCAATGATCGAAATAAATTGCCCAAAACAGTTGAATTGTGGAATAAAAATATATTGATTGCTGGGTTTGGTCGTATTGGACAAGCGTTGATAAAAAGATGTCATGGATTTGAAATGAAAGTTTTTGTTTATGATCCATTTGTATCTAAAGAAATGATTGAAAAGCATGGCGGTATAAAAGTCGATAATTTAGAGGAAGCCTCAAAAGACATGGACGCAATATCTCTCCATGTGCCACTTAATGAAAAAACTAAAAATATTATCAATTATGACTTGCTGAAAAATATGAAAAAAAATTGCATTATAATTAATGCTGCAAGAGGTGGAGTTATAAATGAAATTGATCTAGATAAAGCTTTAAATGAAAATTTAATTCTTGGAGCTGGTTTAGATGTTTTTGAAATTGAGCCACCTGATCCAAACAATCCTTTGCTTAAAAATAATAAAGTGTTTTTAAGCCCACACACTGCTGCATTCACTGAGGAATGCATGACAAGAATGGGAAAAGAAACTATTCAAAATATTATTGATTTTTTTGATAAAAAGTTGGAAAAATCAAAGACTGTAAAATTATAAATGAAAATTAATTTCAAGAATTTTGGTTTTTTAGAGTTTTTAGTATCTGCATCAGCAATATTTGTAGTTGGAATGTTAATTTGGACAGCAAGTACAAGACCAGCAGTTGAAGCTAAAGCAAATTTAGTAAAAGAAAATCACAACAAAGTCGTTGATCTAATTAATGATGAAATTAATAAATGTGGAAACAACGATGAAGGTAAATTCACTGTTTGGGGCGATCCATGTAATGGTGAATGGATAGCTGATAAAGTTGTTAATTATATCAATGAAAATTTAAAAATAGAAAATCCATTTTCTGATGACTCAAAAGTAAAAACTGATCCAGATCCAAGAATAAAAGCTGAAGGTAAAGCTGGTCAAGCAGTTGAAATGGGAGTGATCTTTGTTATGTCTTCAAATTTTTTACCTGATCCTGGTTCTGAATGGATTGTTGGTACTTGTTTCAAATCTCCTTGTGTTGCAGCAGGAAACAACGAACTTACTTCTATTTATAGATAATCAATTTTTATATATCTCTATATTGCTGCTATTTAAGGTTTCAGTTAAATATTTATAACCAATCTTTGCATATTCAAAAGGATTGGCTTTTGCTGGGTCTTGCTCAGCTTCAACTACCAACCAGCCTGAATATTTTTTTTCTTTTAATACATCAAATAATGGTTTGTAATCAATGCAACCATCACCAGGTACTGTAAAAGCACCCTCTAAAAAAGCTCCTCTAAAACTTAAATCTTTTTTCAAAGATTTTTCTAAAACATCTTTTCTAATATCTTTGCAGTGCATATGAATAAGTCTTTCACTGAAATCTTTTAAAATTTTTAGAGAATTACCCTGAGCAAATAACATATGGCCAGTGTCTAAAGTAAGTTTAACACTATCATCGGTATTTTCTAACAATCTTATGGTATCTTCCTCAGTTTCTATAACAGTTCCCATGTGATGATGGTAAGCAAGAGGCATTCCTTCATCTTCTAAATATTTTCCCATTTCAGAAATTTTTGAATAGTATTCTTTAGCTTCATCAAGATCCATCTTTGGTCTTGTAGAAAGTTTTCTATTTGGATCTCCTTGAATTGAACCTGAAACTTCAGCAAAAACCATACAAGGTGAGTTGCAGTCTTTAAATAATTTTAGCTGATCTTGAATTAAATTTTTTTCCTCAATAACGTTATTTTTTCTTAAATTTGCTCCATACCAACCTGAACAAAGATTTAAATTGAACTCTTTTAATTTAGGAATTAACTCTTCAGATGTTTTAGGAAATTTTCCTCCAGACTCAATTCCAATAAAACCTGCCTGACTTGCTTCTGATAAGCATTGTTCTAAAGAAGTATCACCCCCTAGTTCTGGCATGTCATCATTACTCCATGCGATCGGTGCTATTCCTAATTTTACTGACATAAATAAGTCTTATATATATAAGTTTTAAAAATGAAATCTAAAAAATTAAAACTAGGTATCATTGGAGGTGGACCTAATTCTTGGATTGGTCACGTGCACAGAATTTCATCAAGGTTTGATGACAAATATGAAATTGTAGCAGGAGTTTTTTCAAGAAATTCAAAACAATCAACTTCGTTTGGAAAAAGCATCGGTGTTAGTGAGGATAGATGTTATTCAAATTATTTAACCATGGCTAACAAAGAAAGTCTTCGAAAAGATAAAATTGATGTTGTATCAATAATGACGCCACCAGGAAGTCATCAAATTATTGCTGAAAAATTTATCGATAAAAACTTTCATATTATTTCTGATAAACCTTTTGCTGCTGATCTGAAACAAGCCAAAAGTTTATTAAATAAAATAAAAAAAAATAAAAAAATTAAATATGCTCTAACACATAATTATTCGGCATACCCCATGGTACGAGAAGCCAAGGTATTAATTGAAAAAGGGAAAATTGGAAAAGTAGAAGATGTTAATTTTGAGTATGTTCAAGACTGGAGTGAAGGAAAAAAAATAAATAAAAAAAACTCTAGAAAAATGTTTGGTTGGAAACTTGATAAAAAAATTGTAGGCGTCTCTACAGTTTTAAACGAACTTGGGTCTCATGCTTGTCATCTTGCTAGTTATATGTCTGGATTAAAAACAAAAAAAGTTTTTGCTGATATTAGCCAAGTATCAAAGACGGTTAAAATGGATAACAACGCTAAAGTATTAATTGAATTTGATAATGGCGCAAAAGGAATGTTTTGGACAAGTTGTACTGCAAGAGGTGGAGTTTATGGTTTAAGAATAAGAATTTTTGGATCTAAAGGAAGTTTAGAATGGGTACAAAATGATCCAACTTATTTAAAATTTAATCCATCAAAAGGAGCTGTTAGAATATTAGAAAGAGGATTTCATGACGCAAGTTTTTCAAAAAAATTTTCTAGAATAAAATTTGGTCATCCTGAAGGTTATTTAGATGCTTTTTCTAATATTTATAGAGAGTTTGCTGAATCATTAAAATCAAAAAAAAGAATTTTTTTTCCTAACGAAGATGATGGATATGAAACTGCTAAATTTATTGATGCATGTAAAAAATCTAGCAAATCAAAAAAATGGGTTAAGCTATGATTAACGTTGCTTTAATTGGTCTTGGAAGAATTGGTCAAATGCATGCTGAAAATTTATTTTCTCATAAAAGTTTTAAATTAAAATATACTTTTGATATCAACACAAAACTTAATCAAAAATTATCAAAAAAATTTAACTCAACTTTTATTAACAATACTCAAATTGCTTTCAAAGATAAAAATATAGATTTAATATTTATTGCATCAAGCACACCAACACATATTAAATTAATTGAGGAAGCCGCTAAGTATAAAAAAGTAATTTTTTGTGAAAAACCTTTGGATTTAAATATTGATAAAGTTAACAAATGCCTAAGAAAGATTAAAAAACTCAATCCAAGAATACAATTAGGATTTAACAGAAGGTATGACCCGGGTCATAATTCGTTAAAAAAAGAGCTTCAAAAAGGAAAAATAGGACGGCTAGAAAAAATTATAATTACTAGCAGAGATCCAGCACCTCCTCCTGTCGAGTATTTAAAAGTTTCTGGAGGCATATTTAAAGACATGATGATACATGATTTTGATTTGGCTAGATTTTATTTAGAAAAAGATGAAGTGAGCTCAATTTTTTCAACAGGAAGCAATATTTCAGACAAAAAATTTGATAAAATTAAAGATTATGAACTTGCCTCATGTATTTTAAGATCAAAAAAAGGCGTGCAATGTATAATTACTAATTCAAGACATTGTAGTTATGGCTATGATCAAAGAGTAGAGTTATTTGGATCTAAAGGAATGTTGATTTCTGGAAATAAAGAAGAAAACGAGACAGAAATATTTACTAAAAATAACACTTCTCAAAAAAAACCTCTTCTTAATTTTTTTATTGATAGATATGTTGATGCATACAGGCTTCAACTTGATGAACTGGCTAGATATACAATAAAGAAAAACAAACCCATATCAAGTTTTGAGGATGGAAGAAGAGCTCTTATCATCGCTAATGCTGCATCAATTTCTTTGAAACAAAAAAAACAAATTAAATTAAAATTTTAGTTTCAACTAATAATTGAAAATTTAAAATAATTATAAATTGTGTATAAAACTTATACATTTTTAAGTTGTCATCTTTACAACTCAGTTTTTTCTATGTTAACGTCCACCCTTTAAAAGTTAATTTTTAATAACGAGAGGGAAATATAATGAAAACATTATACAAATCATTATTAGCTTTTGTTGCTTGGGTTATGCTTTCAGTGTCTGCTTTAGCAGTAGACGTGATCGTTGTATCTCACGGACAAGCTAACGACCCGTTTTGGTCTGTTGCTAAGAATGGTGTAGATAAAGGATGTGCAGATATGGGAATATCTTGCAAGTACACTGCACCTGCTACATTCGACATGGTTGAAATGGCTAAATTAATTGACAACGCAGTTTCACAAAAACCAAAAGGTATTGTGATTACTCTTCCAGATGCTGCTGCTTTAGGAAAATCTGTTAAAGCTGCTATAGCTGCTGGTATTCCAGTAATTTCAATGAACTCTGGTTCAGATGACTTTGCTTCACTAGGTATCAGTGCTCACGTTGGACAAACTGAGTTTGAAGCTGGTGTAGGTGGCGGACAAAAAATGAAGGCTGCTGGTGGTAAAAAAGCACTATGTGTTAACCATGAAGTTGGAAACGTTGCGCTAGACAGAAGATGTGCTGGGTTCAAAAAAGGTTTTGGTGGATCTGTTGACATCTTAGGAACTTCTAATGACCCAACAGAAATTCAAAAAGCTGTTGCTGCTAAATTAGGTGGTGGATATGACACTATCCTAACTTTAGGTGCTGGTCTTGCAGGTGAAGCTGCTCTTAAAGCTTTAGAAGCTGCAGGAAAAGTTGGTTCTGTTAAACTTGGTACATTTGATATGTCACCAGGAATGTTAAAAGCTGCTGCTGCAGGTAAAGTAGAGTTTTTAATTGACCAACAACAATACCTACAAGGTTACTTACCAATAGCAATTTTTGGTCAGTACATGAGATATGGAACTATGCCAGCTGGAGTAGTTATGACTGGTCCTGGTTTCGTAACTCCTGACAATGCTGCTAAAGTAATTAAGTGGGCAGCTCAAGGTTACAGATAAAAAATACTTTAAAAGGCCTAACTAACTTTTAGTTGGGCCTTTTTTCCAAACAAAATTCAAATTAATGTCAGATAAAGCAAAAAGTATCGTATCAAAAAAAACTTCAGGTCAAGACGAAAGACTTAAAGAAGTATCAAAACTAAGATTGCTTTTAAATAGACCTGAATTAGGTGCTGTTGGTGGTGCAATTTTAGTATTCATATTTTTTGGAATAGTTGCAGGTGATACAGGAATGTTTAGTGCTTATGGAACTCTAAACTTTTTAGATGTCTCTGCAAATTTAGGAATAATTGCAATTGCTGCAGCAATGCTAATGATTGGTGGTGAATTTGATTTATCAATTGGATCCATGATTGGTTTTGCAGGAATTTGTATAGCAATACCTGCAATTTATTGGGGTTGGCCTTTATGGGTAAGTATTATTTTTGCTTTTGCGATGGCGGTACTAGTTGGATACTTCAATGGTATCCTTGTTGTTAGAACTGGACTTCCATCTTTTATCGTAACTCTAGCAATGTTGTTTATTTTAAGAGGTGCTACATTAGCGATCACAAGATTAATTACAGGAAGAACTCAAGTTCCTGGTTTAAGAGTTTTAATTGAGAATGATCCAATCGCGTGGATGTTTGCAACTGATACATTCAAATGGTTGTTTACTTGGTTAGGTTCAATGAATTTAATTGCATTAAGAACTGATGGAACTCCATTAGCTACTGGTATTCCACCTTCAGTTATATGGTTTATTGCAGCTACCCTTTTTGCAACATGGATATTAATGAAGACTAGATATGGAAACTGGATTTTTGCATCAGGAGGAGACAAAAATGGTGCTACGAACGTTGGTGTGCCTGTTGGCAGAGTGAAAATAAGTTTATTTATTGGAACTGCAGTCGCAGCTACAATTTTTGCAACTATTCAAGTTTTAGATGCTGGTTCTGCGGATACTATGAGAGGAAATTTAAAAGAATTAGAGGCAATTGCAGCAGCAGTTGTTGGTGGATGTTTATTAACAGGAGGGTATGGTTCTGCAATTGGTGCAGCTTTTGGTGCATTAATATTTGGAACTGTATCTATGGGTATATTTTATACAGACGTTGATACTGATTGGTTTAAAGTGTTTTTGGGAGCAATGATGCTAATTGCTGTTGTATTTAATAATTACATTAGAAAAAGAGTAACAGAGAGTAAATAATGTCAGAAAATTTAATAGAATTTAATAACATAAGTAAATTTTTTGGAAAAGTAATAGCTCTTAAAGATGTCACTATGAAATTAAAAAAAGGTGAGATCATGTGTTTACTTGGAGATAATGGTGCTGGTAAATCTACATTGATTAAAACTTTAGCTGGTGTTCATAAACCTGATGAAGGTGAAATAGTAATTGAAGGTGAAAAAACTGTTTTTGACTCACCAAAAGATGCATTGGATATGGGAATTGGAACGGTTTACCAAGACTTAGCTTTAGTTCCGTTGATGAGTGTTACAAGAAATTTTTTTATGGGAAGAGAACCATTAAAGGGGCCGCCATTTTTAAAAACTTTTGATATTGAAAAAGCAAATCAAATTGCTGCAGAGAGAATGGGTCAAATTGGAATTGACGTAAGAGATCCTTCACAAGCTGTAGGAACAATGTCTGGAGGTGAAAGACAATGTTTAGCAATATCAAGAGCTATATATTTTGGAGCAAAAGTTTTAGTTTTAGATGAACCAACTTCTGCATTAGGTGTTCATCAAGCCTCAATGGTTTTAAAATATGTTGTAAAAGCAGCTTCGCAAGGATTAGCTGTAATTTTAATTACACATAACGTTCATCATGCATATCCAGTTGGAAATAGTTTTACAGTACTAAATAGAGGTAAAAGTTTAGGAACTTTTAATAAAAAAGATATTAGTCGTGAAGAGCTTTTAGGGATGATGGCTGGTGGTGAAGAGCTTGATAAGCTTGAAGTTGAACTTGAAGAAATGAATAGGATTAACAATTAATCTTAAGCTTCATATAGAGTAGGAAACATTTCTCCCTCAACAGGATCTCCGTTTTTATAACCTGCTTCTTGCATTGCTTTCCTATAATTAAAACTTGTCCAATCTCCATCATAACTTATTTTTGCATCCTCTTTGGAAACTCTTAATGTATATCGGCTTAAAGTTTTATCAGGAATACTCTCATTCAAACTTCCATGTAGTGTTCTCATATCGAAAACTACTGCATCCCCTAATTCGCAATCCCATTGTAGAAACTCATATTTATCTTTATTTCCTAAAATATCAGGAGGTAATTCATATTTTTTTCCATTGACTATACATTCGTTACCTTCAATTTTATGTCCATCCTTAAACAAAACTCTCAAAAAAAATTTATTCCATAAATGTGAACCCCTCACCCAAACAACTCCCTCATTTTTCTTTGTTGGTTGCAGCGGAAGCCACAAAACACACATTGTTCCATCCATATCAAAATAACTTATATCGTGATGAAAAGGTGTTGAAGATTTTGATCCTGCCTCTCTCAAAAACCAATTATCCATTACTAAATTAATTTTTTTTGCAGACATTAATTCTGCAGCTATCTGTGCATATGGTGATTTATAAACAAATTCTTTAAATTCAGGAATTAAATGCCAAGTCCAGTAATCCTCTAGATAAGCTGGAACATTTTTTTTGGTTGTGTGAGATTTAAATCTAGGACTAGGATTGGAAATATCTTTTTCTATACCTGTCTTAAGTTTATTAATCCAATTAATATCGAATTTATTTTTTAGAAATATTGCACCATCTTCCTTAAATTTTTTTATTTCATTTTTGGTTAAAATTTTGTTCATAATAAAAGTTAAGTTTTATAGTATTTTAATGCATTAAAGTGTCTAGTAATAGTTGAAATTATTATATTTAAAATCCACATAACTAATATTTGATTTTTTCATTAATTATTTTTCTTCTATAATGTTACTTTATAAAAAGGAGGTAACTATGGCTAAATTTATAGTAATGGGCAATTATACAGCTCAAGCTTTTAAAGGATTTATAGGTAATCCGGATCAAGACAGAGCTGCAGCAGCTACTGCTTTATCAGAGGCAGTAGGAGGAAAGATGGAATCTTTTATGATCACAAGAGGAGCTTATGATTTTGTAGGAGTTGTGAGTGGTAGTATTGGATTTGAAGGTGCAGCAGCAGTTAAGCTAGCAGTTGAAGCTTCTGGAGCTATAACAAATTTTACCATATTAGAGGAAATGGATATGGGCAAAGCTGCCGGCATGGCATCAAAAGCTATGGCTAATTATAAACCAGCAGGTTAAAGCTAGATTTTAAGTTAATTCTATCATGATTAATTTTATTAATTATGATAGCTTTAACTTAAATGAAAATGTTAAGAGATAGTTTTGGTAGGTCTTTTCCATATATAAGACTTTCGATTACCGATGTATGTAATTTTAAGTGCGGGTATTGTCTACCTAATGGTTATCAAGTTGATAAGAGCGATAATAGGAAATTTCTTCACTTAGAGGAAATTAGACGTCTAGCAAAAGTTTTTTCAAAATTGGGTGTATGCAAAATTAGACTTACTGGTGGTGAACCAACGGTAAGAAAAGATTTTTTTGATATAATCAAAATCTTAAAAAATGAAGCTGGAATAAAAAAAGTTGTAATTACCACAAACGGTTATCATTTAGATGAAAAAGCAAAGATGTTGGTAGATAGTGGCTTAAACGGTATTAATATTAGCATTGATAGTCTAGATAGAAATACATTCAAAAATGTTACAGGTCATGATCGATTACCAGAGATTTTAAAAGGAATTAACATCCTACAAGATTTAAATTTTGAAAATATTAAGATTAATGCAGTTCTTTTAAATGGAATAAATGCATTAGAAAAAGATTTTGAGTCTTGGGGAGAATTTATAAAGAAGAATAAAGTAGATTTTCGATATATAGAACTAATGCAAACAGGTGATAACCTAGATTATTTTAAAAAATATCATGTATCTTCAAAAATTTTCAAAGAATACTTAAATAAAAATAATTGGATTTATCAAACCTTAGGTAAAGATGCTGGGCCGTCACTAAATTATATCAATCCAGAATACAAAGGGAAATTTGGAATTATAGCGCCCTACTCTAAAGATTTTTGTAGAAGCTGTAATAGATTAAGAATTACATCAAGAGGAGATCTTAGATTATGCCTATTTGGAAATACTGGAATAAGTATAAGACATTTATTACAAAAAGATGATCAAATTGAAGAATTACAAGATCTTATAATGGGTCAAATGAAATTTAAAAAAGAATCTCACCATTTGGAACTTGGAGAAACTGGTTTAACTAAAAATTTATCTACCACGGGTGGCTAATGTCAAAATTAAAAATTATAAATCAAGAAGAACTTAAAGATTGGGCGAAAGAAATATTTCAAAAAAACTCTTTCAATATGGTTGATGTTTCCTCAAAAAAAGAAACTTTTAGAAGAGCACTTGCGTCAGGTAAAATTTATGTTGGAAAAGAGGTTTTTGATCTAATTAAAAATAAGAAGATGCCTAAAGGAGATCCTATTACTTTAGCTGAGGTATCAGCTGTGTTGGGTGTAAAAAAGACGAGTGAACTTATTCCTCTATGTCACCCACTTCCAATTGACCATACAGCTACTAAAATAATTATGAATGAATTAGACAGTTCATTAGAAGTTTTTTGCGTAGTTTCTGCAGTAGCAAAAACAGGTGTTGAAATGGAAGCTATTATGGGTGTTAACTCTGCCTTAATCACAATTTATGATTTAAGTAAAATAGTAAATCCACATCTTAAAATTGATAACGTAAAACTATTAATTAAAGAAGGTGGAAAAAGTGGATTATGGAAAAACCCTGATGGTCTCCCAGATTTTTTAAAAAATATTTTTTAATGAAAATTTCAGTCGAACTATTTGGCGCAGCTAGAGAATTTAGTACTAAATCCCATTTAGACTTTGAATTAATTGAAAATTCCTCAATAAAAGATCTTAGAAACCAAATGATAGAGTTTATTGATATAAAATTTAAAGGAAACGAAACTTTTAAAAAAATTATTAAATCATCAGCTTTTTGTTCGTCTGATGATAAAATTGTCTCAGACAATTATAAAATAGTTAAAAAACAAAACTTTAGCATTATACCTCCTATAGGAGGCGGTTAATGCTACATACTAAAATTATTGATGCTTCAAAAAATGAGAAGATAGAAATTTTAAATGCAGAAAATTTTTTAAATCAATCGAAATTTGGTGCTGTAATATATTTTGTTGGGACTGTAAGAGATTTAAATGAAAATAAAACAGTTACTGGTATTACCTATGATGCCAAAGAAAGTATGGTTATAAAAAGTTTTGAAGAAATTTATAAAGAAGCTGATAACAAGCTAAATATTAAAGAAAAAGCTGTATTTATTGAGCATGTTAAAGGATATGTAGGTTTAAAAGAAAAAAGCATCATTATTGGTGTAGCTTGCAAACATAGAGATCAAGCTTTTGTATTATCTAGATATATAATTGAAGAAATTAAAAAAAGATCTCCTATTTGGAAAAAAGAGCATTATGAAAATGAGGACAGTGAGTGGTTAAAAGGAATATCTCTAAATAATTAAAATGATTAAATTTAAAAATTCAGAAATTACACCAGAGAATATTTATAAAAAAAGAAGATCTTTCATTAAATCTATAGGTCTTAGTGCAAGCACATTAGCAATGTCTGCTTTACCCTTTGTAAATAAATCTTTAGCAAGTCAGAAAGATAAATTAACAAGTTATAAAGACATAACGACTTATAATAATTATTATGAGTTTGGAACATCAAAGAGTGATCCTTATAGAAATTCTCAAATATTTAAAACAACTCCTTGGGATATAACTATTGAGGGTGAAGTTGAAAAACCAATAAAATTATCTATGGAAGAAATCTCTGAAATGTTTATTTCTGAGGAAAGAATATATCGATTAAGATGTGTTGAGGGTTGGTCAATGGTTATTCCATGGATGGGTTTTTCTTTAAGTAATTTACTATCAAAAGTAAATCCAACTAATAAAGCAAAATTTGTTGAATTTGAAAGTGTGTATGACCCTGCACAAATGAAAGGTCAAAGATACCCTGTTTTAAACTGGCCTTACAATGAAGGTTTAAGAATTGATGAAGCCATGCATCCTTTGACAACAGTAGTGACAGGTTTGTATGGCAAGAAACTACCTAATCAAAACGGAGCACCAATAAGAATTTTTATTCCTTGGAAGTATGGTTTTAAAAGTGCAAAAGCTATTGTTAAAATTAAATTTGTCGAAAACATGCCTACCTCATCATGGATGTGGGCTTCACCTAGAGAATATGGATTTTACTCAAATGTTAATCCTAATGTTGATCACCCAAGATGGTCTCAAGCAACTGAAAGAATAATAGGTGAAGGTGTTTGGGCACCTAGATTAAAGACCTTAATGTTTAATGGTTATGGAGATGAAGTTGCAAGTCTCTATAGCGGTATGGATTTAAAAAAAAATTTCTAAATTAAATTGAGAAGATATTCTAAAACTCTAGTTTTTTTTCTCTCTCTTTGGCCAATTTATGTGATTACTTATCAAATAATTTTTAATCAATTAGGTCCAGAGCCTGTTGATAGAATCATAAATCACTTTGGAGAATGGACTTTGATATTTATTCTTTTAACTCTTTCAATGACACCACTTAAGCAAATCACAAAATCAGTAGAGTGGATCAAGTTTAGAAGAATGCTTGGCTTGTTCACTTTTTTTTATGCATCTATTCATATGTTAAGTTATGTTGGTCTTGATTACAGATTTGATTTTGAGCCGCTAATAAATGATGTTTTAAAGAAGAAGTTTATCTTTATAGGATTTTCAGCTTGGCTATTATTAATTCCACTTGCTGTAACTTCATCTGAGAGAATGGTTAGACTGTTAAAACAAAATTGGAAAAAAATTCATAGATTAATTTATATAATTGGGATTTTTGGCGTACTTCATTATATTTGGCTGTCAAAAACAATTTTTTTCAAACCACTAATATTTTTAATTATTTTAGTAATTCTTTTACTTTTTAGAATTAAGATTACTAGATCAGCTTCTAAAATCTGAGGCTTTATCAAAATCTTTAAAAGATTTAATACTCATAGTTTTAATAAAATTTGTTCTATTTTTGAGCCTTTTAACCATAAATTTTGCTCCAAACTGACCTTTAATATTTTTAAATTTTTTTATTAAAGAACTGTCAAAACCAATAGGATTACCTACTCTATTTTTATATTTTAAAGCATGTATTAAAAATTTTTTAGAATTTATAGATCTACAAATTTTATTTATATCTGATTGTTTAACAAATGGCATATCAGACTGAGCCACAATAAAGCCCTTATCGTTTTTAGATATTTTTTTTAATCCTATTTTTATAGAAGAGGCCATCCCTTTTTTGTAATTTTTATTGTAGGTAAAAATAATTTTTTTATTTTTTTTTATTATTTTTTTAACTTCTTTAAATTGATGACCAAGAACTATAATAATTTTGTTTACTTTACTTTTTGTTAATACATTTAATGAATAATTTATTAACGGTTTATTTTTATATAACTTAATAAGTTTATTTTCTGATTTCAGTCTTTTTGATTGGCCGGCTGCAAGTAATATTGCTTTAATCACTTTTTATAAGTTTCTGATACTAATTGAGCTATAATAGATAAAGCAATTTCTGGAGCAGATTTACCACCAAGCTTAATTCCAATTGGTCCATGAATTGAATTAATTTCATCAATAGCAAATCCAGCTTCGGCTAATCTTTGACATCTATTTTCGTGAGTTTTTTTACTGCCAAGTGCTCCAATATAATAAAATTTATTTTTTAACGCGTATTGCAAAGCAGGATCATCTATTTTTGGATCATGTGTTAAAGCTATTAAGGCTGTACTTGAATTTGTTTCAATTTCTTCAAAAGCTTCTTTTGGCCACTTGTTAATAACTTTAATATCAGGAAATCTTTGCTCAGATGCAAAATATCCTCTTGGATCTATAATACTAATTTCAAAATTTAAACTTTTTGCAAAATCAACTAGATACTGTGCAATATGTACAGCCCCAACAATAATTACTTTTATTGGTTTTATATAAGTTTCAACAAATATCTCTGAATTTTCTATAACCCCGTTTTTTTTTGATTTAAAGAATTTTTCTATTTCATCAGCATATTTTGAAAATTCTCCTTTTGGAGAAGTGCCAGGTAAATAAATTTCACTATTCCCATTTTCTAAATTTGTAAGAATTGCAAACTCGGTTTTTGACGATTTTTTTTTTAATATTTCTTCAAGTGTTTTGATTTTCATTAGTGTATCTGCTCAATATATACTGCTATTTCTCCACCACATGCTAGACCCACTTCCCATGCGCTCTCATTCGAAACTTTAAATTCTATTTTTTTACAAGGCTTGTTGTCTTTAATTAATGATAGACACTCACTTACAACTGCAGACTCTACACATCCACCGGAAACTGATCCTGAAAAATCTCCTTTTTCATTCACAATCATTCTGCTACCAACTTGTCTAGGTGATGATCCCCATGTTTGAATTACAGTTGCTAAAACTACTTTTTGATTAGCGTTGATCCAATCTTGAGCTTCGTCTAATATTTTCTCATCAAATGAATTTTTCATCTGATAAAATATAGTTTCTAACTAACAAGCATCAACGGCTTTTTTAGCCTGAGTGACAACTAAACTAGCTCTAAAATCTGCAGAAGCATGCATATCAGAGTTCATTTCTGAACTATCTAGATCCATTCCATCTATTGAAGAAGATGAAAAATTACCCGCTAGAGCTTTCGACATTTCTTTATCATTATAAACACATGATTTTGCACCAGTAACTGCAACGTTTACATCTCCTTTATGTTTAGCCACATATACTCCAACGATTGCATATCTAGATGCAGGATTAGGATGTTTTTGATAGCTAGATTTTTCTGGTATTTGAAATTCTATTGCTTCAATTAACTCACCCTTTTTTAAAGCTGTCTCGAACATTCCTTTAAAAAACTTAGCCGCTTCAATTTTTCTTTCGTTCGTATGTATTGTTGCATTTAGAGCAATACAGGCTGATGGATAATCTGCTGATGGATCATTGTTTGCTATTGACCCACCTATCGTTCCTCTATTTCTAACTTGAGGATCACCAATTCCTTCAGCCAAACTAGATAATGATGGAATTGCTTTCTTTACATCTTTAGAATTTGAAACTTCAACGTGTTTAGTTGCAGCTCCAATTGTAACTGACTTCCCGCTTACTTTTATACCACTTAATTTTTTAATATTTTTTATATCAATTAAATCTTTGTAAGTAGCCAATCCTAATTTCATTGAAGGTATAGTAGTCATTCCTCCTGCTAAAAAAGCAGAACTAGATGAAGCAAGTTTTGATGCCTCTTTACTATCTTTTGCTGAATGATAATTAAAATCTTTCATAAACCTCCTATGCTGCTTTTGCGTTAGATTTTTTTAGATTTTTACAAGCTTTCCACACTTTTTCAGCAGTAGCTGGCATAGTAACTTCCTGTCCACCTAAAGCATCAATAACAGCATTCATTACTGTTGGTGGTGCCGCTATAGCTCCTGCTTCTCCACAACCTTTAACTCCTAAAGGATTTGTGGTTGCATGTGTACAAGTATAACCAATGTTAAACTCAGGAAAATTATCTGCACGTGGCATCGTATAATCCATATAAGATCCTGTCATCAACTGACCTGTTTCATCATACTCTGCATTTTCATACAATGCTTGACCAATACCT
>CACJHS010000009.1 GCA_902593235.1 uncultured Pelagibacteraceae bacterium
TAATATTACCACATTATTAGCAGCAATAATTTTGTTTTTCATGGGTTCAGGTCCAGTTAAAGGTTTTGCTGTAACCTTAGGAGTTGGAATATTCACAACACTATTTTCAGTCTATTTCATAGCAAGATTGTTCACTAGTATTTATGTCTCAAGAAATAAAGATAAGGAAAAATTAATCTAATGATTGCTTTTAATAAATATTATAATCACTTTAATTTACTGTCATCAGTTTTAATTGTTGTATCATTATTACTGCTAATATTTAAAGGGCTTAATTTTGGTATAGACTTTAAAGGTGGGACTTTAATTGAATTAAGAGCTTCAGATTCTAAAATAAATGTTAGTTCATTAAGAGATAGATTTAATCAAATGGATTTAGGAGATGTCTCAGTGAAGAAATTTGGTAATGACACAGATTTTTTAGTAAAATTTGAAAATAAAGATAATAAAAAGAATATTATTGAAGAAATTAAGACTAATTTAGATAAATCTTTTGGAAATAACTATGATTTTAGAAGGGTAGAGAATGTAGGGCCAAAGGTAAGTGCTGAACTATTAAAATCAGGAGTTATAGCAATATCTTTATCTCTAGCATTAATGTTAATTTATATTTGGATAAGATTTGAATGGCAATTTAGTCTGGGTGCTATTCTAGCTTTGTTCCATGATGTAATTGTAACTCTAGGAGTTTTTTCAATATTTAGTTTAGAAATTAATTTATCAATTATAGCAGCTGTATTGACAATAGTTGGATATTCTATGAATGATACTGTAGTTATTTTTGACCGAGTCCGTGAAAATTTAAGAAAATATTCAGATATAAAAATTTTTGAATTAACTAATATTTCAATAAACGAAACATTATCAAGAACTATAATAACTTCTGCAACTACTTTACTTGCTTTGTTGGCAATTTATTTTTTTGGCGGTGAGATATTAAAAGGATTTTCACTTGCAATGATACTCGGTGTTGTTTTTGGAACTTATTCCTCAATTTATATAGCTAATACTGTTTTGGTTAGACTAAGAGTTTCACAAAAAACTGTTCTTAGAGAAGAAGAGGATAAAAAATAATTTAATATAAATTCTGAGCTATTACCATTGTAAGTAACATTGGTAAGGATAACAATGTGTTTGTTCTTGAGAATAGCATTGCAGTTTTAGCTGACTTAGCTTTTGTTTCTGGATCACTCTCAACTATTCCTAAAGCTCTTTTTTGATTTGGCCAAATTACAAACCATACATTAAATGCCATTATAATTCCTAGCCACATTCCAATTCCTATTGCAGTGTGCTTAGGTACACCTGACCCAAGACTTAAAGTCATTGCATCATGAACATATCCATTAAGATAAGCAAGAATTAAACCTGAAAGAACAGTTAACGCTGCAGCCCATCTAAAATAAAATAATGCAGCAGGAGCAATTACTTTACCAATGGCTGGTTTTTGTTCATCTGGAATTTTTCCCATGTTTGGAATTTGAACAAAATTGAAATACCACAATAATCCAATCCACATAATTGCAACAATCACATGTATATATCTAAACAACCAGCTCCAGAATAATGTATCAATAGCTATCCCATCGTTTAAATAAAATAATCCTAAAAACAATATTATTGCTAACGCAAGAGATGTGTGAATTGTTTTTGATAATGATGACAATAAATTACTCATGATTCTTTATAACTATACACTAATTTTTTGATTTTTTTAAGTTGTTAAATCTAAGCTAATAGAGGTTTTAAAAATTGACCAGTATAACTATCTTTAACTTTGCATACTTCCTCAGGTTTTCCTTCGGCGACAATATTACCACCTTTTACACCACCCTCAGGACCCATATCCACAATGTAATCTGCTGTTTTAATTACATCTAAATTATGTTCAATGACAACTACTGTGTTCCCAAGTTTTACAAATGTGTGAAGTATTTCTAAAAGTTTTTTAATATCATGTTGATGCAAACCTGTGGTTGGTTCATCTAAAATATACATAGTTCTTCCCGTTGATCTTTTTGAAAGTTCTTTTGCAAGCTTAATTCGTTGTGCTTCACCTCCTGATAGGGTAGTTGCTTGCTGGCCTATTTTTATATAGCCTAATCCAACTTTTTTAAGAGTTAACAATTTTGTTTTTATATTGGATATATTTTCAAAATACTCACAGCCTTCATCAACAGACATATCTAAAACATCAGCAATACTTTTACCTTTAAATTTAATTTCTAAAGTTTCTCTATTATATCTGGTACCTTTACATTCATCACACTGTATATAAACATCAGGTAAAAAATGCATTTCATATGTAATTACACCATCACCCTCACAAGCCTCACATCTACCTCCTTTAACATTGAAGGAAAATCTTCCTGGTTTATACCCTCTTGTTTTGGACTCTGGCAGACTTGTAAACCAATCTCTAATAGGTCCAAAGGCCCCTGTATATGTTGCTGGATTTGATCTAGGGGTTCTTCCAATAGGCGATTGGTCAATATCAATTATTTTATCAATTAATTCTACGCCTTTATAACCTTTAAATGATTTAGGTGCTTTTCTTGCTTTATTATTTAAAGTTAAATTTAAGGCATGAAATAGAGTTTGTAATATTAGAGTAGATTTACCACTACCCGAGACACCAGTAACACAAGTAAATGTTCCAGTTGGAATTTTAAGATTAACATTATTTAAATTATTTCCACTTGCACCATTGATTTCTATAAACCTTCCATTTTTAGCTAAACGTCGTGATTTTGGAATTTCAATTGTCTTTTTATTAGCAAGATACTGTCCAGTAATACTGTTTTTATCTTTTTTAATTTCTTCATATGATCCTTGTGCTGTTATCTGACCACCATTACTTCCAGCCTCTGGGCCAAGATCAATAATATGATCTGCATTTTCCATTGTCTCTGTGTCATGCTCAACAACAATTACTGTATTGCCAAGATCTCGTAATCTTTTTAATGCATTAATAAGCTTCACATTATCTTTTTGGTGCAATCCAATTGATGGTTCATCCAAAACATACAATACACCTGTTAAACCAGATCCAATTTGTGAAGCTAATCTTATTCTTTGAGCTTCTCCACCTGATAAAGTTCCAGATTCTCTAGATAGTGTTAAATAGTCTAAACCAACATTAAGTAAGAAATTTAATCTTTCATTTATTTCTTTTAAAACATGTTCAGCAATTTTAAATTGTCTTTTATCGAGGTTATTTTCTAAATTTTTAAACCATTCTGCTGCATCTAAAATAGATTTTTTTGTTACTTCACTAATATTAAGATCATTGATTTTAACACATAATGCCTCTTCTTTTAATCTATCACCATTACATGCTTCACATGCAGTATCAGATTGATATTCGGCAATGGCCTCTCTTTTCCATTCACTATCAGATTCTAAAAATCTTCTTTCAAGATTATTAATTACACCTTCAAAAGTTTTTTTATAAGAATATTTCTCGTAACCATCGTCATAATTAAATTTAATCTCATCTTCATCTGAACCATAAAGAATAATATCTTTAATTTTTTTTGGTAATTTTTTCCATTTTTCATCTAAAGAAAAACCGTAATGTTTTGCTAAAGACGCTAAAGTTTGAGCGTAATATAATGTGGTTGATTTTGACCAAGGTTCTATTGCTCCATCAGCTAAACTTTTTCTCTCATCGGGAACAACTAAATTTGGATCAACATTTAACTTCATACCAATTCCTTCACACTCTTCACAAGCTCCATAGGGGCTGTTAAATGAAAAAAGTCTTGGCTCGATTTCCTCAATTGTAAAACCACTCTCAGGGCAAGCAAATTTGGTAGAGTAAATTAATTTTTCAATTTTTCTAAATTTTTGAGGAAGTGTTTCATCCTCATATTCTACAAAAACTAAACCATTAGCTAAATTTACAGCTGTTTCAATACTTTCTGCCAATCTGTTTCCAAGTTTTGAATTTAAAACTATTCTATCTACTAAGACTGAAATATCGTGTTTCAGTTTTTTATCTAGATTGGGAGATTTTTCTATATCATATAAAACATCATCAATTTTAATTTTTCTAAAACCTCTTCTTTTGTAACTTAAAATGTCTTTTTTATATTCACCCTTACGACCTCTTACTACTGGTGCGTAAATATAAATTGTTGATTTTTTTGGTAATTTTTTAACTAAATCTACTATTTGTGTAATTGTTTGTGAGGTTATTGGTTTACCTGTAAATGGTGAGTAGGGGATACCTGCTCTAGCATATAAAACCCTCATGTAATCATATATTTCTGTTACAGTTGCAACTGTAGATCTTGGGTTTTTTGATGTATTTTTTTGCTCTATTGCAATAGCTGGACTTAACCCTTCAATTAAATCAACATTTGGTTTTTTCATTTTATCTAAAAATTGACGAGCATAGGCAGATAAACTCTCTACATACCTTCTCTGACCCTCTGCGTAGATTGTATCAAAAGCTAAAGATGATTTTCCTGACCCTGATAGACCCGTTATGACCACAAATTTGTCTTTTGGAATCTCTACAGTAACATTCTTCAAATTATGTTCTTTAGCGCCCTTAATAACTATCTTTTTCATCATAATTTTAGTTGCTTTGAGTTAATAAAATTAATATTCAGAAGAATTGTGGTATAATTCTAATTAACTAATTTAACAAATATTAAATATTATGGCTGGAAGTTTAAATAAAGTATTATTAATTGGTCGTTTGGGCGCAGATCCAGAAATTAAGCAAATGGTAAATGGCAAAAGTGTAGCCAGATTAAGCCTTGCAACAAGTCAATCTTGGAAAGATAAAAACACTGGTGAAAGAAAAGAAAAAACTGAGTGGCACCGTGTAGTTGTATTTAATGAAGGTTTAGTAAATGTTGTTCAACAATATTTAAAAAAAGGTGCTCAAGTTTATGTAGAAGGTCAACTTACAACAAGAAAATGGAAAGATGAACAATCGGGACAAGATAAATATTCAACTGAAATAGTCATACAAGGATATAATTCTTCGCTCACAATGTTGGGTGGAGGTAATTCTAGTGGCGGAATTCAAAATGACACAACTCAACAAAATAACATTGAGGATTCTTCGCAGGTGTCAGATATGGATGATGAAATTCCATTTTAATTTCTATGAAAAATACTGAAGAGTTTAAAGATAAAAATATAAAATTAATCTCAATGCATGATGAGATGAGCTCATCATATCTTTCTTATGCAATGAGTGTAATTGTAAGTCGTGCACTTCCTGATGTAAGAGACGGTTTAAAACCTGTTCATAGAAGAATTTTATATGCAATGTACAAAGGCGGATATGATTGGTCTAAACAATTTAGAAAATCTGCAAGAATAGTTGGAGATGTTATTGGTAAATACCATCCTCATGGTGATCAATCTGTTTATGATGCTTTAGTTAGAATGGTCCAAGACTTCTCAATGAGCTTACCGCTAATTCAAGGTCAAGGAAATTTTGGTTCTATAGATGGTGATCCTGCAGCAGCAATGAGATATACCGAAACTCGCTTGTCAAAAGTTTCTCAATATTTAATTGATGATATTGAAAAAAATACAATTTCTTTTAAAAGCAACTATGATGAAACTGAGAAAGAACCTAGTGTTTTACCAGCACAGTTTCCAAATTTATTAGTAAATGGAGCTGGTGGTATTGCTGTTGGTATGGCAACAAGTATACCTCCTCACAATCTAGGTGAAATTATTGATGGTACTTTAGCCTTAATTGATAATAAAGATATTAAAATTAGAGAGTTAATGAAACATATACCTGGTCCAGATTTTCCAACTGGTGGTGTAATTATAGGTAAAGATATAATTAAACAAGGGTATAACAATGGAAGAGGATCCTTTAAGATAAGAGGTGAAATTTCAATTGAGCAACAAAAAAATGGACGTGAAAGACTGGTAATAACTTCTATACCGTATCAAGTAAACAAATCTGTTTTAAATGAAAGGATTGCTCAATTAGTAAGAGAAAAAAAGATTGAAGGAATAAGAGATATTAGAGACGAGTCTAACAGAGAAGGTATTAGGGTAGCAATAGATTTGAGAAATGGTGTAGAACCAGAAACTATAAAGAGACAATTATATAAAAATACTCAAATAGAAAGTTCTTTTGGTTTTAATACTTTAGCTATTGTTGAAGGAAAACCTCAAACTTGCACACTAAAAGATTTTTTATCTAATTTTTTAACTTTTAGAGAAGATGTTGTAATTAAAAAAACTAAATTTGATCTTCAAAAAGCAGAGGAACGTGCTCATATACTAATAGGATTATCAGTTTCAGTTGAAAATTTAGATAAAATAATAAAAATTATTCGATCATCTAAAACACCAGATGATGCCAAAAAATCAATTTTAAAAACCAAATGGAAAATAAATAAATCACAAAAATTAATTTCTTTAGTAGAGGGAAAAAAGAGCAAAAATCTTTATTCTTTATCTGAACCACAAGTTTTAGCTATTTTAGAATTAAGACTTCAAAAATTAACTGCATTAGGAATAAATGAAATCGAAGTTGAAATTAAAAAATTAGCTGAATTAATCACTAAATATAAAAAGATTATTTCATCAAAAAAAGAACTTCTAAAAGTAATCAGTGAAGAACTAAAAAATATCAAAGAGAAGTTTGCTATTCCGAGAAGAACTAAAATTATAGATGCTGTTTTGAATTACGACATTGAAGAAACTATCCAAAAACAATCAGTAATAATTACAGTTACACTGCAAGGATACATAAAAAGAGGTTCTTTAGATGGAGTAAAAAAACAAAAAAGAGGTGGTAAAGGAAAATCAGGCATAACAACTAGAGATCAAGACTCTGTTGTTCAAACATTATCTGTAAATACTCATACTTCAGTACTCTTCTTTTCTACCGAGGGTTTAGTTTACAAGATCAAAGCATGGAAAATCCCAGAAGGCTCATCATCATCCAAAGGTAAATCTTTATTTAATATTTTACCTTTGAAGAGCCATCAAGCAATAAGCTCAATTATGCCAATGCCAGAGGATGAAACTGATTTAAAAAATTATCAAATTATTTTTGCTACGGCGCAGGGAAAAGTACGAAAAAATAGTTTAGAAGATTTTTCATCAATTAATGCATCTGGAAAAATTGCTATGAAATTGGATAATAATGATAAAATTGTAGGTGTTAAAATTTGTAAAGATGATCAAGATATAATTTTAAGCACAAAATTTGGAAAATGTATTAGATTTGAAGCTAAGAAGCTAAGAGTTTTTAAAGGTAGGTCATCTAAAGGAATTAAAGGTATAGAGTTAGCACCAAATGATCAAATCGTATCTTTGTCAGTTATTGATAATGATAAAATTAATAAAAATGGAAAAAAATCAAAAGATGAAAAAACTGAATTAAAAGCTAAAGAGAAATTTGTTTTATCAATAAGCGAAAATGGTTACGGTAAAAAGACTTCTCATATAGATTACAGAGTTACTAACAGAGGCGGTAAAGGTATTATAGGGATTGTAAATTCTCCAAGAAATGGAAATATTACTTCATCCTTTCCTGTTTTTGAAGGTGATGAAATTTTAATTTCTACGAATAAAGGTAGGGTTATAAGAGTTGCTGTTAAAGAAATTAGAACAGCAGGAAGAAATACTCAAGGAGTTAGAATAATTAAGTTATCAGGAGAAGAAAAAGTTGTTTCAGCAATTAAAATTGATGATAATTTAATTTAATGAGCAAAATTGCAATTTATCCTGGAACTTTTGATCCAATCACGTTTGGACATATAGACGTCATAAAAAAATCATTAAAACTATTTGATAAAATAGTTGTAGGTGTTTCTGATGAAAGTAATAAAAATTATCTATTTAGTTCTGATGAAAGAATAGAAATAGTAAATAAAGCCTTATTTAAAGATCTAAAATTAAATAGAAAAAAAATAAAAGTAGTTTCTTTTGGTTCTTTAACCACTGATTTATGTAAAAAATATAAATCAAACATTATTTTAAGAGGATTAAGAGCTGTATCTGATTTTGAATACGAATTTCAATTAGCTGGTATGAATAGAAAATTGAACCAAAATATAGAAACAATTTTTTTAATGTCTGATGTAGAAAATCAAATTATTTCATCTAGATTTGTTAAAGAGATTGTTAAATTAAAAGGTGATATAAAAAAATTTACTACAAAAAGTACAATTAAATCATTAAAAGAAAAATATGAATAAAATTTTTATTAAAATACTTATTTTGTTTTTTTTAATTACTAATCAATCAATAGCTGAGGAGAATATAATGATATTAAAATTAAAAGATGGTGATGTTAAAATTGAATTATTCGAAGATGTTGCGCCAAATCATGTAAAAAGAATTAAGGAATTAGCAAATAGTGGTACATATGATAACGTTGTTTTTCACAGGGTTATAGATGGATTTATGGCTCAAACAGGTGATGTTAAATTTGGAAATTCTGAATCAAAAGATTTTGATCTTAGAAGAGCTGGAATGGGTGGATCAGATTTTCCTGACTTAGAGCAAGAATTCAATAGTCTACCACATGAAAGAGGAACTTTATCAATGGCAAGAGCTCAAGATCCTGATAGTGCAAACAGTCAATTCTTTATTTGTTTTCAACCAGCTCCTTTTTTAGATCGACAATATACCGTTTTTGGAAAAGTAATAGAAGGAATGGAATTTGTTGATAAAATCAAAAGAGGTGACCAAAACAATAATGGTGCTGTTACTGATCCAGATAAAATTATTAGTTTCAAATCTCAATAATTTTTTTAATGGCATTAAAAAAATTTGCCTTTAACGTTTTAAAAAAAGATAAATTTGCTAGGTGTGGTTTAATAGAGACCCATCGTGGTAATATACAAACACCAGCTTTTATGCCTGTTGGAACACAAGCTACGGTAAAAGCTTGTACAATAGATGATATAAAAAAAACAGGTTCAGAAATAATACTTTCAAATACTTATCATCTAATGATACGACCAGGTGTTGAAAGAATTCAATCTGCTGGTGGGCTTCATAATTTTATGAATTGTAATTTACCTATTTTAACAGACTCTGGTGGTTTTCAAGTTATGTCCTTATCAAAATTAAATAAAATCGATAGAGAGAAGGGTGCTATATTTAATTCTCATGTTGATGGAAAAAAATTTTACTTAAGTCCGGAAGAGAGTATCCGAATTCAGTTGGGTTTAAATTCTGATATTGTGATGATTATGGATGAGTGCCCAAAAAAAACTAATGATTATAATGTAATTAAAAAATCTATGGACTTATCACTTTACTGGGCAGAAAGATCTAAAGTGGCATTTGGAAATAATCCACATAAAGCTTTATTTGGTATAGTCCAAGGGGGTCTTTTTAAAGATTTAAGATTAAAATCTCTTCAAGAATTAATTAAAATTGGTTTTGATGGGTATGCCCTCGGAGGATTAGCTGTAGGAGAAACACAAGATGAAATGTTTAACGTTTTAGATGATATTAAAGAAAACTTACCTATTGAAAGACCACACTATTTAATGGGAGTTGGAACACCATCAGATATTTTGGGTGCTGTAAAAAGAGGCATAGATATGTTTGACTGTGTATTGCCAACTAGATCTGGCAGAACAGGTTTGGCTTTTACATGGCAGGGAAGAATCAATATTAAAAATAACAAATATCAAAATGACAACACGCCACTTGATCCAAATTGTAAAAATCTTAATTTAAATAAATATTCAAAAAATTATTTAAATCACTTATTTAATACAAATGAAATTCTTGCCTCAATGTTGCTGACGTTAAATAATATTAATTTTTATCAAGAATTAATGGCCTCTATCAGAAAAAATATTAATGAAGGCACTTTTGATCAATTTCACGATAAATACATTGATAAGTTGTAGAAGCTTTATAGATTTGGTTAAAATTGTCATTTGAAAAAAAATAATTATTCTGTATATAACAACTATTCAATTTGAATAATTTGGGGGCCCTTAGCTCAGTTGGTAGAGCAATTCCCTTTTAAGGAATGGGTCGATGGTTCGAGTCCATCAGGGCTCACCATTAATTCAATTAACTTAAATTAATTGGTGGATAATCTAAAATAACCTCATTCATCCATTCATTAAGTTGCTTTATTCTTGTATCTGAAGAGGGGTGCGTGCTCATAAATTGTGGAGGCTCTTTACCTTTGTTAAATTCTTTCATTCTTTCCCAAATTTTAACTGTTTCTCTAATATCGTAACCAGACAAAGATGAAAATATCATACCTAAATAATCAGCTTCGCTTTCTTGTTTTCTATTGAATGGATTCATAATTCCTAATTGAGCTAGCATACCAACTGTATCCATTCCTGTAGTTCTATTAATGTCAGACAAAATACCTCCACTAGCTATGTCTATTATTTTAGCTCCTGTATTTAACAAAACACCTCTACTAGCTCTCTCAACTGAATGTTTTGCTACTGCATGAGCAACTTCATGACCCATTACTGCAGCTAATCCATTTTGATTTTTTGTAACATCTAATATACCTGTGTAAACTGCTATTTTACCACCAGGCATACACCATGCATTTCTAACTTTTTTATTATCAATTAAAATGTATTCCCAATCAAAATTTACTGTTGGATCTTTCAAATTGGATCTATAAAAATATTCACTAATCGAATCTTCCATTTTTTTACCAATTTCTTTTATTTCATTTAATGTTTTTAAATCATCACTCATTTTTTCTTTTTCTTTAACTTTTTCATAAATTTGGGCTGCTTGTGCATTTAATTTAGCCTCAGGTATAATTTTTAATTGTTTTCGATCAGTTATTGGAGCAGTAGAACAAGAGTGTAAAAGTATACTTCCACAACCACAACCTACATAAGTCAAAAATTTTCTTCTATCCATATCTACCTAAAATTGATAATAGTATTTTAACATGAATCTTAATAACAAAATTTTAATTGTATTATTTATCATTTCAATTGTTTTTGTTGTCTATGCTAGTTATAGTTAATTGTAAATATGTCTAAAAAAGGGTCAAAAAAATCTTTTTCATTAACTTTGAGAAATTACTTTATTACTGGAGTAGTTGTTTTAATACCAATTGGTTTTACATTATATCTTACAAAAATTTTAATTGGTATCTCCTCTAATTTAATACCCAAAAATATAAATCCTAATAGTTATTTACCTTTTAATATACCTGGTGTTGAAATTGTTATTTCAATTTTACTTATAACTATTGTGGGTGGACTTTCATTGTCATTTTTTGGAAGAAGAATTCTTAAATTAATTGATGATTTGTTCAAAAGAATTCCATTTTTAAGAACAGTTTATTCTGCAATTGTTCAAATGACAGAGACTTTTTCTAAAAAAGATGATGGTAAAAGAAGTGTAGTTTTAATTGAATATCCAAGAAAAGGAGTTTGGGCTGTTGGTTTTGCTACAAAAGAAAATAAAGGTGAGATGGCACTAAAAACCGGTAAGAACTTAATTAACGTATTCGTACCAACAACTCCTAATCCAACAAGTGGTTTTTTATTAATGTTTCCGATTGAAGATGTTATATACTTAAATATGTCTTTTGAGGAAGCATCTAAATTTATTGTTTCAGCAGGAACTTCTACTAAAAAACCTTAGGCAATATCATTAATTATATCAGCTCTATCGTATAATTTTATCAAAGGTTTGAATTTACTTATATCTTCATTTGATTTTTCTATTCTTCTCATTTCTTTTTCAGCTAATAAGAAAAGATCACTATTCTGAATTGGATCTGCTAACTTAAAATTTTTTACACCACTTTGTTTAAATCCCAAAATATCCCCAAACCCTCGTAATTTCATATCCTCTTCAGATATTAAGAAACCATCATTAGTGTCTTTTAAAATTTTTATTCTTTTTTTTGCGTTTTCGCTTAGATTAGATTTAAACATTAATATGCATGTAGAATCTTTATCTCCACGACCAACTCTACCTCTTAATTGATGAAGTTGAGATAGACCAAATTTGTTAGCATTTTCGATTATAATCGTATTTGCATTTGGAAAATCTATCCCAACCTCTATAATAGTTGTAGAAACCAAAATCTTAAATTTATTATTTAAAAAATTGTTTAGTATTTCATTTTTTTCATCTACATCAGTTTTTCCATGAAGCAAACAAACTTGATTTGGAAACTTGTTTTCTAAATATTCATACTTTTTTACAGCAGATGAGTGATCCAACTTTTTAGATTCTTCAATTAATGGACAAACCCAAAAAATTTGATTTCCTATGTTAATTTCTTTTTTTATAAATTTTAAAACATCTTCAATTTTAACCTCTAATTTACTATATGTTTTAATTGGTTTTCTATTTTTGGGTTTTTCTCTAATAATTGAAATATCCATATCACCATAAATTGTCATTGTTAGAGTTCTAGGTATAGGCGTAGCTGTCATTAATAATACGTCACAATTTGATCCACCTTTGTCCGACAATTTTTTTCTTTGATTCACTCCAAACTTATGTTGTTCATCTATAATTATTAATCCTAATTTTTTGAAAATTACTTTTTTTTGAAAAATAGCGTGTGTACCAAAAATAATATTAATTTTATTATTTTCTAATCTTTGAAGTATTTCTTTTTTTACCTTGTATTCTGATTTTCCTGAAATAAGAGCTATATTTATATTTTTAGGAAATAATTTTTTTGCTAGATTAAAATGTTGTCTTGCTAGAATTTCCGTAGGAGCCATAAAAGCAACCTGGAAACCAGAATTTATAGTATTAATTGCCGCTAAAAGCGACACTATTGTTTTTCCACTACCAACATCTCCTTGTAAAAGTCTAAACATTTTATTTGGTGAACATAAGTCTTTATTTATTTCGCTAAGTGATTTTTGTTGATCATCGGTAAGAGAAAAATCTAATTTATCAATTAAAGAATTTTGTTTATTTACATTAATTATTTTATTTTTTTTCTTAATTCTTTTTATTTTTTTTCTTATTTCTGAATTAACTAGAAATGTTGAAAATATTTCATCAAAAGCAAGTCTTTGATAAAAATTTGATTTATAATTTCCAATATTTTCAGGTTTGTGTAGTTCTTTAATTGAGCTATTCCAACTTATATTTTTAAATTTAGATAAAATACTTTTAGAGTGCCATTCATTAAAAACTGGTAAATTATTGATTATTTGATTTATGATTTTATTATATATTTTTTCAGAAATACCTTCAGTTAATGAGTATTTATTATGAGTTTGTTTGATTAAAGAAGAATCCTCAGAAACATATTTTGGGTTTGTAATTTGGTATTTATTCTTGAAATGACCTATTTTACCACTGACAGTAATTTCTTTTCCTAATGGTAGTATTTTTTTTATGTATCCTTCATAACTATTAAAAAAAATACAATCTATTTCACCAGTTTCATCACTACATAAGACTCTATTTGGTAATTTCCTTATACGAGGGAAGTTATACTTTTGAGGAATTATAGTTACTGTTTGTATTTCACCAATTTTTAAATCTTTTATTTTTGATGACAAGCTTCTATCTGTATAAGATTTTGGAAGTTTCCATAGTAAATCAAATAAATTATTAATATTTTTCTTCTTTAATAAATTTTTCGTTTTAATTCCTACACCTTTTAAAGAACTTAAATCTGACAATAAATATTCATAATTTGTTTTATTATTCATTAATTACTAATATATTCTAATTATTATGATCAACATAGATGAATTAAAAAAAAAAATTATTTATCGATCTAATTATAGAGGCACAAAAGAAATGGATAATCTTTTAGGTGCATTTACAAAAAAATATATAAATAATTTAAATGAAAACGATCTTCTTGATTTAGAAAAACTACTAAATATTGATGACACTAATTTGTATAATTTTTACAATGGTTTTAAAACTGATTTTGAATTTGAAAACAACAATATCAACTTATTGTATAAAAATTTTAACTATACACAATAATGATGGCGGAGAGACTGGGATTCGAACCCAGGAAAGAGTTGCCCCTTTGCCGGTTTTCAAGACCGGTGCTTTCAACCGCTCAGCCATCTCTCCGTGAGCAAGGTTTTATAATTATAATTATTTAATTCAACCATAAAATAGTCTAATAAACTTATTAATTACAAGCTTCGTGATTTCCTATGAATAAAGAATTTAACAAAGGCTTATTACTTGCTGGATTTGGATCTTTTTGGTGGGGTTTTTTTGGAGTAATTTATTTTAAATATATTGCTTATATTGGGCATATTGAATTAGTAGTTCATAGATGTTTATGGACAGCTTTTACTTTAATTCTGACTACTTTTTTTTTCTCTAAATGGAATATTTTTTTTAAAATTATAAAAAATAAATCAAATTTATTTTATTTATTTATCTCGGGTTTTTTAATTTTTATAAATTGGGGTGTATGGATATATGCTATAGCAACAAATAGAATTATAGATGCAAGTTTTGGATATTTTATTATGCCCATTTTAAGCGTAATGCTCGGCTATCTTTTTTTTAAAGAGAAACTAAATAAAAAAAGAGTGTTTTCAATCTTATTGGTTATTCTATCCATCCTTTTTTTAATAATTGTAAGTATCAAATCATTACCTTGGGTTGGTTTAATTGTTGCTTTAAGTTGGGGGTTTTACAATTTAGTTAGAAAAAAAATTAATGTTGATACTGATGTAGGTCTTCTTATAGAGAGTTTATTTATATTACCATTTGCACTGTTAGCTTTTTATTTAATAGCAAGTAAAGGATATAATGATTTTCAATTATCTGATCCTTCGATGATGCTATTTATTTATCTTGCTGGACCTATGACCGTTATACCTTTATTTTTATATGTTAGGGGGGTTGAACTTTGTGGTTTAGGACCGACAGGCATGATATTTTATATAACTCCTACTTTTCAGTTTTTATTAGGTTATTTTTATTACAACGAGCCTTTTTCAATAACAAAATTAGTTAGTTTTATTTTTATTTGGATTGCTGTAATCATATACTTGAAGGATTTGCATGAAACTAATTAATTTTTTTTTATTTTTTATTTTTATTTCTATTAATTTCTCATTCGCTGATATCAATAAAGAATTTGAAAATTGGAAATTAAATTTCAAAAAAATAGCTTTAGAAAACAATATTTCAGAAAAAACGTTTGATGCAGTTATGTCTGATACTAAATTTTTATCAGATGTGATAAAATACGATAGGTATCAACCTGAATTTTATGAGGATACTAAAACTTATATTTCAAAAAGAACATCTTCAAAAAAAGTCTCTTTAGGAAAAAAATTCTATGAAAAAAATTCAAAATTAATAAATACTGTTGAAAACGAATTTAATATAGAGAGAGAGTTGCTATTGGCTCTAATGGGTATAGAAACTAATTTTGGAACGTATGTTGGTAAAATGGATATTTTATCATCTTTGGCAACTTTAAGTTTTGACAAAAGAAGATCAGAATTCTTTACAAATGAATTATTAATTCTTTTGCGATTAATAGAAAATGATCAAATAGATTATAAAACCTTATATGGATCTTGGGCAGGTGCTTTTGGTTTTTTTCAATTTATGCCATCGACAATGAAAAATTATGCAATTGACCATGATGGCAACGGATATATAGATTTAAAAAATAATAATGACGCTTATGCTTCAGCATCAAACTATTTAAATCAAATGGGTTGGAAAAGTGAGAATCCTTGTTTTTATAGAATTGATTTATCAGAAAATATACCAAGTAAATATTTGAACATTTCTGCAAAAAAACTTCATGATAAAAGAAGATTAAAATATTTTAGAAAATTTATTAAAAATAATGATCAAATAGATAAAAAGTATAACGCTTTAATGGTAGCCATTATAACTCCCGATAAAGATATCATACCTGATGCTGAAACTTTGAATCCAGCTTATATCGTATTTGATAACTATGAGATAATATTAAAATGGAATAGATCATTGCGATTTGCTTTAGCTGTTTGTACATTAAAAGATAAATTTAAAAATGAACTTTAAAAAACTTATATTAATTATTTCTATACTTTTTTTATCTGCATGTAATCAATTTGAAAAAAATAATAAATCTTTAGTTTATATAAGTGATCAAAAGTATAGTAATACTGGATTTGCTTTAATTTATGATGATGAATTAAAAAAAGAAAAAAAAATATCTAAAAAAATTGATAATAGATCTCTTTTAATTTTCCATAATAAAATTAAAAAAAATTCATTTGTTAAAATTACCAATCCTGTTAATGACAAGTCAATTATCGCAGAAGTAATCGCTAATAATGTTAAATTCTCAACTTTTTACAACTCTGTAATTACGCAACGAATTGCTGAGGAGCTATCACTTGACCCTAAAGAACCTTATATTGATCTCGTTTTAATCTCAAAAAGTTCTACATTTGTAGCTAAAAAAGCAAAGACTTTTGATGAAGAAAAAAGTGTAGCTGAAAAAGCCCCTGTAGATGGAATTACCATAGATAATCTGGGTAAAGAAAAAGATAAAGTAGTTAAATTAAAAAAACATAAATTTTTATATTCAATAAAGATTGCAGATTTCTATTACAGAGACTCAGCAGAAAATATGGTTAATAGAATAAAGGATGAGACAAATATAAAAAAATCTGTAATTAAAAAATTATCTAAAACTAAATATAGGGTATTATTGGGTCCATTTAATGATATAAAAAAACTAGAAAAATCATTTAACGAAATAAAAGTATTAAATTTTGAAAATATAGAGATATTAAAAGATGTTTAGAATATTATTAATTGTAATTTTTTTTAGTCTTTCATTGGTAAGTGTTTCAAAAGCTAATTTTGATGTAAAGGCAAGAACTGCAATTTTACAAGATTACCATTCTGGTGAAATTCTTTATGAAAAAGAGCCAGATATTTCAATTTATCCAGCTTCTATGACAAAAATAATGACAGCCATTATTGCTTTTGATTTAATTAAATCAGGTGATCTTAGTTTAAATGAAAAATTTATAATATCAGAGAGAGCTTGGAGATTATCTACATCTGGATATTCATCGATGTTTATAATGGTTGGTGATCAAGTCTCTGTAGAAAATTTATTAAGAGGTATTATCGTTGCTTCAGGTAATGATGCATGTATTGCATTGGCTGAAGGTATAGCAGGTACTGAAGAAGAATTTGCAATTTTAATGACTGCTAAAGCAAAAGAATTAGGAATGGATAATACAAATTTTTCTAATTCATCAGGAATAAATGACCCCGACAATTACTCAACTGTTAGAGATATTTTAAAAATGTCTAGATATTTAATCAAAGAACATCCTGAATTTTACAAAATGTTTGCTGAAAAAGAATTTACGTGGGATAGAACAGGGGGCGATCCAATAACACAAGGAAATAGAAATCCTTTGCTTTATAAAAACCTTGGAGCAGATGGAATAAAAACTGGTTATTTAGCTGTTGAAAAATATTCTTTAGCATCATCCATAGATAGAAATGGCAGAAGATTGATTGCTGTAGGAAGTGGTTTTAATTCAAAAAATGCTAGATCTAAAGAGAGTACAAAATTACTTACATTTGGTCTTACCAACTATGATCTTGTAGAAATAGCTAAAGCTAATAAACCATTACACAAAATTGATGTTTGGTTAGGAAAAGAGAATAGTGTGCAAGCATATACAAAGGAAGATATTTATAAAACTATCAAAAAAGCCAAAAAAAAACTTTTAAAAGTTGTTGTTAAGTATGATGGACCAGTCGAAGCACCAATTCAAAAGGATCAAAAAATAGCCACTCTAAGAGTTGTTTATGATCAAGAACTTGTTGGTGAGTATGATTTACTTTCATCGAAAGAAATTAAAAAAGTTAATTTTTTTACAAGATTAATAAAATCAATAAATTATTTAATTTGGGGTGATGTCTAAAAAACCCATCATTGTTTTTGAGGGCATAGAGGGAAGTGGTAAAAGTCACCATATAAATAAAGTATCAAAATATTTAGATAAAAAGAGAATTACTTATATAAAGATAAGAGAACCGGGTGGAAGTCTTAATTCAGAAAAAATAAGAAGATTAATTTTAAATAAAAAATCTAATTTTAACATATATACTGATTTACTTTTATATTTAGCAGCTCGAAGTGAAAACATAAATCTTATAAAAAAATCATACAAAAAAAAAATTATTTTGATTGACAGATTCATAGACTCAACTATTGCATATCAGCATTATGGAATGGGTGTTGATTTTAAAATTATAAACATCATAAATAAATTTTTATTAAAAAACATTAAAGTCAACTTTACTTTTCTTAATGTTGTAAATAAAAAAAATCTATTTCAAAGATTAAAAAATAGAAAATCTTTAAATAGATATGATCAGTTTGATATGAATTTTTATAATAAAGTTCAAAAAGGTTATTTAAAATTAGCTAAATCGAATAAAAAATCTTACAAAATAATTGATTCTAATTTAGATATAAAAAAAAATGAAGATTTAATAATAAATCAAATTAAAAGATTAATTAAATGAATTTAAATCCCTTAACTCAAATAAATTTATTTGAGCACAAAGAAATTTTTAATCAATTATACAAATTATCTAAAAACGATACTTTGCCTAATAAAATTCTTTTATCTGGCGAAAAGGGTATTGGAAAATCAACATTGGCATATCATTTAATTAATCTTGTATTATCGAAAAATGAAGAACATCCATATGACTTAGAAAATAATAAAATTAATCCTGATAATAAGTCATACAAACTTATACTAAATAAATCTAACCCAAATTTTTACTTAATTGATGTCTTAGAAGAAAAAAAAAATATTGATATAAATCAAATTAGGGAATTGATAATAAATCTAAACAAATCCTCGTTTAATAATAAAAAGAGATTTGTTTTAATTGATAATATTGAATTATTAAACTTAAATTCTATTAATGCTTTGTTAAAAATTTTAGAGGAACCTAATGAAAATATAAATTTTATTTTGATTAATAACAATAAAAGAGTGCTACCAACTCTTAAATCCAGATGTTTAAATTTCAAAGTTTTTTTATCAAAAGATCAGTCTATTAGAATTGTTAATCAATTACTTAACGATGACATAAATACTATTATCAATAATAAGTTATTTGATTATTATGCAACTCCTGGAAAACTATTAAAATTAATTAAGTTATCTGAAGAATTTGATTTAGATCTTGTTAATTTTGATTTAAACAGAACACTAACAATTATAATTAAAGATAAAATTTATAAAAAAGATAAATCAATAATTGATATTATTAATTCTTTTATTGAACTTTATTTCAGAGATAATATATCTAGTAAAAATATTAGTTTATTAAAGTCATATCATTATTTTTTAGAAAAAATTAACAATACTAGAACTTATAATTTAGATGAGGAAACATTGTTTATGGAATTTGAGGACAAAATACTAAATGGATAAAACTTATTATATTACTACACCTATATACTACCCATCAGCAAAGCCACATATGGGTCATGCATACTCAAGTATCGTCGCAGATTTTTTTGCAAGATTTAAAATAATTGATAATTATCAGGTTCATTTTCTTACAGGTACAGACGAACATGGATTAAAAATTCAAAGATCTGCAGAAAAAGCAGGTAAAGAGCCTCTAGTATTTTGTGATCAAATTAGTCAAACCTTTAGAGATCTTTCGGATACTTTGAATTTATCAAATACTGATTTTATAAGAACTACAGAAGCTAGACATAAAAATACAGTTCAACATCTTTGGAATGAACTTGAGAAAAATGATGATATATACTTATCAAACTATTCTGGATGGTATTCAGTATCAGATGAAGCCTTTTATAACGAGGATGAAATTGAGGAATTAGATGGAAAAAAAATTGCTATATCATCAAAATCTCCTGTTGAATGGATTGAAGAAGAGTCTTATTTTTTTAGACTTTCAAAGTGGGAAAAACCTTTATTAGACTATTATAAATCTAATCCAGATTTCATTTCTCCTCAATCTAGAAAAAATGAAGTTATTAGTTTTGTAAAAAGTGGTCTTAAAGATCTTTCTGTAAGTAGAAAAAGTTTTTCATGGGGTATACAAGTTCCAAATAATAAAAATCACGTGATATATGTTTGGCTCGATGCTTTAACAAATTATTTAAGTGCATTAAACTATCCTAATACAAATGATGATTTGTTTAAAAAATTTTGGCCAGCCTCAATACATTTAATTGGAAAAGATATACTCAGATTTCATGCTGTTTATTGGCCTGCCTTTTTATTAGCAGCAAAAATTGATCTACCAAAGAGAGTTTACGGGCATGGATGGATATTATCAGGGGAAGAAAAAATGTCTAAATCTAAAGGAAATATTCTTGATCCACTTGAGATAATTAAAGAGTATGGTTTAGATCCTTTAAGATACTACTTAATAAAAGAAGTTTCTTTTGGGAATGATGGAAATATATCTCAAGAAAGGCTAGTAGATTGTATTAATAGTGATCTAGCTAACAATTATGGAAATTTATGTCAGCGTGTAACTGCTTTTGCAGTAAAAAATTGTGATGGAAAAATTCCATTAGAAATTAAATTTCATGATGAGGATTTATTAATACTAAATAAGTATAAAGATAATTTAGATAATATTAGGTCACAAATTGACAGTCAAAATATTAATTTTTACATTGATTATATTGTAAATTCACTTTTTGAGGCTAACAAATATTTTAATGATCAAGAACCATGGAAAAAGAAAGATGATATAATTAGATTAAATACCATTGTTTACACTACTTTAGAAATTGTTAGAAAAATAAGTTTTTTACTATATCCAATTATTCCTGAATCTTCTTTAAAGGCATTAAAGATTTTTGATATTGAGGAAAAAAATATAAAATTAGATTCAGTTTCAAATAATGAGTATTTAACAAAAGGTAATAATATTAATAAAATAGATATACTTTTTAAAAAAATAGAGAAAAACAATGATTGACTCACACTGCCATCTAGATCATGAGCCATTATTAAGTGATTTAGCCAATGTAATACAAAGATCAAAAGAAGTTGGTATAGAAAAATTATTAACTATCTCAACTTCGTTTGAAAGTTTTTCTAGAGTAAAAGATTTAATTAATAAAGATGAGATGATCTATGGTACTATTGGCATTCATCCTCATGAAAGCTCTTCAGATATTATCACTTCAAAGCAGATCATTGAAAGTCTTAATGAAAACTCAAAAATTATTGGAATTGGAGAAACTGGGTTAGATTTTTATTATAATAATAGTGAAAAAGATATGCAGATATCAAGTTTCAAAGAACATATAGATGCATCCATAAAAACCAATATTCCATTAATCGTTCATTCAAGAGATGCTGAAAAAGAAACTTTTGAGATTTTAAATGAATATAAAAATGAAAACCTTAAAATTTTGATGCATTGTTTTACTGGGTCTAAAGAATTCTCAGAAAAACTAATGACTCTAAATTCATTTTTTTCAGCAAGTGGTATCATTACTTTTAAAAACTCATTGGATTTACAAGAAACGTTCAAATCAATTCCAATGAATAACATCTTAATTGAGACTGATAGTCCTTTTTTAGCACCCGTACCTAAAAGAGGAAAAAAAAATGAACCATCATTCATTGATTTTACTGCTGCAAAATTAGCTGAAATCAAAAATATATCCAAAGAAGATCTTATTAAAAAAACTACAGATAACTTTAATAAACTATTTTTTAATTGAAATTAATGCAATTTATTATTTTAGGCTGTGGTAGTTCGATGGGTGTACCAAGACCAGATGGTTTCTTTGGAAATTGCGATCCTAATAATAAAAAAAATCATAGAACAAGATGTTCAGCTTTAATAAAAACCACAGATGAAAATATTCTTATAGATACATCTCCTGACCTACGACAACAACTTTTAAAACATAAAATAAAAAAAATTAATAAAGTATTATATTCACATATGCATGCTGATCAGACACATGGGATAAATGATTTGAGATCTTTTTATATAAACAGCAGAAAACAGCTTGATGTTTATGCTGATAAATATACTTCTAAATATCTTAATTCTACATTTTCTTATATATTTAAAAGCTATTCAAAAGAATATCCTGCAACACTAAAACTTAATAAATTACCTAAAAAAATATTTACTAAAAATAATAATAAAAAAATTTGTATTCAATCAATTATGGTTCAACATGGTAAAGTAAAATCAAATTGCTTTATAATTAATAAAAAATTAGCTTATATTAGTGATGTAAGTAAAATTTATAACAAAGATCATAAATATTTTAGAAATCTTCAATATTTAATTATTGATTGCTTATGGTATAATTATCATCCATCACATTTTAATTTAGAAACTTCACTAGCTGTAATTAAACAATTCAAACCAAAGAAAGCTATTTTAACAAATTTATCACCAGTATTAGATTATAAAGTTCTCAAAAAAATGTTGCCAAAAAATATTATTCCAGCTCATGACGGATTAACAATAAACTTATAAGATATTTTCTATAGCTTTAATTACTTTTTTTGACATTGGTTTTGTGAATGATGCAAATGTATCTTGAACTTTACCTTCTTTGTTAATTAAAATTTTATGAAAATTCCACTTAGGTTCTGCCGACTTACCATGATTTTCTTTTGCCCATTTAAAAAGTTCATGAGCATCTTTGCCTTTAACCTCAGTTAATGTCGTAAGAGGAAAGTTAATATTAAAATTTACTTCACAAAATTCTTTAATATCAGCATTATTATTTTTTTCTTGATTAAACGAATTAGATGGTACACCAAGAACAATTAAACCTTTTTCTTTATATAAATCCCATAATTCTTGCAATTCATCATATTGTTTTGTAAATCCACAGTAACTTGCTGTATTTACAATTAAAATAACTTTATTTTTGTAATCTTTAAAATTAATTGTCTCGCCAGTTATACTCTCAATATTAAAATCATAAATTTTTTTTTCGTAGTTAGCAGTAGCTGAAGTTTTTAAAAAAAACATAATTATAGAAAAAAAAAATATTACTTTTCTCATTTATTAGGTTTATTTGGTGTAAGTAATATTAAAAAATAACCAAATAAAGTTGACAACAAAGATCCAGTTAATACGCCAATTTTTACACCATCCATATATTGCATGTTTTCTACAAAAGCTAAATTTCCAACAAATAAACTCATTGTAAAACCAATCCCAGTAAGAACTCCTACGCCATAAAAATTATACCAACTTGTATCATTTGGCATTTGAGCAACTTTCAATTTTATTGACACATAAGAGAAGACAAAAACACCTAGTTGTTTACCAAGGAATAGTCCTAATACGATTCCAAGGGGAACCTTATCAAGTAACGAAGCGAACGATAAACCTTCAAGAGATACTCCAGCATTTGCAAATGCAAATAAAGGCATTATTCCAAAAGCAACATATGGACTAATTGCATGTTCTATTTTGATTAATAAAGAAAAATCTTTTTCTTTTTTTCTATGTGGAATTGTCATAGCTAACAAAACTCCAGCAATAGTAGCATGGATACCTGAATTATGAGTGAAATCCCAAAGGAAGAGACCAACAACTAAATAAGGTAAGAACTTTTTAATATTGAATTTGTTAATCAATAACAAAACAATAAAAGCTAATAACATTAAAGTTAAATACTTAATACTCAGATCTCCAGAGTAGAATAGGGCAATTATTACTATTGCTCCTAAATCGTCAATTATAGCTAATGCAGTTAAGAATACTTTTAAGGACAAAGGAACTCTTTTACCTAACAAAGATAAAACTCCTAAAGAAAAGGCAATATCTGTAGCAGATGGAATTGCCCACCCATTTAATGTTTCACTATCACCAAAATTTATAAAAACATAAAATAATGCAGGAACTAACATGCCTCCTACTGCGGCTATGATTGGTAAAAGAGCTTGTTTAATATTGGAAAGCTCCCCTTGTAAAAATTCTCTTTTAATTTCTAAAGTAACGAAGAAAAAGAAAATTGCCATTAAGGCATCATTGATCCAATGCAATACTGATAATTTTAATCCAAAATTATTGATACCTATAAATAAATATTTATTTAAAGTAGCAAAATATAAATCTGCTAGCCCAGAATTGCTTATAAATAATGCAATTATTGCAGCAAACAATAATACCAATCCACTTGCAGCTTCTAATTTAAAAAACCATCTAAAAGGCTTAGATATATAATTAATCATAAAAAATTAAATTAGGTCTATAATAAATAGTTTTATATCTTGCAATGTTTCAAAAAGGTTAAATAGTATAATTTCTAATCCTGGAGAAACATTAATTAGTGGAGTTTTTAGAGTATCTAGCAAGATAATTAATGCTACAAAAGATATAATAAATACTATTAAATAAGAAAAAAACTTACTTCCCTTATTTTCTATTTTTTTAAGTGTAGTTGTATTTTTTTGTTTTTTTTTATTATTTATTTCAGTTTTAATTATTTCTTCTTGTGGTTGTTTCTCCTCTATTTTTTCCTCTTTATTTTCAGCTTTTGTTTCAATGTCTTCACTGGTAATTTCCTGTTTTAATTCTAGTACTTCATTATTTTTTTCTTGGATATTATAAAACCAAACATGATTACATGATCCACATTGCAAATCTCTACCTTCATCAGGTATTAAAGAATTATCAATTTTGAATTGCTTGTTACAATTTGGACAAGTAATTATCATGCTTCGTTATATACCAGATTTTAATCAAATTTCTTTTAATTTTGGCTTCTTTATACATTGAAATTATCAATATCTGCTGTATTAGTACTCGGATCGGAGTGTAGCGCAGCCTGGTAGCGCATCTGGTTTGGGACCAGAGGGTCGCAGGTTCGAATCCTGCCACTCCGACCATCATTTATGAAAAAAGCTATTATTTACATTCCAAATAAAAATCCTATGCAATCTGGATTAGCAAAAAAAGATAAATGGATTTTAGAATTTAAAACAAAAGATCCAACAAAAAATCCTTTAATGGGCTGGGAGAGTTCATCAGATACCTATACAGAATTAAAATTAGAATTTTCTTCAAAGGAATTAGCTATTAACTATGCAAAAAAAAAGAAGATAGATTTTGAATTAATTGAACCTCGTAAAAGAAAAACTGTAAAGAAATCCTACGCTGATAATTTTTTAAAGTAAATAATGTTTAGATTTTTTACACAACGAAATTGGTTTATTTGGTCATGGTTTGGTTCAGCAATTATTTTATCATCACTTTGGATTCAAGTTAAAATTGATGTTAAAATAAATGAGTGGTTTGGTGAATTTTATGACATGATTCAAAAAGCGTTAGGTGCACCAAATTCAATTACAATAGAAGAGTATTGGGCCAGCCTATTGTCATTTATTACATTGGCTGCCATGTATGTGGGAGTTGCTGTTATAGTCAGTTTTTTTACTTCTCATTATTTGTTCAGATGGAGAACAGCAATGGTAGAATGGTACCACAGCGTATATGACAAAGCTCGAAAAATAGAAGGAGCCGCACAAAGAGTACAAGAAGATACAATCAAATTTTCAAGAATAATGGAGTCGTTAGGAACAAGTTTAATTGAAGCATTAATGATCTTGATCGAATTTATGCCTATATTATTTGGTCTAAGTATTGGAATACCTATTTTCTTTTTTGGTGATTGGGATTATGGTTTAATTCTAGGTGCTCTGATTTGGTCAGTGGGAGGTACAATATTTTTAATAGTTCTTGGGCTTATTTTAAGATTAGTTGGTGTTGAATACGATTTACAAAAAAAAGAAGCCGCATACAGAAAAATACTCGTAATAGCTGAAGATGATGGGACTGTAAGACCAAAAACTATTGAAGAATTATTTGATGGTGTAAGAAGTATTCACTTTTTAAGTTATATCAGGTACTTATATTTTAATATTGGAAGAATTGCCTATCTACAAGCTAATGTTTTGTCAGCATATGTATTTTTAGCTCCTGCAATTGTTGCTGGAGCTGTTACACTTGGTGTTATGCAACAAATAATAAGAGCATTTGGAAGAGTAGAGGGATCAATGCAGTATATTTTAAAAGCATGGCCTACAATTATAGAACTTGCTAGCGTGTATAAACGTTTAAGAGAATTTGAGTCAAAGATCAATAATCCAGAGTCACTTGAAGAAAAAATTTAATGACCATTGACAAAAGTTTTATAGATCAATTTATAAATGTATCTTCAAAAGCAGCTTTATCTTCTTCATATTTAGTTGGTAAAAAAGATAAAATTGCTGCAGATAAAGCTGCAGTAGATTCTATGAGATCAGAGTTAAATAAAATGAACATTCGGGGAGAAATAGTTATAGGCGAAGGCGAATTAGATGAAGCACCTATGCTTTATATTGGTGAGAAAGTTGGCAATAAAAATGGACCTGAACTAGATATAGCTGTAGATCCTTTGGAAGGTACAAATTTTGCTGCAAATAATCTCCCAGGTGCACTATCTGTAATTGCTATTTCAGAAAAAAATAATTTATTAAATGCACCTGAAACGTATATGGAGAAAATTTCAACTAGAGTAACAGAAAAAAATGTAGTTGATTTAGATTACTCAGTTAAAAAAAATATTAGTAATTTAAGTGACTATTTAAATAAAAATCCTGAAAATATTACAGCATGCATACTTGATCGACCAAGACATGATAAAATAATTGATGAATTAAAACAATTAAAAGTTAAGCTAAAATTAATTACAGATGGTGATGTATCTGGAGCTTTATTAGTTACAGATAATAGGCACAATGTTGATATATTTTTGGGAATTGGAGGAGGGCCAGAAGGTGTATTAGCAGCTTCAGCTTTAGATTCTTTTGGCTGTAGTTTTCAAGGAAGATTTTTGTTTGAAACTGATGAAGATAAATCTAGAGCAAAAAAAATGGGTATAAATGACCTAAAAAAAAAATATGAATTAAATGAAATAGTCACTGGTGATTCAATATTCTGTGCAACTGGCATTACTCCAGGTGACCTGGTTTCAGGAATAGAAATTCAAGGTAACGAATTTATTTCAGAGACTTTAGTGACACATAAATCATCTGGGCTAAAAAAAGTCATTAAACAGAAACAAAATATATAATGATAAGCTTGATTAATTGTTTATTTTACAATAAAAAGCAGCAATTTGGTCCCTTCGTCTATCGGTTAGGACACGTGGTTTTCATCCTCGAAAGAGGGGTTCGATTCCCCTAGGGACCGCCAATAAATGAACCACTATGTATATATTCTTAAAACATTAGACGGATATATTAAGAAAACATATGTTGGTTATACTACAGACATAATTTCAAGGTTAAAAAAACACAATTCCTCAAAAGGAGCAAAGTCTACAAGAGGTTATAGATGGAAAATAATTTACAAAAAAAGATTTTTATCAAAATCTAAAGCATTATCATTTGAATATTACCTTAAAAAAGATAGAAAAAAAAGGTTATCCATATTAAAAGAGTTAGAATAAGCTATATATGAAAATTGCAACTATACTTCCTTATAAGGAAAATTATACTTATTCTAAAGCACAGGCAGCGGCAATATGGGTTTGTGATTTTTTTAAATATTCTAAATATCAAGATTCAAATTATATATTTGGCAATACCAGCACAAAAGATTACTTAACAAAAAATTATATAAATATTAATATAAATAATCTTAAGTCAAAACTCTCAAGCACAACCAAAGAATATTGTAAAAATATAATACATAATATTAAAGATGAAAATTTTGATATTATTGAAATACACAATCGACCATTAATATTTAATTTCTTAAAAAAAGAAGTGAATTCAAAATATATTTTATATTTCCATAATGATCCATTATCAATGAACGGATCAAAAACATCAAATGAAAGGTTAAATCTACTTATAAGTTTAGATAAGATAGTATTTGTAAGTAAATGGGTGCAAGATAGATTTTTTATAGATTTAGATAAAAAACTTTCAGATAAAACAGAAATTGTTTACCCAAGTATTCATAAAATAAAAAAAAAAAATAAAAAAGACAAAAAAATAACATTTGTTGGTAAGCTAAACACATCAAAAGGTTATGACATTTATAAAGATGCAATAGTTAGGATACTAGACGAATACCAAGAATGGAAAGCTTATTCTATTGGAGACGAGGACAGAAAAAGACCTGTTATCAATCATCAAAATCACAAAGAATTAGGTTTTCTTGAACACAAAGAAGTTTTAAAATTTTTAAATAAATCAGAAATTGCTGTAGTACCGTCAAGATGGGAAGAGCCTTTTGGTAGAACTGCGCTCGAATCATCTTCAAGAGCATGCGCAACCATTATATCAAATAGAGGTGGATTGCCAGAAACTACAGACCATTGCATTATTTTAAGAAAATTAAATTCAAAAGAACTTTATAGGGAAATTAAAAGATTAATTTTAAATCCGAAATTAAGAAAAAATATACAAAATAATGGTTTTAAAAACATTAAACATCTTGTTAAAAATAATTCTGAATTTATTGATAGAATCAGAGAAAGTTTAATTCAAAATTTTAGTCTTAATTACATAAGAAATAAATTAAGAATAATTAATATCTATAATACTGGACAGAAAAACTTTCATAGACTTTACAATATTTCATTGGGAAAGAAATTTACAAATGGTTTTATTAGAAACGGGCATGATGTTCTGGAAATAAGTGATCGTGATTTTATCAGGCAAAATAGAAATATATTCCAAGCAAAAAATATTGATAAGTTTCAAGATTACTTGGTAAATACATCAAAAAATTATAATCCTGACTTAATTTTTTTTGGTCATACACAAAATATAGAAAATGAAACTATTAAAGAATTTAAAAATTTAAACGAAAACTTAATAATTTCTCAATGGAACGAAGACCCAGTTATGAAAAGTTTAAATTATTCGAAAAAGAATGTGGAAAATATTATTAAATATTCAGAAATAGTTGATCATAATTTTGTAACTACCCATCCAAGTGTTTTAAAAAAACAAAAAATTAATATAAAAAATCTACATTTTTTATTTATTCCAGTAGACAAAAATATTGAGTGTTTTGATGTTTCAAAAAAAAATCCAATTAAAGACTTATTTTATGCAATGAGCCATGGTGTTAATAGAGCAACTTTGAAAAAAGGTAAAAACGACTCCAGAATCCATTTTTTAAATAATCTTATAAAAAAATTAGATAATATTGATTATGATTTTTATGGTTTTCAGAACAAAGAACCAATATGGGGCAATGATTTTTATAAAGCATTGGTTAATTCCAAAATGGGATTAAACTTGAGTAGGGGTCTGCCTACAAAACATTACTCAAGCAATAGAATAGCATCTCTAATGGGTAATGGTTTGCTAACTTTTGTTGATAGAAAAACAGAACTAGATGATATGTTTAATAAGAACGAAATAGTGATGTACGAAAGTATATATGATTTAACAAATAAGATTAATTTTTATAAAAAAAAAGATCGGCTAAGACGCAAGATAGCATCAGCTGGTCGAAAAAAATATTTTAAACTATTTAATGAATTAAAGACTACAAAATATATTATAGATAAATCCCTAGGTAAGGACGTTAATCTTTATTGATGAAAATCTCTATAATAGTTCCCACTTTTAATAATTTTAATTATCTTAATTTTTTTTTATCGTCGCTTAAAAAAAATTCATTATATGATCATCAAATAATACTACATATTAATGACGGTTCAGATGGTACTCTAAATTTTGCAAAAGAGAATAAATTATTATTTACTTACAGTGAAAATAATATTGGTTTATGCAGTTCTGTAAATAAAGCTTCTAAGTTAGCTAATTCAAATTATATTCTTTATGCTCATGATGATATGTTTTTTTGTAAAAATTGGGATCTACATTTAGAAAACGAAATTAAAAAATTTCCAGATAATTTATTTTATTTAACTGGTACAAATGTATCAGTTAACAGTGGACTCATAAATTTTGACTGCGGATCAACGCCAGAAAATTTTGATGAAAAAAAATTTGATGAATTCTGTAAAAATGACTTGAGTAAAGATTTACAAGGATCTCATTGGGCACCTCATTTGATACATATAGATTTATGGAAAAGTATAGGGGGATTTAGCGAGGAGTTTAATCCTGGTGATGGCTCTGATCCTGATTTTTGTATGAAGTTGTGGAACAAAAATGTAAGGGTTTTTAAAACAATTTCAAAATTTAAGGTTTATCATTTTAGTTCTGTAACAACTCGAAAAGGTATGATTAAATTGAATAATGGGACCAAAAGATTCACACTTAAATATGGTTTTAATCCAAGATATTTTAGAAAATATTATTTAAAAGGTGATGGTTCTAATCCTTACAATGGTCCTTTAAACAATCCAAAGATGAATTTTGAAATGTTTATTGATTACTTTATTAATAAACTTAAATTTATTTATTATAAGATTTAATTCAATGAACAGAATAATAATTGCAAAAATCTCAGAGGGATTAGGTAATCAAATGTTTATGTATGCAAATGCTTACGCAATTTCAAAAAAATTTGATCTCAATTTATGCTTAGATCCATACAGTGGATACTATAAAAATAATATTAGATCATTTATGCTAAATAATTTTAATATATCATCTAAAATTGCACCGTCTGAGTGGATTTTTTCTAATGATTATAAGAATTTAAAAAAAAAAATTAAAATTAAATATGATTTATTTAAAAAAAAAAAATCTTTTTTCTTTGAGTCAAAAGACAAAAATAAATTGACAAAATTTACTTCTATTAATTTAGATAGTTTTAATGATAAAATTTATGTAGATGGAAACTTTGAGTCAGAAAAATATTTTTTAGATTATAGAAATGATCTTTTAAATCAATTCTCTTTTAAAAATGATATGAGTAATAATAAATATTTAGATATTATTAGGAAACATAATGTTGTATCGATAAGTATTAGACAAAATCGATACTCCGAAAGAATGGGCAATAAGTTTGATCAACATTCAATTATCAAATCTCAAGAATTTGTTTCTAAAACTGTAGATTATATTTATCAATCAATTAAATTTATTAAATCTAAAGTACATAATCCTAAATTTCTTTTATGGAGCAATGATTTTACAGGTCTTGAAAAATATTTTCCAACTAATGAATTTTTATATGTAATTAATTTGGAAAATAAAATTTTAAATGATTTTTATTTGTTAACACAATGTAAATACTTCATTGTTGGTCCGTCGACTTTTAGTTGGTGGGGGGCTTGGTTATCTGATAATCGAAGTAAAATATGTATTAGACCTAAAAATATCAATCCTTCAAATAACGTTGATTTCTGGCCTGAATCTTGGATGTCAATTTAATTTTTTTAAATTAAATCTTTATTTTATTTAATGCATTATTTTTAAATATATTTGCCTCTCTAATGTATCTTCTAACCATTTGTGTTGATTTATGACCTGTCATGGCCATTATACTTCGCTCATCAGCACCTGACTCTGCTGCAACTGTAGCAAAACCTGACCTTAAACTATGACCAGCAAAATTTTTATTTTCAATACCTGCCATATCTAAATATTCTTTCATTAATAAAACAACTGATTGATCAGTTAATCTTTTGTCTGTTAGGGACAAACCTTTTGAAAATCTTCTAAAAATAGGTCCAGTCTTAATTTTCGAAATTTCTAACCATTTTTGTAAGTTTTTAACAGGACAGTAAATTTCATTATTAAAGTAGGGTAGTCCTTTAATCATTCCTTCACCAAACTGATCAGTTTTTGATTTTTTAATAGTGATTTTAATACCCTCAGAAACAAATTCTAAATCCTCATGATCAATTGAAATAAGTTCAGTTCTTCTAAATCCACCTCCAAACCCAATCAAAATTATTGATTTGTCTCTAAATTTCTTAATATCCTCAATTTTTTGATGATTTATTACATCAATTATAGATTTTAAATGATTGATTAATATAGGTTTTTTACCTTTTTGAATGCTACCTTTTACCCTTCTAATTCCCATTAAATTTTCAACAATGATTGGATGTTTTGTATCTAAATAATAGCCTTTTAGCCTATGAAGCATGCTTATAGACACCAGTCTTCTTCGTAATGTACTTATTTTCGAATTTTTAGAGAGATGGGTTAGGTATAATGAGACAACTTTTGGTTCTGTTGGCAATGAATTCAACCCATGTTTAACACAAAATACGGCAAAATCTTTAAAATCGGACTTATAAGCTCTTAAAGTATTATTTGCTTTAGAGCTTTTTAAGTTATTTAAAGTTGCCTCATGTAGCGATTTTAAGTCTGTTGTTAGCTCATTCATATTATTACTATTGATAACAATTAATTATCGTTAGTAATATATCAAGTATTTTATAATGTCAAATAAAATAATTAATCAATTTAAAGGACAATTAATTACATTGTGTGATCAATAAGTATGAAATATTACTTAGTGATGGGCATAGACGGAGTAATTGAACCAATATATTTCTTAATAACATCTTTTGGTTTTGCAATATTAAGCTTTATTAATTATAGAAAATCTGGAAAAACTCTGGAAACTATTTATCTTTCAATTTTAACTGTTTTTTTTATAGTCTGCTTCATTATTTTAAATTTTTATTGATGAAAGGTACTAAATTTCAATTAAAAGTCTGGAATTACCTTAAAACTATACCAAAAGGCACTGTTAAAACCTATAAACAGGTAGCAATAGCTATAAAAAGCCCTAAATCAGCACGTGCTGTAGCTAATGCATGTGGAAAAAACCCTTATGCGCCAAAAATACCATGTCATAGAGTAATTCGGTCCGACGGAGGCCTTGGTGGGTACTCAGGCAGAGGTGGAATTAAGACAAAGCTGCGTTTATTGAGATCTGAAAAAGTTGATATTTAGTGGCTTTTTTGAACTATTTTATGGTTAAAAAAACAAGTAAAATCAATGTTTTTTCAATATTTAAGGGTATTTTAGCATAAATAGTGTTATGCACCCTTCAGTTGTACTATGTATCGAGATATAACAAAATAAAGCACCTCTATGGCCGTTTAAAACATATATTCTATAACTGCATTGCTCTACTTTTCAATGATAACAAGGCTTATTTTAGCGTCTAATTTTAAAGAATTATTTATGAATTTTTGTTCCCCTACTCGCTTGCTTTAATAAGAATTTCGAATTTCGCGCATAATTTTCTTAAAAAACATTGGTATTAAACACTTTTAAGCATAGTGCTTTATTTTCTCTTTCAAGCTTGCTATTTTTGCCTTAGTTTATTCAAAAGAGTATCAATTATTTCTAATTTTCTTATATAAACTCAATGAATTATTTTAATTTATATTAATTAACATAATAAATTTATATAATAATTACAATTGTTTAAATTTATATATTAAAGTATTACATTATATATTGGTAAATTTTTATTTACTGTTAGCTAGAACGAGTGAGCAAATATTCTCTTCTAGAAATATATAAACCACTAAGAACAATAATAAACAAACCTAAATAAGTCCAATTATCAGGTAACTCATGAAAGAAATAGTAACTAATTAGTATATTGGTAATTATCTCTGTATAGCCCAAAGGAGCTAATTTAGAGGCATCAGCGTATTTTAGTGATAATATGAGGAAAAGATGCGCTACAGAGGCTATAAGGCCGATTAAAGCCATTAAAATCCACTGATTTGATGTAGGATTAACCCAAACTGAGGGCATAAATAGACTAATTATTATGGTTCCTATTAAACCTGATAGTAATAGGGTTAAAAGAGGATTATCAGAGGTACTGAGCTTCCTCGTGATAATAAGATAAAACCCATAGCAAATTCCATTACCTAAAGCAGCCATGGTAGCTAAATTAAGTTCTATAAAGCCAGGTCTGATTACAATTAGAGTTCCAATAAATCCTAATGATACAGCAGTCCACCTCTTCACCCCTACTTTCTCATTTAAAAAAAATGGAGATAAGGCTGTAACACAAATTGGAGCAACAAAAGCTAAGGTTAAGGCTTTAGGAAGTGAAATTTCCGATATTGCATAAAAGAATAAATAAGTAGAAAAAACAAAAATTAATCCTCTAATTAATTGAAGGGCTGGTTTTTTCGTCCAAACTAATGATTGCCTATAAAAGATAAGCATTAAGGATAATGTAAAGACTACAGTAAAAAAATATCTTGCCCACGTTATCTGTAAAACATCCATAGATGAGCTTAAATATTTAGCAAAAGCATCCATTACAGGAACAATCATCCAAGCTGATGCATTTAAAATTATAGCCTTCATAAAAGAAGGATATCTCTTAATAGAAGTATTTTAAAGCAAAGAATAATGTAATTGGAATAGTGAATAAAGACATGATTGTAGATACTACTATTGTGCTAGATATATTATCTACAATTTCTTTTGGAGAATACATGTGAGCAATCAAATAGCACAAGATTGCACTAGGCATACAAGATTGAATTAACAGAACACCAGCTGGTATACCTGATAAATTAAAAAATTTAATTACAGCAAATCCTATAATAGGACCTAAGATTACTCTTCCAAAAGAAGTTATTAAGGCATCTTTAAAAGAAAATACTTTCATTTGTGTAAGAGCCACTCCTAACGACATAAGGATCATTACAATCATACCATAAGCTAAAAGCATTACAGTATTTAATACAAATTGAGGAAATGGAATTTCAAAATACAAAAAGAGTACTGTTATTAAAATTGCGTAAAATGATGGACTTTTTAATATTGTTTTAAAATCAAAAGCTCTTTTTGCTAAAAAAATATTTAAAGTAAAGTGGAGTAAAACAATAAGAGATGAAATAGCAGCTGCTATCCCCATTCCTAATTCACCATAAGCAAATAAACAGATTGGAATACCCATATTTCCGGTATTTGGTAAAATAAAAGTTGGTAATTCACGAATATAATCTTTCTTCATAAGAACAAGAAAAATTAAACCTACAATCCCAAATAATGTTAATAAGATAATTGCGTAACCAAAATATTCACTAAATAACTCAAAAGTTACTCCACCTGCAGTAATGGCAAAAATAACCAGAGCTGGAGTTCCGAAATTACCAGCGTATGTAGTTATAAATGATGTATCAAAATCGGGATTTTTTTTACCCAAATGATATCCAAGACCTACTATTAGGAATACTGGAAATAAAACTTCAAAAAGTTTTAAATAAATTTCCATTAACCTAGCAATCTAATTAATGTTGGTATTTTTAAAATATTTTTATTTTTTTTGAAAATGGACAAGCAATTATGAATATTAGTTTCAGTTGTTTTATGAGTTATAATAACTATTGTTGCCTTATTGTTTTTCTTATCAGGTGTTTGTATTAACCTTTTAACTGAAATTTTATATTTAGCTAAACGATTAGTTATTTCGGATAATACACCAGGCTTATCTTTTACTTCAAATCTTAAGTATAATGAATTTACATAATTATTTACATTATATGGCTTTAAAGATTTGAGCTTATAAACACTAACACCAAATGGTTTTTTTATATTTCCACGCAAAATTGATAATAAATCAGAAAGTAATGATGAAGAAGTAGGACCTGGACCAGCTCCCTCCCCTTGTAATACACTTTCTCCAACAGGTTTACCTTGCAGAATTACTGCATTCATTACACCGTTAACATTACCAATATAAGATTTTTTACTAACCAAACATGGATGAACGGTTTCAAAAAGATGATTATTCTTTAACTCAGAAATTCCCAACAGCTTTATTCTTAAATCTAATTGATTTGCAATTTTAATATCTTTTAATTCAATTTTTTCTATTCCTTCCATTAAACATTTATGTTTTGAAATTTTACTGTTAAAAGCTAATGCTGACAAAATTCTTACTTTGGCGAACGCATCAAAACCATTTAAATCTAATTTGGGATTGCCAGGTTCGGCATAACCAAGTATCTGTGCTTTTTTTAAAACATCACCAAAATTTTCATTTGAGTTTTCCATTTCAGATAAAATATAATTCGAGGTACCGTTCAGAATTCCATAAATCTTTGATAGTTTATTTGTTGCTAATCCTTCTTTAATTGATCTTAATATTGGAATACCTCCAGCAACTGATGCTTCAAATTCTAAATTAACTTTATTTTTTTCTGCTAGTTTTGCTAATTCATTACCATGTTTTGAAATTAAGGCTTTATTAGGTGTGATAACATGGATTTTATTTTTCAAAGCAGTTTCTACAACTTTTTTTGAAATACCATCAGATAAACCTATGGCTTCAAATAGTATATCAATTTTATTTTTCTTAAAAATTTCTAAAGGATTTTTATAAAATATTTTTTTATCAACTTTAAATTTTCTTTTTTTATTAATATTTCTAGCAGAAACAGCGACTACTCTAATTCTCTTAGATGTTTTAAGCTCTATATCTTTTTTTTTAGTATTTAACTCATTTAATAAGTAATTACCGACTTGGCCGAGTCCAACAACCGCTATATTAATTAAATTTTTCATATTAAAATATTATCATTATAGTCCAGTTTTTTCTGGAAAATTGAATTTTATATTTAAATTTTGCACAGCTTGACCCGCACCACCCTTAATTAAATTATCAATAGCAGATAGAATGATTATTTTATTACTATATTTAGATTTGCACACAGAAATATAACAGTTATTAGTATTTATTACTTCATTAGTGCTTAACAAAGAGTCAGGCTTTAATATTTTTACAAAACTCTCATTTTTATAAAAATTAGTTAATGTTTTTAATACTTTGGCTTGTGAAATATTATTTTCTAAATCAACATATATAGTACTCATAATACCTCTAAACATTGGTGATAAGTGCGGAGTAAAACTAAATTGAAATTTTTTCTTAGTAAATTTTCTTAACATTTGATCTATTTCAGAATTGTGACGATGATAACCAACTCCATATGCACTTAAAGATTCATATAGATTTTTATCTTTATACTTTTTGTGAACTCCTCTACCAGCGCCTGAATATCCAGATTTTGAATCAATTATTATATTATTTAATTTAATTAAATTTTTCTTAAATAAAGGAAATAGAGGAAGTAATATTGATGTCGGATAACATCCTGGGCACGAAATAATATTATATTTTTTAATCTCTTTTTTATTAATTTCAGGAAGTAAATAAATACTTTTCTTTATTAACTTAGGTGCACGATGTTTTTGTTTGTACCACTTTAAATAATCAGAGGCTTTGTTTAATCTAAAATCTGCTGCAAGATCAATTAAAGTATGATTTTTACTCAAATGTTTTGATAAATCTTGAGCTTCCCCATTTGGAAGTGCTGTAAAAACAATCTGAACATCATTTAATAGTTTTTTATTAAATTTTACAATTTTTGGTAATTTATATTTCGACAAAGATTTATCATAAAATTTAATATTTTTACCAACAGAGGAATTTCCACAAAGAAATTTAATATTAATATATCTATGTTTAACTAATAATTTAATTAATTGAACACCGATGTATCCAGTTGATCCAGCGACTAATGCATTTAGCTTAGACATTTTTTATTATAACAGTTAAAAATTAAAAAAAAATTATCTTTTAGAGAATTGGAAGCTTCTTCTAGCTTTTCTTCTACCAGGTTTTTTTCTTTCAACTGCTCTTGAGTCTCTGGTAGTAAGTTTCTCAGTTTTTAAGGTGGCTTTTAAATTTTCATCAAATAATACTAAAGCTTTTGAAATACCGTGAACCATAGCCCCTGCTTGGCCTGTAGGTCCTCCTCCTTTTACACTACATCTTACATCGTAATCTGTAGCCTGATTAATAATTTCAAAAGGTCTTGTAATTTGCATTTTATGTGTTTCGTCTGCGAAATATTCATTGAACAATTTACCGTTTACATAAATTTTACCAGAACCTTTTTTTAACCAAACTTTAGCTATTGATGTTTTTCTCCTTCCTGTAGCATATTTACTATCTTTAAAATCTAATTTTAATTTAGGAGATTTTGATGCTGATTGAGTATTTTCCATATTAGTTTCTAGCTATATTTTTACTATTTAATTTATCTAATTCAATAACTGTAGGATTTTGTGCTGAATGAGGATGGTCATTTCCAGCATAAATTTTTAATTTTGTTAATTGTTTTCTACCTAATACACCACCTGGCAACATTCTTTTAACTGCCATTTTTAAAGTTTCGCCTGGTTTTTTTTCATGAAGTTTCTCAGGTGTAGTAACTTTAATCCCGCCGGGGTGACCAGTGTGTCTGTAATATTTTTTGTCTTGAAATTTTTTTCCAGTAAATTTTGCTTGTTCAATATTTTTAACAACTACAAAGTCGCCGTCATCCATATGAGGAGTGTAAGTAGTTTTATTCTTACCTCTTATGATATTAGAAACAACAGTTGCTAATCTTCCAACAACTGCATTCTTCGCGTCTATTTCATACCAAGATGATGTTAATTGGTCTTTTTTAGTGAATTTTGTCATTGTGCGAGGATTAATACTATTAATAATTACAAAGTCAATTTTATATTTAGCTTGAATTATTTAGTTTATATGCTAGAAATTACTTGCCGATTTGATCCTATTGCGGGCTTATAACTGCTAAAAAGGAAATTTCATAAAATTGATACAATCGGTAGGCATTTGAACTGTATTGTGCGCCTAACATAATGTTGAAGCACTAAAAAAGGAGTAAAATGACTAAAAAAAGAAACAACCCTGAAACTATAGCTATCCACGGTGGTGACTATAGAAGTGATCCAGCAACTAACGCTGTAGCTGTTCCAATTTATAGAACAACGTCATATCAGTTTAACAATACAGAGCACGCTGCTAACCTATTCGCTCTAAAAGAATTTGGTAATATTTATACACGCATAATGAATCCAACAAATGACGTACTGGAAAAAAGAGTAGCTGCACTTGAAGGCGGTCTTGCGTGTTTAACTGTATCCTCAGGACAAACTGCATCAACTTTTGCTATACTTAATGTTGCTCAAGCAGGCGATAATATAGTTAGTTCTACTGATCTTTATGGTGGAACTGTATCTTTATTCACACATACTCTTAGTAAACTTGGTATAGAAATAAGATATGCAGATCCAAGTAATCCTGAAAATTTTGAGAAGTTAATAGATGACAAAACTAGAGCTTTTTACGGAGAAACTTTACCAAATCCATATTTAAGAGTGTTTCCAATAAAGGAAGTCTCTGACATTGGAAGAAAATATAATATACCATTGATCATGGACAACACTGCGTCACCTGTCATTTGTAAACCAATAGAGCATGGTGCTGCTGTAGTAATACATTCGCTCACAAAATATATAGGTGGGCATGGAACAGCAGTAGCAGGAAGTATCGTTGATAGTGGTAACTTTGATTGGACCGCAGATCCCAAAAGACAACCTTTGTTTAATGAACCTGATGCTAGTTATGGCGGTGTAATTTGGGGAAAAGCTGTTCCAGAACTAACAGGCGCTAATGTACCTTTCGCGGTTAGAGCAAGAGTTTGTTTATTGAGAGACTTAGGATCAGCATTGGCTCCAGATAATGCTTTTGCAATAATTCAAGGTCTTGAAACAGTTGCTTTAAGAATGAGACAACATTGTGCTAATGCTGAATATGTAGTTGAATTTCTTAAAAAGCATAAAGAAGTTACAAAAGTTATTTATTCTACTGAACACGATAAACCAATTGCTGATAGAGCAAAAAAATATCTTAAAGGTGGAAATGGACCAATGATCGGCATCGAGCTTAAAGGTGGAATTGAGGCTGGCAAAAAATTTATTGAGTCTTTAAAGATGTTTTATCACGTTGCTAATATTGGTGATGCTAGAAGTTTAGCAATTCACCCAGCGAGTACAACTCATAGTCAATTAAATGAGAAAGAACTAGCTGCATCAGGTGTTACTCAAAGTTATGTAAGACTTTGTATCGGTATTGAACATATTGATGATATTATTGAGGATTTAGATCAAGCATTGAATAAATCTTCAAAAGGTAATTTAAAAGCTGTCAGTTAATTTGAGGTTTTAATGTCTACAAATAGAAACTAATAAACATCCTCTTTATATTTTGTAATATAAAGAAAATACAAAGTTGAAAGTATTATTAAAATAGAATTTATCTGGTGTAGAGATGCATAAAGCATTTTTACTCCAGATAAAATTGTAAGAATTCCCAAAAAAATTTGAAATAATAAACTAATTCCAATAACAAAAATTGGAACTCTCAAATTAAGATTTCTACTTTTTAAAACAAAGAAAAGTATGTAAAAATATAATGCAACTATTAAATAAGCTAAATTTCTATGAATAAATTGAACAAGTGATTGATCATCAAATACAGCCATATTAAAGAGATCAGAAATCATACTGTCATCAGGAAAATATGAGGATCCCATTAAAGGCCAAGTATTATAAATTTTACCTGCATCCATTCCAGAAACAAATGCTCCAATTATTAATTGTAAAAATAACAATACAAAAAAGAATTTTATAGAGTTTAATTCAATATTTACTTGATTAATTTTTATATTTGTGAGTTTTAAAAATTTCCAAAAAACTATCGACAAAATTACAAAAGCTATAAATAAATGTAGTGATAATCTGTAATGACTAACATCAATTCGATCAACTAAACCACTTGAAACCATATACCAGCCAATAAATCCTTGAAAACACACTAAGAAAAAAATTATTGAATATTCTTTTAAAATCAAAAAACCATTTTTAATTGTAAAATAGATCATGGGTAAAAGCACAGTCAAACCAATTAATCTACCCAATTGACGATGTACCCATTCCCACCAAAAAATTATCTTAAATTCATTTAAAGTCATATTAAAATTTTGCTCTTTGTATTCTGGAATTGCTTTATAAAGATTAAAATATTCTACCCATTTATCACTTGTTAAAGGAGGCAATGTACCAACAAAAAGTTCCCAAGTAGTAATGGATAGGCCGGAGTCTGTTAATCTGGTTAAGCCCCCTACTAAAATTACAAGCATGATCATCATTAATAAAGTGATCATCCATGTTTTTAATTGAGAATTTAAAGAATTATTCTGACTGTACATGATTAGATAAATATAATAATTATAAATTAAACCAATAAATTAAATGTCGCCTAAAAACAAAAAAAAATTAGAAATAATAAGATCTAAGTTAGATAAATTGGATAATAAATTGTTATCCTTGATTAAATATAGAACAAATCTTGTTAAAGAAGTTTTAAAACTTAAAGAATTTAAGAAAGAAATTGTAGATAAAAAGCGAATAAATTTTATACTTAAAAAAATTCACTCAAAATCAAAAAAACTAAAGATTGATCCTAAAATTACTAATCGAATATGGAAAAATATGATTTTATCTTATATCGATTACGAAAAGAGAAACTTTAAAAAAAAATAATTACTTACTGTGTGGTGGAAGCTTTTTTTCCACAAACATTTCGTGTTTTCTAGTATCTGGATTGTATTTCTTTGCTGAAAGTTTAACTTTGGCTTTCTCGCCACCAGCAGGTTTTTTGACATAATAGAAGTAAGGGCTATCAGGTTTAGCCTCTGGAACCATTCTTACTTTAACGTGTGTTTTTTTTGCCATTTTTTAATTCTTTTAATTTATTAGAAATTTTTAATAACTTATTTTTTAAATTTTCAGTTCTTATAGATTTATCTGCAATTTCGTCAAGCTTTAAAGAATCTTCATTATTTAATATTTTTTTTACACCATTTATCGTCATACCTTGGTCTTTAAGTAAAAATTTAACTTTTTTAAGAAGGTTTATAGTTTTCTCATCATAATATCTTCTATTTGAATTTAAAATCTTTGGTTTAATTTGTTTAAATTGAGTTTCCCAAAACCTTATGACATGTGTTGGTAAATTTCCTTTATTATTTGATTTTAGATTTAATATTTTAGCTACTTCTCCAATAGTTTTATAAGCACTATCTGATTTATCCATTATCCTTCAAATTAACAAATTCTTTAAATTCTTTTGATGGCTTAAACAAAACAACATCCCTACTTGAAATTACTTTTGTTTCCTTTGTCTTAGGATTTCTTCCAATCCTAGTTTTTTTTTGTCTAACAGAAAAAGTACCAAATTTAGATAATTTTAATTTTTTTTCATTTTTAATGTTAGATACAATGGTTAATAAAAAATCTTCAATTAAATTTTCTGCTATTTGTTTTGAAAAACCAAGCTGCATATAAACCAAATTAACTAAGTCTTTTTTAGTTAAATTAATTCTCATTTTTTAAATATTTTGCTTAATCTTTTCTATCAAATTACCTTTAACAATTCTATGACAAACATCCAGAGAGTTTGAAAAACCTATATGGTCAGTTCCTCCATGACTTTTAACAACTGGTGAGTCTAACCCGATAAAGATAGCGCCATTATACAATCTTGGATCTAGTCTTTTCTTAAATTTATTTATGTTTGATATATTTAATAAGGATGAAATTTTGCCTAACATTGTGCCTGTCATAGCATATTTTAATTCACTAGTTATAAAATTCGCAGTACCTTCTGCTGTTTTTAATGCAACATTACCTGTAAAACCATCTGAAACTATTACATTAACTTTTCCATCCATAAGATGATTTCCCTCAATGTACCCTGCAAAATTATAATTATCTGATTTTTTTTCATTTAATAATTGATAAGTTTCTTTGATAGTCTCGTTGCCTTTTAATTCTTCTGAACCAATATTTAATAAAGCAACATTAGGTTTATCATTAGGATATAGTGAAGTGTACAAAGATGCTCCCATTATTGAAAAATCTAATAAATTTTTTGAACTACATTCAATATTTG
>CACJHS010000010.1 GCA_902593235.1 uncultured Pelagibacteraceae bacterium
AAATGTAATGGAAAGATTAGAATCTCTAAAAAAATGTAGATTTTTTTTGGCGACAGGTAAAAATGAAGATGAACAAAAAATTTTAACTGAATTATATGATACAAAATTTAAAGAAAAATGTGTTGCCCTAGACAATCTTAATTTAAGAGAAATATTACCTGTTATTAAAAATTGTAATGTTGCAATCTGTAATGATACAAGTTTCTCACATTTGTCATCAGCATTAGGAATTAAAACAATTACATTGATGGCAGATACTCCATTAATTTATGGTTCTTACAGTACAAATATGTATCCGATAATTCCTGATGGAGAAATAACAGTTTCTCATAATACACTTGGTAAAGACAAAATTAATCCAGATAAAATCTACGAAAAGCTATTATCAATAATTAACTAAGAGATATCTTTAAGAACTATCTCTTTTGCTTCATTAACTATAGCTGATAATCTTGAGGTTTCTGGGGAAATATCTGGATGAATTTTTTTTTGAATTTTTTGGTAAGCTTTGTTAAGTGCTTCTTTGGTTGGTTTCTTATTGATATCTAAATTTAAAATCTTATATGCCTCATTTGTTGATAATGATGAGGAATTATTATTTTGATATTGATTAAAAGAAAATCTTCCTGAATTTCTTAAAGTTTGAATAAGCCTATAAAGAGAAACCAATTGAATCAATGATAAACCTTTAAGTTTTACTAGAGCAAGGCTTGCAAGAGTTAATGGCAATGTAAGTAAAAATTTTCCTCCAATAGCAAATAAAACTGCTAATAAAGCCAATAATAAAATTGTTATTAGTCTCACCCCTTTTGACATTTTTTTTGGAGAAATATTTGACCACCATCTTAATAAAAAATATAAGATGACTAAAATTACAAGTAGATAAATAATAATATTCATATATTTCCTTATTTGATGAAAGTACCACAACTTAAAAAAAAACTAGAGATAAAATCTTGTCACAATATTAAGTGGGAAGATAATTATAGCTGGATTCATCAAAAAGATATTTTGGAAGTTCTCAGAGATAAAAGCAAGTTAGATCCTGAAGTTAAAAAATATTTAGAAGACGAAAATACTTACACAGAACACCATTTAAAAGATACAAAAGATATTCAAAAAAAATTATTCGATGAAATTAAAGGAAGAATTAAATTAGAAGATGAATCTTTACCCTATAAAGATCATACCTATGAGTATTGGACAAAAACTACAACAAAAGGAAATTATTCGATAAAACTGAGAAAAAAAATTGGTTCAAAAAATTTAGAAGAAATATGGAATGGAGATAAAGAAAAAGAAAAACTTAAAACTGAATATTTTGGAGTTGGTGATTTAGAGGTAAGTAATAATGATAAATATCTAGGATACTCTTTAGATCTTAAAGGTTCTGAATATTATACAATTTATTTAAGAGATATAAAAACAAACAAAATTATTTCAAAAGAAATTGCAGAAACATCGGGAGGAATAACATTTAGTTTGGATGATAAATATATTTTTTATTCTAAACTTGATGAAAATCATAGAGCAAGAACAATATACAGGCACAGAATAGGTGATTTTGAGGGCAAAGATGAATTAATATTTGAGGAGAAAAGTGAGGCTTTTACAGTAGGAATTGGAAAAAGCTCAGATGAAAAATATTTTTTTATAAATACTTCTGACCATAATACTTCAGAGCAATATTACTTTAAATCAGATGAATTAAATCCATCTCCAAAACTTATTATTAAAAGAGAAAGAGGTGTTCTGTATTCTGTTAATTCATGGGATGGTAAATTTTATAATCATACAAATAAAAATGCTGAAGACTTTAAAATTGATATTTGTGACAATTTAGTAAATCAAAATTGGCAAACATATATTCCAGCAAAAGATGAAGTTTTAATTGGTGGATTAACATTCCTTAAAAATTGGATTATTCGTGGTGAAACATCAGATGCACTAGATAAATTATTTGTCAAAAATATTTCTACAAATATAGAGGAAGAATTAATTTTTTCTGATGAATCTGTTTATGTTCCAGGAGTAAGCTTAACTCAAAAAGATAGAAATACTGATGAAGTTTATTTAGGATACTCATCACCCAAAACTCCTTCTAGAGTGTTTAAATATAATTTAGCAACAAAATCTAAAGAACTTGTGAAAGAGCAAGAAATTCCTTCTGGTCATAATAAAGATGACTATATTGTTGAGAGAGTTGAGTTTAAATCTCATGACGGAAGAATGGTTCCATTAACAATTACTAGACACAAAAAAACAAAAATTGATGGGTCTGCAAATGTTTTATTGTATGGATATGGGTCTTATGGAAATTCTATGTCCCCAAGTTTTTCTTCTACAAGACTAAGTCTTATCAATAGAGATATAATTTGGGCTACAGCTCATATCAGAGGTGGTATGGAAAAAGGTATGAAGTGGTGGAAAGAGGGAAAATTAACAAACAAAAAAAATACTTTTGAAGATTATATCTACGCAGCAAAATATTTGATCGAAAAGAATTATACGTCAAAAGGAAATATTATTGGAATGGGTGGATCAGCTGGAGGATTATTAATGGGAGCTGTAGTCAATCAATCTCCTGAATTATTTTTAGGAATTATAATGGCTGTTCCTTTTGTGGATTCTTTAACAACAAATCTTGATCATTCTTTACCTTTAACTGTGGGAGAATTTGACGAATTTGGAAATGCAAAAGAGAATAAAGAACACTTTGATTATATTTTTTCATATGCACCCTACAACAATATTAAAAAAATGGATTATCCACATATTTTTATTACAACAAGTTTAAGTGATAATAGAGTTTTATTTGATGAACCTGCAAAGTTCACAGCAAAACTTAGAGACTATAAAACAGATAATAATTTACTTCTTTTAAAAACCGAAATGAATGCTGGTCATGGTGGAAAATCTGGAAGAGATGGGGCAATAGAAGAAATTGCTATTGACTATGCATTTGCATTAAAGATTTCTAAAAAAATTTAGTACATTTTAAATCTTGAAAAAAACAAATTAATTACCATATAAATCAGGTAAGTCGCCTAATGGGGCTTACAAAAATAAACTTGCTTAACAAAGGAGGATATTATGACAAGTAAGGATCTATCTATATTTAACTCACTTAGACCTTTTTCAATTGGTTTTGATGACATGTTCGACCAATTTGAAAATATGTTGGGAAATGGGAATTTGACAATGCAGTCAAATTATCCACCCTACAACATCCGAAAGACAGGTAAAGACAACTATGCAATTGAAGTAGCATTGGCTGGCTTTAGCAAAAAAGACGTTGAGGTTGAGTTCGAGGACAATTTATTAACAGTAAGAACAAAACAAGTTAATAAGTCTGAGGACAGTGATGTTAATGGAGAAATTATACATAAAGGTATTTCTCAAAGACAATTCGCAAGATCATTCACTATTGCTGATGATGTAAAAGTTAATGGTGCTGAACTTAAAGATGGTCTTTTAACAATATCTTGTGAAAGAATAATTCCAGAACATAAAAAAAAGAAGCTTATTGAAATTAAATAAGTCTTAAACCTTGCTTGTGGGGATTTCTCCCCACAAGTTTTAATTAGTTATTTCTTTGCCATTATAGCATTCAAAGCAAATGCTAATAATCCAGCAGGTATAAGTCCAGTTGTTAACAGTAGTTTTAAACTTATTCCAAAATCTGGAATATTTTTCACAAAGTCTGGTAACAATGACATCCCAATTCCAAAAGACAAAGAAAGAGCTAAGATTAATAAATTTCTTTGATCCATTTCTGCCCTTGAAATCAATTTAATACCAGCAGCCACAATCATACCAAACATAATAATTGCTGCTCCACCTATCACAGACTCTGGCATCGCTGCAATTATTCCACCTAATTTTGGAAATAATCCCATAAGAACCAAAACTATTCCAGCTATAGTTCCAACGTGTCTACTTACAACTCCTGTAAACGCAACTAGTCCAGCATTTTGTGAGTAAGATGTATTTGGCATCGCATTAAATATTGCACCAAATGCAGTACCTACACCATCCGCCATAATTCCACCTGATATTTCTTTATCTGTTGCTTCTCGTTTAGCACCACCCATAGTAGTAGCACTTATGTCTCCAATTGTTTCAATTGTTGTAACAACTGACATAAACAACATTAGAATTATTGCACCAGGTACAAAATCAATTCCATATTGAAGTGGCATTGGAAATGCAAACCATGATGCAGATGCAATTTTACCGTAGTTAACCATTCCTAGTGCTGCTGCAACTATGAAACCAGCTACTATTCCAATTAAAATTGAGGCTGCAGAAGCCATTCCTTTTCCTCTAAGATTGAAAAAGATAGCAACTATGAACACTGAAGCGGCAACTGTTAAGTGATTTGCATTTGCAAAGATTTCAGGTTTATTATTCATTAACCATCCACCTCCACCAGCATACATAAAACCAACTTTAAGCAAACTAAATCCAATCATAAGTACAACTATACCAGTGACTAATGGTGGGAATAGATGTCTTATTGGTTTTAAAACTTTTCCAATAAAAATTTGAAAAATTCCTCCAATGAACGCTGCTGTAAATACCGCACCTAATCCTGCTGCTTTAAATGGTAGCATAATTGGTATAAACGCAAAACTTGTTCCTTGAACAATAGGAAGTCTTGCACCAATTTCTTTGTATCCAACTGTTTGGATAATTGTTGCAACTCCCGCAACAAACAAAGCCATTTGAATCAAAAATATTTTTTGCTCAGGCGTTTGACCAAAAACTCCAGCCACAATTATAGGAACCGTTATATTACCAGCAAACATTGCTAGTACATGCTGAATTCCTAAAGGTATGGATTTATTTAATGGAAGTTTTTTATCCGGACTGTTTGTAGAGCCCGCTCTTGTTTTTCTTGAAGCCATATAACCTCCGTCGTTAACTAAATAGACGTTACATTATTGGCTATGAATTAATATAAAAAAACTGATTAGTTTAGAACAACTCCACTTTAGATAGTAAAAAAAACCTATAATGAGCAGATTTATTTTAATTAATAAATTTTAAAAGCAACCGTTTGAAACAAAACCCACAACTATATTTTCTGAATTTATTTCAAACCTACGTTCACATGGAACAAGGTATTTTTTACTATTATAAACAAACTCAAAATTACCTTTAGCATTTTTAAAGTCCTCGTCTGGTTTTCCAAGCTCCATCTGAAGTTCACTAGCTGATTTTCCAAGAAATTTACTTAATTTTTCATTTTCTTTTTCAACAATTGCGTCTGTTTTATCTTTAACAGTTTGACACCCTGAAAAAAAAATTAATATAATTACAAGACTTATTGCTGATTTTAATTTTGACATAAGTTTAAATTAACACTTTTTGTTTCACAAATTATTAACTTTTAAGTTGTATAAATAATTTATTTCTTATTACTTTATAGTTTTATTATAGTAACAATTGTGTTCTTTATTTGATTGTCTAAGCATATGAATGAAAAAGCCCTAGAAAAGATACTAAATATATTTTTAAGAGAAGTTTTACCCTTAACTGAACAAGGTGTTGCCAAAGGTAGTAAAATATTTGGTGCCGCAATAATTAAAAAAGATGATTTATCTGTTGTAGTTGCAGAAACAAACAATGAAATAGAAAATCCATTGTGGCATGGTGAGATGCATACTCTTAAAAAATTTTATGAATTAGATGCAAATAAAAGACCAATAGAAAAAGACTGCATGTTCTTAAGTTCACATGAGCCTTGCAGTATGTGTTTGAGTGCAATCACATTTTCTGGATTTGATAATTTTTATTATTTGTTTCCGTATACTGACACAAATGATGAATTTAATATTCCACATGATTTAAATATACTCAAAGAAGTATTTAAAATTAATGATGGAGAATATAATAAAGAAAATTCATATTGGAAAAGTCAGAATATAAATTTACTTATTGAAAATTTACCCTCTTCAAAAAAAGAAAATATTTTAAATCAATTAGACGAAATTAAAAAAAAATATCGAAAATTATCAAATCAATATCAGGAAAATAAGGATGGAAATTCTATACCATTAAATTAATTAATGAATACAAACCTTAAAATTTCAAATGTAACTAAAATATATCCTGGGTGTGTTGCAAACGACAATATTTCACTCGAATTTAATAGTGGTAAAATTTATGCTCTTCTTGGAGAAAATGGTGCTGGAAAATCTACACTAGTTAAAATTCTATCAGGAGTCATCATTCCTGACGAAGGTAAAATTTATTTAAATGAAAATAATCTAAAGCTTAATTCACCATTAGATGCAAAAAAAAATGATATCGGAATGGTATTCCAGCATTTTAATCTTTTTGAAACTTTATCCGTATTTGAAAACTTAATAATAGACTCAGATGAACAAAGGGAAAGTGTAAGAGAAAAAATTGATGCAATTATGAAAAAATATAATTTTTCAGTTGATCTTGATATTCCTGTTCTAAATCTATCAGCAGGTCAAAAACAGAAAGTGGAAATAATAAGATGCCTAATAAGGAGTCCAAAAGTTTTAATTATGGATGAACCAACATCTGTATTAACAGAACAAGAAACGAGTGAATTATTCTTATCGTTGAAAAAATTTTCAGATGAAGGAATTTTAATTATTTATATTACACATAAACTAAAGGAAGTTATGCAGCTTTGTGATGAAGTTGCTGTAATGAGAAGAGGAAAGTTAGTTTCTGTAAGTGAAATAAAGAACGAAAATATTGAGTCACTTGCTAACAAAATGGTGGGTCAGAACCTAAAAACAATTAAGAAAAAAAAGGCAAAAACTTCATCAGATCAATTAATTAAAATAACGAATCTTAATTTTACAAGTGAAGATCCTTTTGAAACAAATTTAATGGATATTAATTTTTCTGTTAATCGAGGGGAGTGTTTAGGAATTGCTGGTATATCAGGAAACGGACAAAGTGAATTATTTCAAGTATTAAGTGGTGAAATTATTTCGGAAAAGAACTCTATAGAATTTAACAATAATTACATAGGAGATTTAAGTCCTCAAGAAAGAAGAGAATATTTGATGGCCTTTTCTCCAGAGGATAGGCTTGAGCAGGCTGCAATTCCACAAATGAAAATTTTTGAAAATGTAGCTCTAAACAATTTTAAATCATCAAATTTTTTTAATAATGGATTAATAAACGAAAACAAAATTAAAGAACATTCCAAAAAAATAATTTCAGATTTTAATGTTAATACGGACAACATTGAATTAAAAAGCCAATTTTTGTCCGGAGGTAATCTTCAAAAATTAATTATTGGAAGAGAATTAATAACATCTCCAGATTTATTAATTTGTTTTAATCCAACTTGGGGTCTAGATGTTGGAGCAATAAATTATATCCACGAAACATTGATTAAAATCAATGAACAAAATAAATCAATTATATTAATATCTACAGACACTGATGAGTTATTAAAATTAAGTGATAAAATTTCAGTAATTCATAAAGGAAAGTTGTCAAAAATTATGAATTCTGAAGAAGTTACCTCTGAAAAACTTGGGATACTAATGGGAGGAGCAAATTGATTAAAATCGTAAAAAGAGATCAACCATCAAGAGCTATTTTTTTCTTTACACCCGTATTAGCTATTATTCTAACATTAGTAGCGGGAGGTTTGATTTTTTTTATTTTAGGTTTTAAACCATTTGAAGCTCTTAAATTTTTTTTCATAGTTCCAATTGCAGATAAATATGGTTTCAGTGAATTACTATTAAAAGCTACACCTCTTTGTTTAATAGCAATCGGTTTATCTTTTTGTTTTAAAAGTAATAACTGGAATATTGGAGCCGAAGGACAATTAACTTTCGGGGCGATAGTTTCTGGAGGAGTTGCATTATTGTTTTATGAGCAAGAAGGATTTTACATTCTTCCAACAGTAATTTTAGCTGGTGCAATCGGTGGTATGCTTTATGCATCAATACCCGCAATATTAAAAACTTACTTTAATACAAATGAAATATTAGTAAGTCTTATGTTGGTATATGTCTCAAAATTAATTTTAGACTATCTTGTTGTTGGCCCTTGGAGTAATCCAGAGGGGTTTAATTTTCCTGAAACTAGACAGTTCAGTGACTCTGCTAAACTTCCGTTGTTATTTGAAGGACTGAGAATTCACGCGGGAATATTTTTAGCTTTAGCTGCGGTGGTTATCAGTTGGTTTGTTTTTTATAAAACGTATTTAGGGTTCCAAATGAAAGTTTCGGGTTTTAGTTTAAAGACAGCAAAATATGCCGGATACAAAGGTAAAAAAATGATCATCCTTGTTTTTCTAATAAGTGGTGCTTGCGCAGGTTTAGCTGGAGTTGGAGAAATAACTGGACCTATTGGACAGCTTCATAGAGAAATTTCTCCAGATTATGGTTTTACTGCTATAATTGTAGCGTTTTTGGGTCGTTTACATCCTGTCGGTATTATCTTTGCATCTCTAGTCGTTGCAATAACTTATCTGGGTGCTGAGACAGCTCAAATATTTATGCAAATACCTAAATATACTGGTCAGGTTTTTCAAGGAATGATTTTATTTTTTCTTCTTGCATCAGATTATTTACTTTTTTTCAAAATTAAATTTATAGGTTTAAAAAAATGATCATCGATATAAATTTTATTGGACTGATAATTGCTTCAATCATGGCCTCCGCTGTTCCTTTAATCCTAGCGTCTTGTGGTGAACTGATTACAGAAAGGTCTGGAGTTTTAAACCTTGGTGTTGAAGGAATGATGATCATTGGTGCTATTTCAGGTTTCGCATTAATGACTGTTACAGGAAGTTTAATTATTGCAATTTTTGGTGCAATGTTAGCTGGAGTTTTAATTTCAACTATTTTTGCATTCCTGACGCAAACATTGATCACAAATCATGTTGCTACTGGTTTGGCGCTTACCATATTTGGAATTGGTATTTCTGCGATGATAGGAAAAAATTTTGTAGGTATTCCTGGAAAAGAGTTTCCTGTTTTATTTGAGGGTTTAAAAGATACAATACCACTTTTAGGTCCAATATTATTTGGACATTCAATTGTTTTTTATTTTGCTTTTGCCCTTCCCTTCATAACTAGCTATTTTTTAAAAAAAACGAAAATTGGATTAATTGTAAGAGCTGTAGGAGACTCACCTGAGTCTGCATCTAATCAAGGAATAAATGTTAGGCTAGTTCGTTACGCTTGTATACTTTATGGAGGCGCAATGAGTGGACTTGCTGGTGCATATTTATCCATGATTTATACTCCCCAGTGGATTGAAAATATGACAGGTGGAAGAGGTTGGATCGCATTGGCTCTGGTGGTTTTCTCAACCTGGAATCCTATTAAAATTTTGATTGGTGCTATGATTTTTGGTGGGTTAACAATTATTCAATTTCATATGCAAGCAATTGGAGTAAGAATTCCTGTGCAATTTTTAACAGCTCTACCTTACATCGTTACAATAATAGTTTTAGTTGTAATTTCTCGTGATAGTAGAAAAATTAGGCTAAGTACTCCTAGTTCTCTGGGGAAATCTTTTCATAAAGACAATTAATTCTAAAATAATTATTTTTTTTTAGATAATTTAATCTAAATTTAATTTTATTAAAAAATCAAAAGGGGAAATAAATTTATGCATAAATTTTTAATTCGTTCTTTCGTCTCTTCTTTAGTTTTATTATTTACATTGACTGTAGCTGCAGTTGCCAAGGATGTTAAAGCAGCATTCGTTTATATTGGTCCAACTGGTGACCATGGATGGACATATCAGCATGATGTGGGTAGAAAAGCTGTTGAAGCTGCCGGATTTAAAACAACTTACGTAGAAGGTGTTCCAGAAAGTGCTGATGCTGAGAGGGTTCTTAGACAATTAGCTAATTCTGGTCATGACGTTATCTTTACAACTAGTTTTGGATACATGAATCCAACAAACAAAGTTGCTAAAGAATTTCCAAATGTAAAATTTGAACATGCTACTGGATATAAAAGAGAACATCCAAATGTTTCAACATACGCAGCTAGATTCTACGAAGGTAGAACTATCTTGGGAACAATTGCTGGAACTATGACAAAATCAAATGTTATTGGTTATGTTGCATCTTTTCCAATTCCTGAAGTTATCAGAGGTATCAATTCATTTACTTTAGCAGCTCAAAAAGTTAACCCAAATATTAAAACTAAAATTGTTTGGGCTTTCACTTGGTACGATCCAGGTAAAGAAGCAGAGGCAGCAAAAGCTTTAATCGATCAAGGTGCTGATGTAATTGCTCAACATACAGATAGTACTGCTATTGTTCAAATGGCTGAAAAAGCTGGAGTATATGCTTTTGGACAAGCAAGCGATATGGACAAGTTTGCTCCTAAAGCTGTATTGACTTCAGTTGAAAACAATTGGGGACCATATTACGTAGACAGAGTTAAAGCTGTTGCGAACGGTACATGGAGTCAAAAAGATACTTGGCATGGTATTGGAGATGGTATGGTTGTTATATCAGATTTAGATTCACAAATGCCAGCTGACTTAAGATCAAAAGTTAAAAAGCTTCAAGCAGATTTAGCATCTGGTAAAGTTCACTCTTTCACTGGACCAATTTATGACCAGAAAGGTAACTTGATGGTAGCAGAAGGAAAAACTGCAGATGATGGAATGCTTGCAGGAATGATGACTTACGTTAAAGGTGTCGAAGGAGATATACCTAAGTAATCAGTTTCCAATTTAAAAAATTTAAAAGGCCGGTTTTTTAACTGGCCTTTTTTATATCTGATGTTTTTTTTTTATTTCTTCAATCCTTAATTCTTCATAAATTTCGAAGGGCTGCACTATCCAAGGATTATCAGGAAGTCTATTTGCACAGAAATCTGGCTCAAATGTTGATTTCTTTTTTTTAAACAATGTTGCAGTTTTGATATCTTCTATTTTATCCTTAATGGGTTCGTATTTTCTTAACCAATCTATACTTTTGTTAAAAGTAATTCCTGTGTCAGATAAATCATCACATAAAAGTATTTTTCCACCCATATTAGGTGCTATCGAACTCATTTCTCTTGAAAACACAATGTCACCCTGTTCATCCTCTACTCCCTTACCACTGTAAGATTCAACTGCAAGATACGCACATTTTAATTTAAAAATTCTACTTAGAACATCTATCATCGGCGCTGCTCCACGCATGATGCCAATTAGTATGGTTGGTTTATATCCGCTCTCATCAATTTGGATTGCAAGCTTCTCAACAGTTTTATTGTACTCGTCCCAGCTGACAATCATTTTTTCAGACATAATTTTTTATATCTATTTATTTAAATAATAAAACTAAAACTGCAAGAACGATAAGTGCTATTATTGAGGATATTAAAATATACAACCTATGAATGTTTCTCCCTCTTAAATTAAAATAATGTCTTGCTACACCAGAAATAACAGCAATCGCACACAATATTAACCAATTATATTGATGATAAACTAAAAAGCTCGAATGCCCTGAAAGCATTATAAACAAAACTAAAAAAGTGGAATAATTATTATGAATTGATCTCTGTTTAGCTGCTAGAGACAGACTCATATCAAATTTTTCACCTCTTTCACTACTACTTATTATGTTCATTTGATTAGGTATAATTACTGTAAAAACATTACCAAACATATTAGTACCAATGATTAATCCAACACTTAAAATTGCAAATTTCGGTCCAAATAATTTTGTAAGTCCAAATGAAACAACTGCTAACAAAATTATTCCTAAGGATATAAATAAAATATTATTCTCAATGAATTTTGATTTACATAAAAGATCATAAATAAACCAAGCTACAATCAATGATAAAAGCGAAATAATAATAGCATAACTTGGAGGCATTAACAGAACACGCTTATCAACCATCAATACTCCAGCGTTATAATAGTAAATTACAACTAATAGCAACATTCCAGTTACAAAAGTTAAGTAACTTTGCCACTTAAAGATTACCAATCTATTTAAGTAATCCTGAGGTGGAGATATTTTTAACCTTGAAAGTTTGTAAAAAAAACCTGAATGCATCAGATATCCTTCACCATCGATATCATCACTTGTTATATTTTTATTTAAATTATTATCTAAGTAATTAAATAAAAAACTATTACCTACCCATAATATTGCAAATAATACATGGCCCCATCTAAGAATAACTTCTAACCATTTTATTGTATAAGGTAAAAATTCCATTAATATTTTATTTTATCTACTTTTTTATCCCAAATTTCAAATGCTTTTAAAGCTTCATCTCTGAGCATTTGAACCATTTTAATTTTCCTATCATCAATTTTTTTTGGGATTTCTGTATAAATAAAGGAGTCATCGAAATCTATATTTTTTGCATCTTCTCTAGTATTTGCATAATATATTTTATCTAATCTTGACCAATAAATTGCTGAGAGACACATCGGACAAGGTTCACAAGATGTATAAATCTCGCATCCAGAGAGATCAAAAGTATTTAAATTTTTACAGGCTTCCCTAATTGCTACTATTTCTCCATGAGCAGTTGGATCATTTGAAGAAGTAACTTTATTTGAACCCTCTGCAATAATCTTATCATCCTTAACTATAACACTTCCAAAGGGACCGCCAATTGTATTTGCACTATTTATTGAAAGTTCAATAGCTTTCGCCATAAATTTTTTTTTATCTTCCATTTTAATTTTTTATTTTATTTTTAATTTTGTTAATGCTCATTAAAATTCTTTCAGGGGTTGCTGGTGCATTTAGTTCTGGTGCAAACTGATAATTTCCAATTGAAGCAACTGCATCTTTTATTGCATAAAAAACACTCATGGCTAGCATCAAAGGGGGTTCACCAGTTGTTTTTGCTTTATTAACAACTTTTTCTTTATTTAATCCTTCTTTAAAAATTTCTACATTAAATTTTTTTGGAATATCACTTACTGCAGGTATTTTGTAAGTCGATGGAGAAAAAGTTGTAATCTGGCCATCTGATTTCCACTTCAATTCCTCAATTGTAAGCCAACCTTGTCCTTGTACAAAACCGCCCTCTATCTGGCCCAGTTCTAGTGCTGGATTTATTGGTTTCCCAGCATCATGTAAGATATCCACTCTTTCCAGCATGTTTTCACCAGTCAATGTATCTACAGTTACTTCCGAAACAGCTGCTCCGTAACAAAAGTAATAAAAAGGTCTTCCTCTAAATTTTTTTTTATCAAAATTAATTTTTGGTGTTGAATAGAAGCCTGATGATGAAAGAGAAATTCTGTTTAAATATGCCTCTTGAATTATGCTTTTAAATTCAAATTGTCTGTTTCCAAATATTATGTATTGGTCTTTATAAACTGCCTCTTGATTGTAGATCTTATATTTTTTCTTAATAAATTTTTCTAAATTCAATTTAATTTTTGCTACTGCATTTAGAGCTGCTGCTCCATTAAGGTCTGTAGTTGATGAAGCTGCGCTAGCTGAAGTATTTGGAACCTTGGCTGTATCTGTTGATGAGATATGAACTAAATTATATGGTAATCCTAGAGAGTTTGCCACTAATTGAGCAATCTTTGTATGAGTTCCCTGACCCATTTCAATGCCTCCATGATTCAAATGAACACTTCCATCTGTATAAATATGAACTAAAGCTCCAGCTTGATTTAAGTGAATTGTAGTAAATGAAATACCAAATTTTAAAGGTGTAATGGCTATACCTTTCTTTTTAAACTTATTTTTTTCATTAAATTTTCTTATATCCGAATATCTTTTCTTATAATTAGATTTACTTTCTAAATTTTTAAATATTTCATTAATGACATTATCTTCAACCGTCATTCCATAATGAGTTACATTCTTTTTATCTTTTTGATAAAAATTTTTCTTTCTAACCTCTATAGGATCTTTTTTTAAATACCTTGCGATATTATCTATAATATTTTCTATAGCCATCATCCCTTGATTACCACCAAAGCCTCTAAATGCAGTTGAGGTTGGAATATTTGTTTTACATAAATTATTTGTTACCTCAATATCTGAAATATAATATGCATTGTCCACATGAAGCAAAGCTCTCTCGTTTATTGCTGCTGATAAATCGGGTGACATTCCACAATTAGAAGATAAATTTAATTTTAGCCCTTCAATGATACCTTGATCATTAAAACCAACTTCATAATCAGATAAAAATTCATGTCTCTTACCAGTTAAAATTATATCATCATCTCTATCCAATCTTAATTTAACTGGTTGACCTGATTTTCTTGCCAACAATGCACAAATGCATGCTGTCATGAAATTTGTTTCCTTTCCTCCAAAACCACCTCCTATTCTTCTAACTTCAACATTTATTGAATTGCTTTTTTGATTAAACATTTTTGCAATTAATTGTTGAGTTTCTGATGGATGTTGTGTTGAACTATAAACTAAAAAATTATCATCCTCTTTAGGAACAACAAAAGCTGTCTGGCCCTCTAAATAAAAGTGCTCTTGGCTTCCAGTTGTAAAATTTCCTTTTAAATTATTTTTTGAATTTTTTATTTTTTTTGAAGGGTTACCTTTTTTAATTTTTCTAGGTTTAAATAAAAATTGCCTTTTATTTAGAGCTTCTTTAATTGTAATAACAGGTTTTAAATCTTTATAGGTAATTTTGGCTTTTAATACTGCCTTTCTAGCAAGCTCTGTAGTTGTAGCAGCTACAGCAAATAATGGCTGACCAAAAAACTCAACTTTTTTTTCTGGAAAAATTGGATCTCCATCAAAAACTGGACCCACATCATTCCTACCAGGGATATCTCTTTGAGTAACTATTGATATTACTCCTTCACTTTTTTTTACCTCGGTTAAGTCTATATTTTTGATTATTGCATGGGCTTTTTTGCTTAAACCAATAGCGCCATAAATTGTATTTTTTGGTTCATTAATATCATCAGTATACTCTGCATATCCACTTACATGCTTATAGGCACTGTCATGTGGTCTTATTTCCTCAATATAGTTCTCTTTGCTCATTTAATTTACTCTTGATAAATTATTAGAATTCATTTCTACAAAACATTTCATTAATAAATTTTTTGCTATCTCTAATCTGTATTCTTTGCTTGCTCTCATGTCTCCAATAGGACTTAAATCTTTTTCTAAATATTTTTTTGCTTGATCAAAAGTATTGATCGTAAGCGGCTTATTTTTAAGAATTTTTTCACATGCTTTAGCTCTTTTTGGTACAGCAGCCATACCTCCATATGCAATATAAACCTCTTTAATTTTATTATTATTAATCTCAAAATTAAAAGATCCACAAACAGATGAAATATCATCATCAAATCTTTTTGAGATCTTAAATGCCTTAAAAATATTTTTCTTAAATAATGGTATTTTAATTGAGTGTATAAACTCATTGTTTTTTAATTTAGTTTTTCTGTAACCAAGAAAAAAATTATTTAAAGGTAATACTTTTCTTTTATTAAAACTTTCAATTAAAACCTCTGCATTTAATGAGAGTAAAATTGGTAATGTATCTCCTATTGGAGATGCGGTTGCAATATTGCCACCTATGGTTCCCACATTTCGAATTTGAACAGAACCATATCTCTTAAGAACCGAATAAAAATCTGGATAATGTTTTTTAATTTCTTTTTCAAATTTTATTAAAGGTGTAGCGGAACCAACTTCTAAATAATTTTTACTTACTTTGATAAAATCTAATTCATTAATTTCTTTTAAATCAATTATAAATGGAATTTCTTTTCTCTCTTTTGTAACTTTTAAAGATAAGTCGGTACCTCCAGCAAGAAAATTAAAATTAGTATGTTTTTTAATTATACCTTTTAAATCTTTAATATTTTTTGGTGAAAAATAAATCTTATCATCTTTTTTAATATAAATATTTTTTGGTTTAATTTTTTTTAATTGCTGAATAATTTTATTTTTATTTTTAGAAAATTGATCATTTTTATTTATTTTATTTAAACTTTTTGCAGCATCAATTATAGGTCTGTAACCAGTACAACGACATAAATTACCGGATATAGAATCTGATATTAATTCATTATTAAGATTTTTATTATTTTTAAACATTGAAAATAAAGACATAACAAATCCTGGCGTGCAGAAACCACATTGAGAGCCATGAAATTTGACCATCGCGTCTTGCACTGGGTGAAGTTTTCCATTTTTAGAAACTAAATCTTCGACAATTATAAGTTGCTTACCATTCAGTGTTGGGACAAACGAAATACAAGAATTAATTGCTTTATATTCAATTTTATTATCGACTAATTCACCCAAAACAATTGTACATGCACCACAACCACCCTCTGAACATCCTTCTTTAGTTCCAGTCTTTTTTAATTCAGTTCTTATATAATTAAGTAACGTTTGATTTGGATCGGGATTTTTGATTACTATAAGCTTGTCATTTAATAGAAATTTAACAGAATTTGATATCACTTAACTACCTCTATAAGTAGAATAACTCCAAGGTGAAACAAGTAAAGGAACATGATAATGCTGTGTAGGATCTGAAATACCAAATCTTATAACAACATCATCCAAGAATGGTACATCGCTAGCTGAAGATATATTTTTAAAATAATCACCAATATGAAAAACTAATTCATATTTACCCTTAATAAAAACATCTCCCTCTGCTAATGCTGAATTAGCTCTACCATCGTCATTGAGTTTTGTTGACGTCAATTTTTTTCGTTCTGAATTATTAATATAAAACAACTCAACTAGGATACCTTTGCCAGGTTTACCAGAATACACATCTAAAACATGAGTTGTGAGCTTTGTCATAAAATTATAGTATCATTTAATTTCAAACTTAAATTTTTAAAAGTTATATGAGAACAATAGATAACATTAACGATCTTAACAAGTCTGATTTTTTATCTTTATTTGGTAATGTTTTTGAAAAAACTGAGTCAGTTGCTGTGGAAGCTTTTGAGTCAAAACCATTTAAAAACTTTGAAGATATTGTGTTTAAAATGCTTGATATTTATGAAAATTACGAAAAAAATAAAATTTTAGAGATTTTAAATGCACATCCTGAGCTTGCTGTAGCAAAAAAAATGACCTCTGAATCTATATCAGAACAAGCCTCTGCAAAATTAAACCAATGTTCTAATGATGAATATGAAGAATTTAAAAAATTAAATTCAGAATATAAAAAAAAGTTTAATTTTCCTTTTATAATTGCTGTAAAAGGCAAAGATAAAAATGAAATTTTGAATAATTTTAGACAAAGAATACAAAGTGATGTAGAAAGTGAATTCCTTGAGGCGAAAAAACAAGTAAAAAAAATCGCAACCTTTCGTTTGAATGAAATAAATAAAAAATGAAAAAATTTATAAGTGCAAAAATGATTAACTTAGCGGATCCAAGAATTGGATCTAAGGTAATATTTAAGACTGACGATTTTTTTGCGGCTGCTCATAGAATATTAAACATCGAAACTCCAGTTTTTAAAGATGGACTATTCGACAAACATGGTAAATGGATGGATGGATGGGAAACAAGGAGAAGAAGATCAAAAGGTTTTGATTATTTAATTTTAAAACTTGGTAAACCTGGAAAGATATTTGATATAGACATTGACACAACGCATTTCAATGGAAATCAGCCCACACATGCTTCGTTAGAGGGTTGCTTAAGTAAAACAAAGCCTAATAAGAAAACAAAATGGATTTCTTTACTGAGCAAAAAAAAACTTGGGCCAAGCCGAAACCACAGCTTCAAATCAAACAACAAATCTGTTTTTAATTATATAAGACTAAACATTTTTCCGGATGGTGGAGTTGCAAGACTAAGGCTTTATGGAAAAATTGAAATGGAGAAAAACTTTTTAAATAACAAAACTATCAACCTTACATCTGTTTTAAATGGCGCTTCAATTATTGGTTGTAATAATGAACATTTCGGCAGAGCTGAAAATATCATAGCACCCGGTAAAGGAAAAAATATGGGAGATGGTTGGGAAACAAGAAGAAGTAGAGGAAAAAACTTTGATTGGCTTATAATAAAATTTGGAAAACCAGGTTTAATAAAAAAACTAGAGATAGATACCCATCATTTTAAAGGAAACTATCCCGATAGTTGTTCAATTCAAACTGCAAGTATTACGAAAGAAATGTCCAATAAATCAATTGTCAACAACTCAAAAAATTGGAAGTTTATTTTAAATAAGTCAAAACTGTCAGCTCACAAGAAACATATTTTTAAAAAATTCTTAATTAAGAGAAGTAAGGAAAATTATCTTCGAATAAATATCTATCCAGACGGTGGAATTTCAAGAATAAGGGCATTCGGAAATTTTGTGAGATGAAAGTAATAAAAGCAAAAAAAATAACTAAAAAAAATTTTTCTAAATTTGGTCAATTAATAGATACGTCAAAAAAAAATCCTATAAATATTAATGATGGGTATGCAAAAAGATTTGATAATTTGATAAAAGTAGATGCATCTAAAAACAAAGGGAAAGCAATTGTTAGTATTTTTAAAGCAAAAAAAAGAAGGTTTCCGATGAAAATTGATATGATGGAAAAACATCCTTTAGGAAGCCAAGCCTTTATACCAATGGAAGATACAAAATTTTTAGTATTTGTAGCACCAAAAGGAAATAAACCAGATGTAAATAAAATCCAATCCTTTTTAGTCCCAAAACAAACTGGGGTTAATTATAATGCTGGTATTTGGCACTTTCCGTTGATTTCTATGAAAAATATGAATTTTCTAATTGTTGATAGAAAAGGAAAAGGAAACAATCTTGTTATTTATAAATTTAAAAAAGATAAAATTATTTTGAAAAAATGAAAAAAAAATACCCAAGAGATTTGGTGGGATATGGTTCCAAAAAAGTTAAGGTAAAGTGGCCTGGTAATGCTAAGTTAGCATTGCAATTTGTGCTTAATTACGAGGAGGGAGCAGAGAATTGTACTCTTCATGGTGATAAGACGTCAGAAGTATTTTTATCAGAAATTATAGGAGCAAAACCAATTAAAGGTCGACACTTAAATATGGAATCAATTTATGAATATGGATCAAGAAGAGGGTTTTGGAGAATTCATGATCTATTTAATAAAAAGAAAATTCCACTTACTATTTTTGGAGTTGGTATGGCATTGGAAAGAAATAAAGAAGTTTGTTCGGCTATAAAAAAAGCAAATTATGAAGTTGCTAGTCATGGGTGGAGATGGATTGACTATCAAAATGTATCAAAGAAAAAAGAAAAGAATGATATGAATCTTGCAGTCAAATCTATAAAAAAAATTTTTGGTAATCAACCTGCTGGTTGGTATACTGGTAGGTGTAGCGAAAATACTCTAGATTTAGTAATTGATAATGGTAGTTTTTTATACTGTAGCGACACATACAGTGATGATCTTCCTTACTGGATAAAAAAAGGTAATAAAAAACAACTAATGGTTCCTTACACACTTGATAACAATGATATGAGGTTTGCAACCAATCAAGGATTTAATTCTGGTGAACAATTTTATAATTATTTAAAAGATAGTTTCGATGCCCTTTATGAGGAAGGAAAAACTTCACCAAAGATGATGTCAGTTGGCTTGCATTGCAGATTAATTGGAAGACCTGGTAGAATACAGTCTCTTAAAAAATTTTTAAATTACATCACAAAATTTAAGGATATTTGGATCTGCAAAAGAGTAGATATAGCTAAACATTGGATAAAAAATTATAGTTAAAATTTTTATTATTGTTCCGCAGCTATAAAAGTATAGTGAGCAACCGCTTCTATTTCCTCATCAGTTAACATACCATCCATTGCGGGCATTACTCCTATACCGTTTCTAACGGCCATAATTATTCTTTGAATATCAGGTCTAATTTCATTTAAATTTGGACCAACCATTGCATTCGATCCAGCGTCTGAGAGCATATGGCATGCCGCACAATTTCCAGCCCCTAGAAAAACTTCTTTGCCCTTATTAAACAGTTCATCAGCATTAACGTGGGTTAATGATAAAAATATCAAAAATAATAATGTATTAAAGAAATTTAAAAATAATTTTTTCACATAAATTTGGTATCATAATTAAAAAAATTTAAAAAGGAGAATTATGAAAGCTTATTGGGTTGCAAATTATACTGAAATAAAAGATGACGAAAGACTTAAAAAATATGCTGTTAAAGCAAAAGAAGCGGTTGAAAAATATTCTGGAAAAATAATAGCCAGAAGCGCAAATAATGTAACTTTAGAAGGAAGAGAAATGGTTAGAGTGGCTCTTGCAGAATTTCCAGACATAGAAACTGCAAAAAATTGTTATAATTCTGAAGAGTATGTTGAGGCTCGGAAGCATTTAGAAAATAATGCTACAAGAGAACACATAATTTTTGAGGGAATGTAAGATAATAAATTTTAAATATATATGTGAAGAGCATGAAGATATTTGATTGTTTTATGTATTTTGATGAGGAAATGATTTTAGATCTTAGGCTAAATATTTTAAACAAATATGTTGATTATTTTGTAATTGTGGAAAGCACATTTACTCATCGTGGAGAGAAGAGAAAGTTAAAATTTAATCAAAATAAGTTTGAGCACTTTAAAGATAAAATTATTTATCTAATTTATGATCAAATCCCAGAAAATATAGAAGATATCAATACAAAAGATACAGAGAATGAGAAATCAAGAAAATTAATTATGAATGCAGTTTTTAGGGAGAATGGTCAAAGAAATTTTATTTCGAAAGGTTTGAAAAATGCTGAAAGTGAGGACATTGTTTTAATTTCAGACGTAGACGAAATACCAAACTTAAATAATTTAAATTTTAATCAAATAAATCAAAAAATTTTTTTATTTGAACAAGATATGTTTTATTACAAATTTAATTTAAAATTACCTAACTTGTTATGGAAAGGAACTAAGGGTTGTAGAAAAAAAAATTTAAAAAGTCCTCAGTGGTTAAGAAATATAAAAGACCGTAAGTACCCATTCTATAGAATAGACGCTTTTTTTTCTGAAAAAAAATTTATTAATTGTAAGATAATTAAAGAAGGTGGATGGCATTTTACTAATATAAAAACAGCTGACGAAATAAAACATAAATTAAAATCATATCTTCATCATATTGAATTTGATAAAAATCCACTAACTACTAATGAAATAGATCAAATAATAAAAGATAAAATTCCAGTTTATGATTTATCAGCAGATAAAAGACAAAATAAATTAGGTGGTAACAAATTAGAAAATTATCCTATACAAAATTTACCTAAATTTTTAATTGATAATTTAGAGAAGTATAAAGAATGGATAGATATATAAAGGAATTTAGTACTGAATAGGCTCTGGATCTATACTTCTCCATAAATACCAAGTTGCAACTGAACAATAAGGCGAAAACCTTTTATTTAAATATTTAACGTAGCTTTCAGGTGGAAGATATTTTTTATTAAAATTTTTTGAAATAGCTCTTAACAAACCAATATCTTGGATTGGCCAAATATTAGGACGATTATAAGTAAATAATAATATCATTTCTGCTGACCATCTTCCAATTTGTCTTAATTGAGACAGATAAATTATGGCATCTTCATCAGACATTTTTGAAATAAGTCTTGGATTAAACTCTTTGCTTAATATTTTTTGGGCTAAACTTTTTATTCCTTTCACTTTCTGTCTACTTAGACCACAACTTTTAAGTTGAATAGTAGATAACTTGCTTACTGTTTTTGCGTTAATTTTATTTTTACATTTTTTCTTAAATTTTAAAAAAACTGAATTAGCTGCAGCTACACTAATTTGTTGTCCAATTATACTTTTACAAAGAGAGAAAAAGACATCTTTTCTTGAAGTTAGCACTGTCTCTGAAGGGGATTTATATTTTTTAATCAAAGAAGACATGATTTTATCTTTTTTAGATAAATATTTTTTTGCTTTATTCCAATATGATGGCTTTTTACTCATGTCGTGAAACAGATAGCTTTTTTTTCAAATACATCTCTCTTCTAAATATAATAATAGATGAAACGATAACCAATAAAGCACCTAATAAAGTTTTAGAAGTTGGTATTTCATTCCAAATAAAATATCCAAAAATTATTGCAAATACTAATCCAAGATATTTTAAAGGGGAAACTAAACTTACTTCTGAATATTTGTAAGATTGTGATAACCATAAATTAGCAAGACCACCTAATATACCAACCATAGATAGCAAAAATAAATCAATTAAACTTGGCAAAATCCATCCCTGATAGAAAGATAGAAAACTTAAAAGCATTATTGAGAATGAAAAGAAAAAACTAATCAACCAGGCAGGTTCAGTTGATGATAATTTTCTTATAGCAATAGCAACGTAAGATAGACCTAAGCAAAAAATTATTGGATAAATATAATATAAATTTAAAGAGCTAAAACCTGGTTCAGTGATGAAAATTATACCAACAAATCCTACCAAAACTGCTAACCATCGATAAATACCAACTTTTTCTTTTAGTAAAAAAATTGAAAATATTGTTATAAATATTGGTGCAGCAAAAGAAATACTTACAACTGTTGCTAAAGGTAAATTTCTTAATGCTACAAATATTGAAACCAAAGCAATTAATCCTGCTAAACATCTTTTAAAATGAAGAAATGGTCTAGTTGTTTTGTAAAAATCTAAATATCTATCTTTAGGAATAAGAAATAAAATAGGAATTATTCCACAAAATCCTCTGAAAAATAATACTTGTCCAACGGGATAATCCTCAGACCATTTAACAATCACATCCATAAGTGAAAATGCACACACCGATATGAACATGTAAAAAAAGCCTAATTGATTTTTTGATAGCATATGATTAACTTTAGATTAATTAAGTTAATTATCAATGGAAATAGCAATTTTAGGATTAGGATGTTTTTGGGGACCAGAAATTAAGTTTAGTAAACTTGATGGAGTTATAAAAACAGAAGTAGGATATTGTGGAGGTCATAATGCTGAAACAAATTACAAAGAGGTATGTACAGGCACAACAAATCATGCAGAAGTAGTAAAATTAGATTTTGATCCTAAAGTAATATCTTACGAAAAAATTCTTGAATATTTTTTCGAAATTCATGATCCAACAACCTTAAATTCTCAAGGACCAGATTTCGGAACTCAATATAGAAGTGAAATATTTTATTTAAATGATCAACAAAAAATTACTGCTGAAAAAATGATAGAAAAAGAAAACGTCAAATTATCAGGAAAAGTAGTAACAAAAACTTCTTTGGTTAAAAATTATTGCCCAGCTGAAGAGTATCATCAACGATATTTGGAAAAAAGATAAAATGTCTTTAGTTGATACAAGTTGGTTAGAAAATAATATTGATAAAGTAAAAATTATTGATTGCTCATGGCATATGCCTCAAACTCAAAGAAATGGTTTTGAAGAATATACAGAGGAACATATTCCAAATGCTATTTTTTTTGATTTAGATAAAAATTCTAAATTAGATACTGATTTACCACATATGCTTACCGATAGTAAATCCTGGGAAAAGATAATGAACAACATGGGTATAGAAAATAATGATCGAATAGTAGTTTACGATAACTCTGATGTTATTAGCTCTTGTAGATGTTGGTACAATTTAATTTATTATGGGCATGACCCTAAACTAGTTCATGTTCTAGACGGTGGATTAAAAAAATGGAAAAAAGAAAATAAATCTACAGATAACAAAAAAGTGACCACTCAAACTTCTAAGTATACATGTGAAGAAAATAAAGAACTTGTTAAAAATAAAAAACAAATAGATGAAAATATTAATAAAAAAGAATTTAATGTTGTTGATGCAAGAAGTAGAGAAAGATTTGAAGGCAAAGTTGCTGAACCAAGAAAAGGTCTTAGAAGTGGTTCAATAAAAAATTCTTTTTGCCTACCCTTTTCTGAATTAGTAAACGAAGACCATACTTTTGTTAGTAAAGATAAAATAATGGAAAAATTTAAGTCCTTTAATTTTGACCATGATAAAAATCTAGTATTTTCATGTGGTTCTGGAGTGACTGCAAGTGTATTGGCACTAGCTTATTCTTTAATAAATGCTAAGTATATGCCGACAATTTACGATGGCTCTTGGGCTGAATACGGAAAAAATTAACTTATGAAAACATCCACAAAAATAACAAGTATAATAATAATATTTTTCTTAATCATTGCAACAGTGATCATTGGAAGAACAATGATAGGAAATCATTTCAAAAAAAAATTTAGTAAAAGACCGCCTCCTGGAATAATAATAACTACTACTCAAGAAAGAGTTTTTGAAAATATTGTTAGTACCTATGGAACTGCAACTCCAATTCAAACACAATCATTTAAAATTGAAAAATATGAAATATTAAAACCTATAAAATTTAATCAAAAAGTTAAAAAGGGTGATGTAATTGCTGAGCTTAAAAATCGAAAAGTAATTGCTCAATTTGATGGTGTTATTGGAAAAAGAAAATTTTCGGAAGATATAGAGGTTTCAAAATCTTCAATATTAATTAATCTTGAAGATACTAGCTCAATATTTTGCGATGTAGATATACCTGAAATTTTTGTACCATTTATTAAAGTTGGTCTGCCAGTTGATATTAAATTTTCTGGATATAAAAATAAAATTTATAAAGGTGAAGTAGACTCTTTTGCTAGCAGGATAAGTGAAGATACAAGAGCTTTAGCAACAAGAATTAAAATGGACAATTCATCAGGCGAAATATTACCTGGCTCATTTTTAGAAATATCAATTAAATATGATGTAAGAAATAGCTTAAGTGCTCCCGACACTAGTACAATTGTCGAGGGTGAAAATGTTTTTATTTATAAAGTAGATGAAAAAAATAAAGTAATGAAAACAAAAGTAACCATTGGTGATAGATACTTAGGCTTTGTAGAAATATTAGATGGATTAAATAATGGAGATAAGATTGTTGCAGAAGGAACAAAAAAAGTAAGACCAAATTTAACAATCAGACCTATAGAGAAAGGTGCTAAAAAACAGCAAGGAAATTCTAGCTGGGGTAAAAAAGATAAATCAAAAAAAGCTGAAGAAAAAAAAGGTAAGTTTGATTGGTTGAAAAATATTTTTAAAAAATCAGATAAAGAGAAAAAATAATTAAATGTATATAACCGAAGTTAGCATTAAACGACCTGTGGTAGCTTGGGTCATGTCTTTAATATTAATTATCTTTGGTATTTTCGTCTTTTTAGAGTTGCCAGTAAGAGAACTTCCCGATGGTATACAGCCTCCGGTAGTTCAAGTTCAAACCGATTATAAATCTGCTTCAGCCGAAATTGTTGATGAAGAAATAACTCAAAAATTAGAGGATGTAATTGGTGGAGCTGAGGGTATCAAAAATATTGACTCAAGTTCTCTCAATGGAAGAAGTAGGATTAATATTCAATTCAACACAGACATTGATTTAGATGATGCTGCTAATGATATTAGGGAAAGAGTTGCAAGGGTTGTAGATAATTTACCAAGTGAGTCAAATCCTCCACAAATTTTAAAACAGGCAGCAGGTTTTACAACTACAATGTGGGTAGCTTTATCATCTCCAACTTGGAATGATTTAGATCTTGGAGATTATGCTGAAAGATATCTAATAGATGCATTCTCAAGTGTACCAAACGTAGGTCGAATTTTAGTTGGTGGATTAAGAGAGCTTAGTGTTAGAGTTTGGATAGATCCAATTAAATTAGCTGCAAACGATCTTACAATTCAAGAAGTTGAAAGAGCTCTTAGAAATGAGAATATAAATCTTCCGGCTGGAACCTTAGAAGCTAATAACAAAGACTTAACTTTAAACATTGATAAATCTTATTCTAATATTGATACAATTAAACAATTGCCACTTAAGAAAAATAAAGAAAAAGTTATCATTTTATCTGATGTGGCTAATATAGAGTTTGGACCTGTTTCAGAAAAAACTTTATTTAAAGCACAAAGAAAAAATGCAGTAAATTTAAAAACTGTTGGTATTGGTATTTACGCTAAAAGTGGTGCATCAACGGTAGAACTTTCTAAACAAATAAAAACTAAAATCAAAGAACTTAATAAATCTTTACCTGACGGGTTAAAATTAGAAATTGCATTTAACAGAGCAACCTATATTGGTGCTGCAATTGAAGAAGTATATAAAAGTCTAGTAATTGCATTCGTATTAGTTGTTTTAATTATTTACCTTTTTTTAGGTAACCTTAAAGCTGTAATAGTTCCTGCTGTTGCGTTGCCAGTAAGCCTTATAGGTTCATTTCTAGGTCTATATATTTTTGATCTTTCAATTAATATTTTCGTTTTACTAAGCTTTATTCTGGCTATTGGAATAATCACTGACGATTCAGTGATCATGACCGACGCAATCTATACAAGAATTGAAAATGGCGAAACACCATTAGTGGCTGCTTACAAAGGTTCTAAACAAATTACATTTGCAATTATTGCAACGACTTTAATTCTTATAGCAGTATTTTTGCCTCTAATTTTTATTAAAGGAATATCGGGAACTTTATTTAAAGAAACAGCAATAGCCTTATCTTTTTCAATAGTTGTGTCTTCTTTTGTAGCATTAACTTTATCTCCAATGCTAGGAAGTAAATTTTTAAATAAAAAAGAAAAAATCAATTTCTTTGTAAGAAAATTCAATAATGGATTTAAATCTTTTACAGGATTTTATGTAAACTCACTTAAATATTGGGTGAATAAACAAAAAACTATTTCAATATTCATAATTTTAATTATTGCTGCCTCAGCATATTTGTTTAGTTTTTCGAAAAAAGAATTAATACCAATTGAGGATAGGGGTGCTTATTTAATTATTGGGTCAACTGATGAAGGAAGTTCATTTGAATATACCCAAGAAAAAGCCCAGATAATTGAAGGAAGAATATTAAAATTATTACAGGCAGAAGATAGTCCATATGCAAGATTAATAATGAGAGTTCCTGGTTTTGGAAGATCTGCAACATCTTATAACAGTTTTATAATTATCGCATTACTTGATGAGTGGAAAAATAGAGAAAAAGGTAGTCAACAAATACTAAGAGAAGCTATCGGACAAGTGGTTTCTGTACCTGAAACTTTTGCTTTTCCAATTTCTCCACAATCAATAAGAGTATCTAGTTATAATAAGCCTGTTCAAATGGTCATATATGGATCTAGCTATGAAGAATTGGAGGAAATTCAAAATAGTGTCTTAAGAGAATTAAGAAAAAATAGAAATATGTCTAGAATTGAAAGTGATTATACAAAAAATAAACCTGAGGTTAAATTAATCACAAATAAAAACAGAGCAAATGATTTAGGGGTTTCTACTGAAAATATAGGTAGAACTTTGGAAACTCTTTATGGGGGAAAAAGAGTGACAACTTTTAGTAAAGAGGGAAGAGAATACCCAATTATTTTACAACAATATTTGGCTGACAGAAGAGATAAAGATGGGTTATCAAAAATTTTTGTTAGATCTGAAACCACTGGTAAACTTGTATCTGTTGCAAGTTTAGTTGAATTTAAAGAAAATGGCACTGCTGAAGCACTTCCAAGATATAATCGTCAAAGAGCTGTTACAATTTCTGCTGCGCTTGCTGAGGATTATACTCTAACAGAAGCGATAAAATATTTAGAGGATGTAATGATTAGAGTTGCGCCTCAAAACCAAATAACTTGGAAAGGGAAATCTGAAGAGTTAAAAGAAACAACAAATGAAATATACTTAATCTTTGCTCTAGCTTTATTAACTGCTTATTTAGTTATGGCAGCAACATTCAACTCCTTTGTTCATCCATTTATTATTATTTTAACAGTTCCATTAGCTGTATTTGGTGGGTTAGTATTTATTTTATTTTTAAATAGTTCGGTAAATATTTTCTCTCAAATCGCTTTAATAATACTTATTGGTATATCCACAAAGAATAGTATTTTGATTGTAGACTATACAAACCAGATAAGAACTACAGGTGTTAAAATTCAGGACGCTATAATTAAAGCTTGCCAACTTAGAATTCGACCAATCATCATGACTTCACTAAGCACAATGATAGCAATGCTTCCATTAGTTATTGGGAATATTGGCCCAGGTGCAGGTGAAGGCTCTAGATTAGCTGTGGGTTCTACAATTTTAGGAGGAATGATTATTTCAACCTTCTTTACTTTATATGTAACTCCAACGATGTATTTAGCACTTGCGAAAAATACTAAGCGTATTGATGCAGTTGATATAGAATTAAAAAAACAGCTAAATTAAAAAATAATATATTTTGAAGTTGATAAAGAATTTTTGCATTCAGACAATTGTCGCTTATAAATATTTGATTGTTTCTCCACTCTTTTGGCTAAATTAATTACTTTTTTATTATTTTTATAATTTTTATAGTTACCCCACCCTTCATGATAAGCAACATACTGTTTGAAAGCATCATTTTTAGAAACTTTTAAAATTTTCTCTGTCTTATTTGTGTACCACCCTATAAAATCAACACTGTCCTTAAATCTTGTTCTAACTGCAAACTTGTTTCCTGTTTCATTTTTATATTGTTTCCAGGTACCTTTTACAGCTTGAGAATAACCAAAAGAACTTGATGGTCTTTTATAGGGAATAACCTTAAAAAGCTTTTGTCTTGGTGGCTTTGCCAACCAATCAAAACTAGACTCCATCTTAATTATTGCAAGCTGTAAGTGAACTGGTGTACCCCATTTTTTTTCAGACTTTTTTGCATGTTTATACCAAAAATATCTCTCTTTAAATATTGAACAACTACTTGCAGTATTTTTTGGAACTGATGAACAAGCTGAAATAAATAATATTATTACAAATAAAAAATTAAGTTTTTGAATTTTCATTTTTTTTAAAAAAGTAAAATAAGATTAATATAATTAATACACCTAATAAATTTCCAAATAAATCCGAAAATTCAAAACTTCTCTCTGGGATAAAATAATGTGCTACTTCTAATGCTAGAGATAAAAAAATTAAATAAATGCTTATATAAATAAATTGGTTTGGTATATTAAAAGTTAACAATCCAAGAGTTGAAACAATTAAGAATGCATAAAGATGATTGGTTGAAATTATAAAATCTGGTGTAATTTGTGGCTGTGAATTTAAATCATTATACAAAAACCAGCCTAATACACTACCAGGGAATAAATATAAAAAAATTAAAATCAAATTAGATAAATAAAAAATAAACTTATTTTTTGAAAAAAAATTAATCATTAAATATAGTTTTATTTATCAAATTGTTCTAAAAGATAAACAAATGAGTTATTTAATTTTAGTAAGACATGGCCAAAGTGTGTGGAATTTAGAAAAAAAATTTACTGGATGGGTAGATGTAGATTTAACAGAAAATGGAAAATCAGAGGCAAAAAAAGCAGGCCAACTAATAAAACAAGAAAATATTGAAATTAATCTTTATTATTCATCTTTCCAATTAAGAGCTAAAAATACCTTAAAAATTATTCAGGAAGAGCTGCAAGATTTTAAAGAAGTAAAGAATGCATGGGAATTAAACGAAAGACATTATGGTGCTCTCACAGGATTAAATAAAGATGAAATGAAAGTAAAACTTGGAGAAGAAAAAGTTCATCAATTTAGACGTTCTTGGGATCTAAGGCCCGATCCTCTCGATAAAAAAAATCCATATCATCCCCTAAATATTGATACTTACAAAGAAATTCCTTTAGAAAAAATTCCTGACACTGAGTCACTAAAAGATACATATGAAAGAGTAATAAAATTTTATAGCAAAGATATAGAAAGACAAACAAGCGAAAATATTCTCATTTCTGCTCATGGAAACTCTATAAGAGCGCTTTGTAAATATTTGTTTAATTTAGATGACAATGAAATTTCTAAACTTGAAATACCTACAGGAAACCCACTTTTGATTAAATTAGAAAACAACAAAATTTCTAATTGCAAATATCTTGATCAAGAGAGAGCTAAAGATCTTTTAGTTTTTTAAAAATATCCAGATCAGTTAAATGATAAAAGTCATTTTGGCTTTCATAACCAAATAACTTTTTTTGGTCCAATAAATTATTCCAAACTTCCAAAATTGAGTAATTTTCTATTTTCTCTTTAATAAATAACTTTTTATTAATTATTTGACATCCAATATAAATAAATTCTTTTTCAGCCTCTTTGTTAATTAAATTATTTTTTAAATTGAAATCTCCTTTTAACTTTTTATCAAAACTAAATTTTTTATTTACTAAAAGAAGAATGTTTTCTAATTTTTCAGCAAAATACATATTTTCCATTTTTAATATCTCGTCTTTATAATTATTACTCCAAACTGTATCTGGATTAAAAATTATAAAATCCTTTTCATTAGAGTCTTTAATCATATTTTGAATACCTCCCCCTGTATCTAAAATATGCTCACCATCCTCAATTATTTTGATATCAATGTTGAAATTTTTACTGTTTAAAAACACTGAAAATTGATCCTTTAAATAAAAAGTATTTATTAAGATTTTTTTAATACCTAGTTTTTCAATTAAATTAATACATCTTTCCAGCATACTTACATTTTTAATCTCTAATAAAGGCTTAGGAATATTTAATGTAATTGGATTTAATCTTTTACCAAAACCTGCACATAAAATTAAAGCTGTATTTATTCTCACTACTCTACCTTATAAATTTTGGAAAATTAATTTTTAATAGTAACATCAAATTATTGAATTCATTTTGCTCTTTAATTCTATGATTGATCAATTCCCAAGCGTAGGGAATTAATTTAAGATATTTTTTTTTGTTATCTCTAACAGCTAAACGCATAAATATACCAATTATTTTTAAATTCCTTAAAACAGACAATATTTCAAAATCTTTTTTAAATTTTTCTAAATCAATTTTTTGATTTGTTTTGACATAAAACCTAAATACCTTATCTTTTAATTTATTGGGTGTTTTTAATCTTACGTCGTCAATTAAGGATGCTAAGTCGTAAGCTATATTGCCAATTAGTGCATCTTGACTATCTATTACTGCAATTTTTTTATTGTGATACATCAAATTTGAAACATGAAAATCTCTATGAACAAATGTAACATTTTTATAATTTAATTTTGATAATAATTTTTTTATCTCTAATTTAAATTTTTTTTTAAATTGAATACTTTTGGATTTAGACAATATCTTTGGTACATACCAGTCACAAAAAAGTTTAGTTTCATCAAACAAAATTTTGTTATTATATTCTTGAACTTTATATAAGTTATTTTTAAAATTTTTTACTTTTTTATCTTTTATTAATTGTATTTTATTTAAAATTTTTATTATTTTTTTAAAAATGACATATTTATTGTTCTTTTTATTTTTTAAAATTTGAAACAAAGTTTGATCTCCAAAGTCATTTATTTCTATATAATTCTTAATGTAATTTTCACTTAATAGATTTGGTGCTAAAATTTTATTTTTAATTAAAATTTTATTTATCGCATCGTAAATTAAAAGGTTTTTTAGCTTTTCTTTCTTAGATATTACAATAATAGATTTATTTTCTCTGTTTCTATAAAATTCTCTAAAAGACGCGTCACCTTTTATTTTTTTCAATTTTGCAAAGCTTTTCATCAAAATAAGCCTTAATTTAAACTTTTATATCTACAGTTCTATCATTTAATTGATTTAAATAATTAAATGTTAAAGTTATAAATTTTATATCTTGTTTATCAGCAATCAATTGTGGCCATTCTATAAGCGTTATTAATTTATTATCTTTTTCAAAAATATCTAAATTATTGATATCTTCTTTCCTATTAATTCTAAATAAATCATAATGTTTTATTCTTATATCTTTTACCTGATACTCATTTAATAAACTAAAAGTAGGGCTTGTAATTTCTGTTTGTGTTAAATTATTTATTTTTTGATACTCATTTATAAAATATTTAACAAAGGTTGTTTTACCAACGCCCATCTCTCCATATAAAAAAACAAACTCGCCACCTTTAAGATATTTTGTAAATTCTTTAGCTAATTCTTTGGTTAACTTCTCTGAACTGATATCGATTGTGCTATCTTTAATAGCGATAGGCATCTGGTTTGAAAGGACCTTCTGTTCCAACGCTTATATAATCTGCTTGCTCTTTTGATAATTTTGTTAGTTTTGCTCCAACCTTTTTTAAATGCAGAGTTGCTACTTTTTCATCTAAATGTTTTGGAAGGACGTAAACTTTATTTTCATAATTTTTATGATTGTGCCATAGTTCTATTTGAGCAATTACTTGATTGGTAAATGATGCACTCATTACAAAACTTGGATGTCCTGTTGCACAACCAAGATTAACTAATCTTCCTTCAGCTAAAAGAATAATTCTTTTGCCACTTGGCAGCTCTATTTCATGCACTTGAGGTTTTACTTCAGTCCACTTATAATTTCTAAGAGCTTCAACTTGTATTTCATTATCAAAGTGACCAATATTACATAAGATGGCTCTATCCTTCATTTCTCTCATATGGTCTGCAGTAACAATATCTTTGTTACCTGTTGCTGTTACAACGATATCCGCTCTACTTATAGCCTCCTCCATTAATACCACTTCATAACCTTCCATTGCAGCTTGGAGAGCACAAATTGGATCTGCTTCTGTAACTAAAACTCTAGCTCCGCTTTGTCTTAAAGATGCAGCACTTCCTTTTCCAACGTCTCCAAAACCAGCAACAATAGCAATTTTTCCAGACATCATTACGTCAGTAGCTCTTCTTATTCCGTCTACTAAACTTTCTCTACATCCATATAAATTATCAAATTTTGATTTTGTGACAGAGTCATTCACGTTTATTGCTGGAACTAAAAGAGATTTATCTTTTTCCATTTTATTAAGTGCTTTAATTCCAGTTGTAGTCTCTTCTGAAACTCCCTTAATTTCTTTCATTAAATCCTGATATTCATTGTGCATGATAGCTGTTAAATCACCACCATCATCTAATAACATATTAGGTTTCCAGTCAGGTTTTCCAACTATAGTTTGTTTAATGCACCATATATATTCTTCTTCTGTTTCACCTTTCCAGGCATAAACAGGGATCCCAGCCTTTGCAATTGCAGCAGCTGCATGATCTTGTGTTGAAAAAATATTACATGAAGACCAACGAACTTCAGCGCCTAAGGCAACTAAGGTTTCGATTAGTACTGCAGTTTGAATTGTCATATGAAGACATCCTATAATCCTTGCACCCTTTAATGGTTTTTCTTTAGAATATTCTTCTCTTAAAGCCATTAAACCAGGCATTTCACTTTCAGCTATTGATATTTCTTTTCTACCAAATTCAGCTTGAGCAATGTCTTTTACTTTATAATCTTCCATGGCTAGCTTTATACAGCTAAGTATTTATTTTTCAAGAAATGATTAAACATTGGGAAATCTTATCTCTATCATTGCTCCCTCTTTATCAATACGATTAGATGCTACAATTTCACCATCGTGGAGTTCAACCAAGTTTTTCACTATATTAAGACCTAAGCCTGAGTGTTCTCCAAATTTTTCAGGTCTATTACTATAAAATCTTTTAAATATTCTTGATGTGTCTTTTTCTTTAAATCCTTGGCCTTCATCAATAATTTTGATTGATATTTGATTTTTTCCATTAACAGATACATCAACAAAAACATTAGCACCTTCTTTACTAAATGATATTGAATTGTCTAATAAATTTGCAATGATTTGTTCAATTCTATTTTCTATTCCATTTATATAATATTGTTCTTTTCCGTCATTTTTATATTCAATTTTAATTCCTTTTTTCACTTGATGAATATTATTATAATCATCAACAACAGATTGAATTATAGGTTCAATATCAATTTTTTTCATTTTTTCTTTACTCAAAGCAACTTCATCCTTTAACATTTGCGAATAATCAGTAATTAATCTTTCTATTCTTTGAACGTCATGACTAAGTATATTCAATAGTCTATTTCTTTGGTCGGTATCATTTGTGTCTTGTAAAATTTCTGATGCACTTTTTAAAGATGCTAGTGGATTTCTTATCTCATGAACCAAATCTGTTGAAAAGTTTTCTGCATGAGTAACTCTATTTTGAAGCTCATTTGTCATATCCTCTAAAGAATTTGATAAAAGTCCCAATTCGTCATTCCTTTTTTTAAGGTTTTCAATACCTGGTTTGGCTTGGCTTTTTTCTTTAATGCGAATTGTATATCCAACGAGATTTTGTATTGGTTTTATAAAATATCTGCTTAACACAAAAGAGAAAATTAATATTACAAATCCTACAGATATAGCGGTTCTTATTACAAATGCTTTTCTCTCATCTATCGCTGTCTTTATTTCATTGGCGTTTTCTGTAATAGCTACATAACCAAGATTAATCTCATTCTTTGTAACATTCTTAATAGTTGTTACATTAAATTGATTAAAATCTTCTTGAATAAATGTGTAAGGAATTCCTAAATTTTCAGAACTAGAATAATTTTTTAATATATCTTTAAATGAAACAGGTTTTTTTTCATCAATTTTTATATTTTTTTCCTCAATAGTTTTTTCTACTTCCTCATTATCTAAACTTTCAAATTCAATTCTATCAAGTCTTGTAGAGAATGATCTTGGATCAAGATCTAGAGTATCAGTGTCTCCAATTAGGTTAAGTTGATCATCAAAAAATATTACTCTATCTAAATTTTGAAAAATAAACCTTGTAGAAAATAAAAATCTTCTAATATCATCAGATTGGAATTTTACATCTAGCCTTAAAATATTATCAATAGTGTTGTTAATGATGTTTGTGTGATTTTGAGATTTTTTTTTTATTAAACTTGGCTGAATATTATTTAGATATATGAATGTAAATAGTCCAATAATTGTAAAAATTACAAAATTTATAAATAAAAATTTCTTTAATATAGAAAGAGTTTTTAAGTATTTACTAAACATTAGCTAACATTCCATCTATATCCACTACCATACCTAGTTTCAATAGCTGAAAAATCAGGATCTACTTTTTTAAATTTTTTTCTAATTCGTTTTACGTGACTATCAATAGTTCTATCCTCAATATCTGTATCTTCTCGGTAAGCTATATCCATAAGCTGAGCTCTTTCTTTAATTATACCAGGCCTCTTTGCTAATTCTTTAACGATTAAAAACTCAGTTGTCGTCAATTTATCAGGCAGCTGTTTTCCATTCCATTCACACTCAAGTTGTGATGGATCTAATTTTAATCTTCCATGAGATATCAGGCTTTTATTTTCCTCTAGAATATTATTTGAATCTTTTTTTCTTAACTGCACTCTAATTCTTTCAATCAAAACTTTTATTGAAAAACCTCCTGATTTTTTTACAAAATCATCCGCACCCAGCTTTAAACCTAACAACTCATCAATTTCATCATCTTTGGATGTTAAAAAAATTACTGGTAAGGAAGTTTTTTTTCGAAGTTTTTTTAGTAATTCTTCTCCATCCATCTTAGGCATCTTTATATCTATAACTGCTAAGTCAGGTGGCATTCTGGTTAAACCGATTAATGCGCTTTCACCATCAATGTATGTTTGAACTTTAAAACCCTCTTTTTCTAATGCGATACTTAAACTTGTTAAAATATTTCTATCGTCATCAATTAGAGCTATAGTTTGTTTTTGCATAAAGTAGTTTAAAAATACTAAATTGTCCTAATTTGGGCAATGTTATAAATTTAATGTAACATACCCCAATTATCTCCAACATTAATATCAACTGTTAAAGGAGTTGAAAAAGAATGATAATCACTCTGAGCTACACTGGTCATTTCTTTCTCAATTAATTTAATCATTACTTTTTCATCTTTTTTTGGAATTTCAAAAATTAATTCATCATGAATTTGCAAGAGCATTTTTGAATTAGAATTTTTTTCCTCTGATAATTTCTTATCTAGTCTTATCATAGCTAATCTCATTACTTCAGAAGCAGAACCTTGGATGGGAGCATTAATTGCGGCACGTTCTTGAAAATTTCTGACATTAAAGTTTTTGTCATTAATTCCATTAAAATGAGATCTTCTTCCAAAAATATTATTAACATATCCGCTTTTCCTACAAAATTTTATTGTATTATCCATATAAACCTTAATTTCTGGAAACTTTGCAAAATATGAATTTAAAAATTCCTCAGCTTCGTAATTAGAAACATTTATTTGTTTAGCTAATCCATATTGCGAAATTCCATAAATAATTCCAAAATTAATAGCCTTAGCCTTTCGTCTGTGGTCTTGATTAACTTTTTTAATATCAATATTAAATATTTGGCTAGCTGTTAAAGAGTGAATATCTTCTTTATTTTTAAAAGCTTTTTTCAATTCTTTTACATCTGCAAGGTCTGCTAAAATTCTCATCTCAATTTGATTGTAATCTGCAGAAATTAGTAAGTGATCTTTTTTTGCTTTAAAAGCTTTTCTTATATCTTTTCCATCTTCTGATTTAATTGGTATATTTTGTAAGTTGGGATCACTAGATGCTAGTCTTCCGGTCGTTGTAGCGGCCAGCAAAAACGAAGTGTGAACTCTTTTTGTATTTGGGTTTAAATGTTCAGGTAAAGCATCTGAATAAGTATTTTTTAATTTTGAAACTTGTCTCCAGTCTAAAATTAATTTTGGAAACTCATGACCTTTAAAAGCTAAATCCTCTAAAACACTTGCACTTGTTGCAAAACTTCCTTTTTTAGTTTTCTTTAAACCAGCTATTTTCAAGTCATTATAAATTATTTCA
>CACJHS010000011.1 GCA_902593235.1 uncultured Pelagibacteraceae bacterium
TTATTTTAACTATTAAAACAAAATCACAAATAAGGAGTAATTTTGTTATTACATACAGTTAAAGTATATCCATCAAAAATTAATCTTCCAAAGAAGAAACAGCTTGCCTGGAAAATTGCAGAGATAGCAAGCGATAATGCTAAATTAAATAAAGATGCTATTGAAATGGTTATCAATAGAATTATTGATAATGCTTCTGTTGCAATTGCTTCATTAAATAGAAAGCCAGTAATCTCATCTAGAGAAATGGCTTTAAAACACCCTAGAAAAAATGGTGCAACTTTATTTGGTGTAAACTCAAAATTAAAATTTGATTGTGAATGGGCAGCATGGTCAAATGGTACAGCTGTTAGAGAATTAGATTTTCATGATACTTTCTTAGCTGCAGATTATAGTCATCCAGGTGACAACATTCCTCCTCTTATAAGTGTAGCACAACAAAACAAAAAAAGCGGATTGGATTTATTAAGAGGAATAATTACTGCATATGAAGTTCAAGTAAATTTAGTCAAAGGTATTTGTTTGCATAAGCATAAGGTGGACCACATTGCTCATTTAGGCCCTAGTGTTGCTGCTGGATTAGGAACAATGCTAAAATTAAATACTGAAACTATATATCAAGCTGTTCAACAGGCATTACATACATCAATATCTACAAGACAATCTAGAAAAGGAGAAATTTCAAGCTGGAAAGCTTATGCTCCTGCTCATGCTGGTAAGCTTGCTATCGAAGCTGTAGATAGAACTATGAGAGGTGAAGGTGCTCCAAGTCCAATATATGAAGGTGAAGATAGTGTAATAGCAAGAATATTGGATGGAAAAAAAGCAAACTACAAAGTCCCTTTACCAAAAAAAGGTGAAAGTAAAAAAGCTATCTTAGAAACATATACAAAAGAATATTCTGCAGAATATCAATCGCAAGCATTAATAGATCTAGCTAAAAAGCTAAAAACAAAAATTAATAATTTAAATTATATTAAAAAAATTGATATTTTTACAAGTCATCACACTCATTATGTGATTGGAACAGGTGCTAATGATCCACAAAAAATGGATCCCAAGGCTAGTAGAGAAACATTAGATCATTCTATAATGTATATATTTGCTGTAGCTTTAGAAGACGGAGATTGGCATCATGTTAAATCTTATACTAAAGCAAGAGCAAATAGAAAAAGTACAATTAAAATTTGGAGATCAATTAAAACATATGAAGATAAAAAATGGACAAAGAAGTATCATGATCCAAATCCAAAAAATAAAGCTTTTGGAGCTAAAGTAGTTGTAACACTTAAAAATGGAAAAAAAATAACAGAGGAACTTGATAGAGCAGACGCACATCCATATGGGGCAAGACCGTTTGAGAGAGAAAATTATATAAATAAATTTTTAACTTTAACTGAGGGTATTTTGGATAAAAAAGAAAGCAATCGTTTTTTAAAAACAGTACAAAATTTAAGAAATTTAAAATCAGGTCAACTACATAAATTGAATATTGAAGTAAGAAGAAATAAATTAAAACGAAATAATAAAAAAGGAATTTTTTAATGCACTTTGTAGAAAAAGAACCAAGTCAAAAAAGATTAGATTTTGATCAAAAATTAAAATCAAATAAAATATTAAGAGTTCCAGGTGCATTCAATCCTTTGACAGCAAAGCTTATAGAAGAAATTGGATATGATGCAGTTTATGTATCTGGTGGAGTAATGGCTAATGATCTTGGTTTTCCCGATATTGGCTTAACAACTCTACAAGATGTTAGCACAAGATCTTATCTAATTTCGAGAGTAACTAATCTTCCAACAATAGTTGATATCGATACAGGATTTAAATCTTGTAAAGAAACCATAGAAACATTTGAAGAATTTGGAATAACAGGTGTCCACTTAGAGGATCAGATTGAAAGAAAAAGATGTGGGCATCTTGATAATAAAGAACTTATTTCAACTGATGCTATGGTTAAAAAAATTAAAGAATGTGTTGCAGCAAAAAAAGATCAAAATTTTAAAATTATCGCACGTTCAGATGCAAAAAGTGTTGAAGGAATTGATAAAATGATTGAAAGATGCAAAGCTTATATTGATGCTGGTGCAGAGATTATATTCCCTGAAGCTCTTCAAGATGAAAAAGATTTTGAAAAAGTTCGTAAAGAACTATCTGGTTACTTATTAGCTAATATGACCGAATTTGGTAAGTCTAAATTATTCAACTATAAAGAATTAGAAAATTTTGGATATAACATAGTAATTTATCCGGTAACAACACAAAGATTGGCCATGAAAAATGTAGAAGATGGATTAAGGGACATTTATGCAAATGGACACCAAAATAATATTATTGATAAAATGCAAACCAGGAAAAGACTTTATGATTTAGTTGATTACGAAAAATATAATTCATTAGATGAAAAAATTTATAATTTTAGTACGGAAGGACATGAGTAATGAGTGATGATATAAAAAAAGGTTTACTGGGTATTGTTGTAGATGAAACTGAAGTTTCAAAAGTAATGCCTGAAATTAATTCTCTTACTTACAGAGGATATGCTGCTCAAGATTTATGTGAATATTGCAGGTTTGAAGAAGTTGCTTACCTAATCCTAAATAAAGATCTTCCTAATTCAATAGAGTTAAAAAATTTTGAGAAAGAAGAACGAAACAATAGAGAACTTACAAAAAATTTATATGAAATTATAAAACATATGCCAAAAAAATCTCACCCAATGGACGTTGCAAGAACTGCTGTTAGCGTAATGGGATTAGAGGACAAAGAAACTACTGATTCTTCTCCTGAAGCAAATATGAGAAAGGCATTAAGAATTTTTGCTAAAACACCTACTGCATTGGCTGCTTTTTATAGAATTAGAAAAGGAAAAAAAATAATCAAACCTAAAAAAAATTTAACATTTGCTGAAAACTTTTTCTATATGTGTTTTGGAAAAGTTCCTCAAAAGGAAATTGTTAAAGCATTCGATGTTTCTTTAATTTTATATGCTGAACACAGTTTTAACGTATCAACTTTTACAGCTAGAACAATCACCAGTAGCTTATCTGATATACACGGCGCAATAACAGGAGCAATTGCTAGTTTAAAAGGCCCTCTTCACGGTGGCGCGAATGAAGAAGTGATGCATATGATGAATAAAATTAAAAAACCAGAAAATGCACTTAAATGGATAAATAATGCACTTAAAAATAAGGAAGTAGTAATGGGATTTGGTCATAGAGTTTATAAATCTGGTGACTCAAGGGTTCCAACTATGAGAAAATACTTTGGTAAAGTCGCTAAACTTAAGAAGGATAAAAAATTTGAAAAAATCTATGACATTGTTGAAAAAGTTATGATTAAACAGAAAAACATTCATCCTAACGTAGATTATCCAACGGGACCTACTTATCATCTAATGGGGTTTGATACAGATTTTTTCACTCCAATATTTGTAATTTCTAGAATTACAGGTTGGTCTGCTCACATAATGGAACAACACACTGCAAATAAACTGATAAGACCTTTGGCTAGCTATAAAGGTAGTAAACACAGAAAAGTAATGCAGTTAAATCAAAGATAGATCAGTCCAGATCTAAATCTCCACAGGTTACTTTTGTAAAGATACAAGTTGAATAGTGATAGGTGGCTTTAACATCTTTAACCACTCCTAATGCAGTTCCCTCAACTGTACCTGTAACTGTATTGCAGGCTGAACTAAATAAGAAAATAAATATTATTAAATATCTTCTTAACATTATTTATATTAGCTAAAAGCTTCTGCCCAAGTACCTTGTGTTGATGCTTTAGAATATTCTGTTGCACGACCTTCAAAGAAATTCATATGCTCAACCGCGTTAAGCATAGTATCAAGCCAAGTTAAAGGATTTTTTTCAATATTATAAATTCCTTCTAAGCCTAATTGACTTAATCTTCTGTTTGCAATGAAACGAATATATTTTTTAACATCCTCAGCCGTTAATCCTTCCATTGGACCCATTTGAAATGCTAAATCTATAAAAGCATCTTCATGCTCTACTATAGTTCTGCAAGCTTCATAAATTTCTTTTTTAAGTTGTGGATTCCATGTTTCAGGATTTTCTTTAATAAAATCTTTAAATAATCTGATCATTGAATTGCAATGCAATGTTTCATCTCTTACAGACCAAGTAACGATCTGACCCATTCCCTTCATTTTATTGTGTCTTGGGAAATTTAATAGGATTGCAAAACTCGCAAACAACTGTAAACCTTCCGTAAACGCACTAAACACGGCTATTGTTTTTGCAATGTCATGATTAGATTTAACATCAAAGCCTTGCATGTAATCATACTTATCTTTCATTTCTTTATATTTCATGAAAGCTGAATATTCAGACTCTGGCATTCCAATTGTATCTAATAAATGTGAGTAAGCTGCAATGTGTACTGTTTCCATAGAAGCAAACGAAGACATCATCATTAAAACTTCTGTTGGTTTAAACACATTCATGTAATGTCTAATATAGCAATTACTTACCTCAACATCAGCTTGAGTGAAAAATCTAAAAATCTGAGTTAATAAATTTTTTTCAGACGGGCTAAGATTTTTTTGCCAATCTCTTACATCATCACCTAATGGAACTTCTTCAGGTAACCAGTGAATTCTTTGTTGTGTTAACCAAGCATCGTAGCACCAAGGGTATCTAAAAGGTTTATAAACCGGGTTCGCTACTAACAAACCATTGTTATTTTTTTTTGGTTGAACTGCTTCTTTATTTATATTTTCTGCTACTGACATGATAAACACTCCTCGTACTCTTGTTCTTGACTTTCGTTTGATTTATTTTTGTAAACATTTGCTAAGATATCGGTTGATTTTGAATCATTAACATTCTCAGCCCTTTGGATTGACTTTGATCTACAGTAATAAAGGCTCTTTAAGCCTTTTTTCCAAGCATCAAAATGAATTTTGTGTAACTCTTTCTTGTGAACATCTGCTGGTAAAAATAGATTTACTGATTGTGCCTGTGAAATAAATGGTGTTCTGTCACCACTTAATTCAATTATCCAATTTTGGTTCAGCTCAAATGCAGTTTTGAATACATCTTTTTCTAAATCAGTTAGGAAATCTAGATGATTAACAGATCCTTGATTTGTAGTAATACTAGACCATGTCTCTTCATCATTTTTTCCATGAGACTGAAGTATTTCTTCTAAATATCTATTTCTTACATTGAAAGATCCTGAAAGAGTTTTGTGTGTGTAACTGTTTGCAGCAATCGGCTCTACTCCTGGTGATGCTCCTCCGCAAATAATTGAGATTGAAGCAGTTGGAGCAATCGCTGTCTTGTTAGAAAATCTTTCTTTATAACCATACTCCGCTGCATCCGGACATGCACCTCTCTCTTCAGCCAAATCTTTAGACGCTTGATTAACTTTTTCATGAATATTTTTAAATATTTTTTTATTCCATGACTTTGCCATTACTGATTCAAGTGGAATTCTATTTTTTTGTAAAAAAGAATGAAAGCCCATTACACCTAATCCAACACTTCTTTCTCTTTCCGCAGAATATTTTGCATCTTTAAATTGATCTGGTGCTTTATTAATAAAATCAGATAAAACGTTATCTAAAAATCTCATAACATCACCAATCATCTCTGGATCATCTTTCCACTCATCATATTTTTCTAAATTTAACGAAGACAAACAACATACTGCTGTTCTATCCCTTCCATCTTTATCAATTCCTGTTGGTAAAGTTATTTCACTACATAAATTAGAAGTTTTAACTGTTAGGTTTGCTAACTTATGATGTTGAGGAATTTGTCTGTTAACCGTATCAATGTAAATTATATATGGCTCACCTGTTTCAATTCTTGCAGTTAATAATCTTATCCATAAATTTCTTGCTGAAATAGTCTGTTGAACACTACCATCTGCTGGACTCTTCAATGCCCACTGCTCATCAGTTTCTACAGCTCTCATAAACGCATCAGAAACTAAAACACCATGATGTAAATTTAATGCTTTTCTATTTGGATCACCACCAGTAGGTCTTCTCATTTCAATAAACTCTTCTATCTCAGGATGATCAATTGGAAGATAACATGCTGCAGAACCTCTTCTTAGTGATCCTTGACTGATAGCCATAGTTAAAGAGTCCATAACTTTTATAAAAGGAATTATTCCAGAAGTTTTTCCAACTCTTCCTATTTTTTCACCAATAGATCTTAAGTTGCCCCAGTAACTTCCAATTCCTCCACCCTTCGCTGCCAACCAAACATTCTCACTCCATAAATCAAGAATGCCTCCTAAGCTATCAGATGCTTCATTTAAAAAACATGAAATAGGTAATCCTCTTTTTGTACCACCATTTGATAAAACTGGTGTTGCTGGCATAAACCAAAGATTACTTATATAATTATAAATTCTTTGAGCATGCAAATTATCATCTGCATATGTGCTTGCTACTCTTGCAAATAAATCTTGATAAGATTCATTCAAACCTAAGTATCTGTCTTTTAAAGTTGCTTTACCAAAGTCTGTAAGATTTGCATCTTTTGAACGATCAATTTTAATTATAATGCCTTTGTCATTTTGAAATAATTCTGTTTCATTATTTAATGAGAAAAGATCAGGCTTATTTATTTTAGAAACTTCCTTAACTTCTGGGCTATATTCAGAGACAGCTTTTTTGAGGGCTTGAGAAAGAATCTTGTTCATAAATATTAATTATATTTTGTTATTAGTACGAAAACAACTATATGTTGTAGGCGTTTGTTGTAAATATACTATATAAACTTTTGTACAACAGAACATTTATAGAACGCGACAATATGATAATCAATAAAAAAATAAAAAATTTTTCAAGAAATTAACATAATAAACAGTAAGTAAATAACAAATGAGCCAAAATATAAAAATAGATCCCTATGGTTTTAGAGAATATGACGCCCGATGGTTGTATGAGAAAGATATAAATCAATCTGGAATAGAGAATCTTGGAAGAGGGCTTGGAACACAGATAAAAATACATACCAAAAAAGATAAACCCAGAATCATAGTAGGTCATGATTACCGTTCCTATAGTGAAGAAATAAAAACTGCTCTCAAAAAAGGATTAATGGCTACGGGGTGCAGCATAGAGGATATTGGTCTTTCATTGTCTCCAATGGTTTATTTTGCACAATTCAATTTAGATGCAGATGCGGTTGCTATGGTTACAGCAAGTCATAATGAAAATGGGTGGACTGGTGTCAAAATGGGAATCAAAAAAGGACTAACTCATGCACCTGAAGAAATGAAAGAACTAAAAGAAATTACCTTAAATAAAAATTTCACAAAAGGTGAAGGTAACGAAAAACAAATAAAAAATTTTGATAACATTTATAAGGAAGACTTAATTAGTAAAAATAAAATTAAGAAAAAAATAAAAGCTGTGGTGGCTTGTGGAAATGGAACAGCGGGAGTTTTTGCTCCAGATATTTTAAGAGGTATTGGTTGTGAAGTAATAGAGTTAGATTGTAACCTAGATTGGAATTTTCCTAAATACAATCCAAATCCAGAGGATCTAGAAATGCTTCATGAAATAGCAAAAGTAGTTAAAGAAAACCATGCTGATATAGGCTTTGGATTTGATGGAGATGGAGATAGAGTTGGTGTTATTGATGATAAGGGTAACGAAATATTTTCAGATAAAATTGGTCTTCTAATTGCTAGAAATTTATCAAGCAAACATAAAAATTCAAAGTTTGTAGTTGATGTTAAATCAACAGGACTATACTCAAAAGATAAAATTTTAATTGAAAATAATTGTGAAACTATTTATTGGAAAACTGGGCATTCACATATTAAAAGAAAAGTAAATAGTGAAAAAGCATTAGCAGGTTTTGAAAAAAGTGGTCATTTCTTTTTTAATCAACCTTTAGGATATGGTTATGATGATGGAATTAATTCAGCTATTCAAGTATGTCATTTGCTAGATAATCAAAATAAAAAAATGAGTGAAATTATTAGTGAATTACCTAATACATTTCAAACTCCTACTATGGCACCTTTTTGCAAAGATGAAGAGAAGTATCTTGTTGTCGAAGAGCTTGTTAAAAAAATTAAAAATTTACAAGAAAACAAAACTGAAATAGATGGCCAAGTTATTAATGATATTTTAACTGTTAATGGAGTTAGGTTTTCATTTGAAGATGGTTCTTGGGGACTGATAAGAGCATCATCAAATAAACCATCCTTAGTAATAGTAACTGAAAGCCCAACTTCAGACGAAAGAAAAAAAAAAATTTTTGATTTCATTGATGAATTACTAAAAGAAACTGGAAAAATTGGCGAATATGATCAAAAAATTTAATATTTTTTTAATTTTTTTTTTATTTTTAGTATCAAAAGCCCTGAGTTTTAGCCCTGAAATTGAACAACAAATTTATATAGGCTGCTATGGAAATTCAAAACAATATATAGGTCCTGAAAAAGCAAAATCCTATTGCATGTGTACATTAAAAAAACTTAATGAGAAATTTACAGATGATGAAATTAAGGAACTATTTAAACAAAAACCTGAAGATATAATGGAAGCTACAAAATTTGCTTCATTATATTGTGAAAAAAATTTTTGATTTCACTGGTCTAAAAACTTAATTTTTATAATTATCATCATCAACTTTAGTTCCTATATTATCCTCATCAGCTTTATTTTCTAAATTATCACCGCTTTGGTTGTTTTCTTGTTTGGGAATTTCATCGCTATAAAACTTTCTAACTAACTCCTCTTCTTTTAACCTTTGCTCTTCATCAAATTTTTTCTCCCATTCTCTCATTCGCCTATTTTCCTCTTCAATTCTCTCTTTTTGAGCTATTTCAGCTAATCGAATTCTTTCGTTTTCTTCCTCAATTCTTTTTTGTCTTTCCTCATCAATTTTCAATTCTCTTTCTCTTTGACGTCTTTCATTTTCTTTATTTATTCTTTCACGTTCAGCTTCTTTGAGTTCTTTTTCTTTAATTCTTAATTCCTCTTCCTTTGCTCTTTGCTCAGCCTCTTCTTTTAAAATCTGTCTTTGAATTTCTTGCTGTCGTTCAGTTTCAAGGTCTCTTAACCTTTCTTCCATTTCTTTAAGTTTTTCTTGCTCATATTTTAGCTTTCTAGCTGCCTCTCTTAATCTTTGTTCTTCCTCAAGTCTATTTTTCCTTTCAATTTCTTTTAATCTTATTTTTTCTTGTCTTTCTTTTTCTTTTTCATCTCTTTTCTTTTGAGCTTCAATTTCTTTATTTTTTAGTTGTTCTTCTTTAATTTTAAAATTTTCTTCTCTAATTCTTTGTCTTTCTAACATTTTTAGCCTTAAATCTTCCTGTTTAAGCTTTCTTGCTTCCTCTCTAAGCTTTCTTGTTTCTTCATCTTTAATTTTTTTCTGTTCTATTTTAATTCTTTGAGCCTCTATTTTTTGTCTTTTCTCTTCATTCTTTTTTTCTTGTTTTTCATTTTCAATGACTAATTTTTTTTGAAAAAGAAGTTTCTTTCTTTCTTCTTTAAGTTCATCTTGTTTAGCTTTTTTTGCTAGTTTTTTTTCTAAAATTAATTCTCTTTTTTTTTCTTTTTCTAAATGTTTTTGTAATGCTAAATCTTTTTTAACTTTATTTTTTTTAAAATCTTCTAAAATTGAGGAAAACTTTTTCTTTGTTTTATCTATTGGATCAAATAAATTTTTTTTAATATTTTTATTAATGTCTTTTATTGAAACCATTTTTAAAAGTATCAATTAGAACAATAACACTAAATATTATGTGTGGCTAATTTGAGTTTTTATTTAAGACTAAATACAACTTAAGATTGTCTGATTTTAAATTAGTTGATAAAGACCATTTTCAACTAATAAGTGTTCATAAATATTTAAAGAATCACTTAGTTTGGATTCGTGAGGTGATGGAGGGAGACTGAAGTCACCTCTTTTTTTTGCTTGTTATAATTTCAAGTATTCATAAAAAAATTTAATCGAAACGACTAAAAGAAAAATTCCAAAAAACTTACTAATTTTTTTTTTATCAATACTATGAACTGTTTTAGCTCCTATTCGAGCCATGAAAGTCGTAATTGGTATGAAAATTAAAAAAGCAGGGATATTTATAAAACCAATACTAAGTGGAAGACTTGAATTTAAATAGTTTCCTGAAATTAAAAAACCTATTGCTCCAAATAAAGCAATTAAAAAACCTATAGCTGCTGCACTTCCTATTGCTTTATTTATTGAATAACCAAAAAACTTAAGAATAGGTACATTCATTACCGCCCCTCCTATACCCATAGGTGCTGATATAAACCCAACAAAAAAGCCAAGAAATACTTTTAGGTGTAATTTCATTTTAACAATTATGTTTTGTTCCTTTTCTTTTATTAATAATAAATAAATTCCTAGAAATAAGATCATTATAGAAAAAAACAAAACTAAAGACTTGGTTTTTAAAGAAGCAGCAAAAGCTGTACCAACAATAACTCCTAGCACAACAAACAGACCGTAATTCTTAACAATATCAAAATCAACCGCTTTAAATTTATGATGTGTTAAAACTGAGACAGTAGATGTTGGTATTATAATTGCAAAGGAAGTTCCTACAGCAAGGTGCATAACATATTGAGGATCAATTTCTAAAGAACCAAAAATAAAATATAAAAAGGGAACAGTTATCAAGCCGCCGCCAATACCAAATAAACCAGCAACAAATCCAACTGGTATCGCTGTTAAAACCATTAATAAAATAATATAACTGTATTCGTTTGTTAAAATTGAATTAAGCAGACTGGCCTACTCTAGTATCTACATTGTTGTATTTAATTTTATCCATGATGTGATCAATTTTTTTCACATCAGCATCTCTCACACACATGTTTTCACTTAAATATCTTTTCCAATAACTTGCACCTGTTTGACCATGAAATAAACCAAGAGTGTGTCTCATAATTTGATTTAATCTCGTTCCTTTTTTTAATTCTTCTTTAACATAAGGAATAAGTTGTTCAATAACATCTTGTCTACTTGGAACATCATCATTGTTAAATATTTCTCTTTCAATATCTGCCAATAAATAAGGAGTATGATATGCAGCTCTTCCTATCATTACACCGTCTGTTTTTTTTAAATGAGGTTTTATTTCATCTACTGAAGTTATTCCTCCGTTTATTATTATCTCTTCATTAGGAAAATCCTTTTTTAATTTATATACATACTCATATTTTAAAGGTGGAATATTTAAATTTTGCTTAGGTGTAAATTTACCTAACATTGCTTTTCTTGCATGAATGATAAAAGTTTTAACCCCTGTTGCTTTAAGAGTAGAAATAAAACTATGTAAATTTTGATAATCTTCTACATCATCGTAACCAATTCTTGTTTTTATAGTTACTGGTAGTTTTGTAACTGATTGCATTTTACTTAAACAATCCGCCACTAAATTTGGCTCTTTCATTAAACAAGCACCAAATCTATTTTTTTCAACTTTTTTACTAGGACAACCTAAGTTTAGATTAATTTCATCATAACCAAAATCTTCGCCTATTTTAGTGGCTTCAGCTAAAAGTTTTGGAGAAGATCCTCCTAATTGAAGTGCTACAGGTTTCTCATTAATATTAAACTCTAATAACTTTTTTTTATCTCCTCTATTTATGGCTTCATCAACTACCATCTCAGTATAAAGAAGAGTGTTTTTGGAAATTAATCTTAGAAAAAATCGTTCGTGACGATCTGTGCAATCCATCATAGGAGCAACTGATACTTTCCTATTCATGATATAACTTTATATTATTTTTTTAAGAGTTTGAAGCTTCAGTGTCGTCTGAAGATACGTCTACTTCTTGATTTTCTGATTCTGATACTTCATCTAAAGAAACTTCTCCTTGCTCATTCATCGTTTCTTCTCCTACTGAATTATCAACTTCTGCTGTAGCTGTTTCAGATAACTCAGCTAAATCTTCTTTTGTAACTTGGATTTTTTCAGGTGTTTTTCTTGCTCTTTTAGATGGTAATATTGGTGTTCCACTTTTTGAAATTTCACCTTTGTATAAATTTTCAAAATCATCACCTATTTCTTCATCATCCTCAGTAGTATCGTCAACTTGCTCAACATGTTTTCTAAGTTTGTAAACGGCGCTGTCAGTTAAATCTGAAACTTTAATTTTTTCTTCGGCAATCTCTCTTAATGAAATAACCGTATTTTTATCGTTATCTCTATCAATTGTTGGTTCTATTCCTGCATTAAGTTGAGTAGCTCTTTCTTTAGCAACTAGTACTAATTCGTAAGGGCTCTCTACTTTATCTATGCAGTCTTCTACGGTAACTCTAGCCATGCGGAGTATCTACACAGTGAGTCTTTAAAAATCAAGGGGTATTTTATAAATAATGAGGATTTAGCTTATTTTTAACTAAATAAAGAAGGATAATTGAGCCAAAAATATAGGTTCCTGAAACAACGGCTATCTGTTCAATTGAAAAACCAATATCAATCAGAAGACCAAACAATGCAGTACCAAACGCTGTTGAAAATACCATTAGTGCAGTTGTTAAAGCCTTTATTGATCCAATATATTTAACTCCATAAATCTCAGCCCATGTTGAAGAACCAAGAACGTTTGCTAAACCATTGGTGACGCCTACTAAACCAAAAAATGTAAAAGAAGACAGTGGTGCATCAAAATAGTAGAGAACTATAGTACCAAAAAGAAGTGGGATATTCATATAGATTAATAATTTTCTACTTGAAAATTTATCAATTAAAAAACCAGATATAAAAAGAGTTATCACTGATAAAATTGAGTAAGCCATAAATGATTGTGCAATCACATAAGGTCCCCACTCTTTAGAAGAAGATATAAAAGACTGATAAACAAAAGATCCAGTAGCAATCCATGGCATTGCTAACATCGTCATACAAATTATGTAAAATCTATAATCTTTTAAAACTTCTATTCTTTTCCATTGTTTAATTTCTTTATTGTTCTCTTCTAATTTAGATTCTTCTCTAGTGTCAAGTTTAACGTCTTTAACTAAAAGAAAAGTTGCAATAGGCAAAACAAGTATAACTAAAATAGAAATTGAAACCCAAATATCTCTCCATTCTATAAAAGTTAATAAAAAAACAATTAAAACAGGCATTATAAATTCAGCTAACGACAATCCTAACCAACCAGTGCTTAAGGCTCTTCCTCTATTTTTTTCAAAAAAACGAGATATGGTTGTTGTAGCTGTGTGACTTGATAATCCTTGTCCAGCTAGACGCATTAAAAAAATTCCTACAAATAAAAAAATAACTGATGAAATTTTTGAAAATATAAAGCAAGAAGCAGATAGAAAAATAATTACATAAGAAGCAAACTTTAATATGTTTACATCATCAATTTTTTTTCCAATCCAAACTAAAACAATACTACTTAGTAAAGTGGCTGATGCATAAATTGAGCCAAATTGTCCATGCGTAATTGATAAGGCGTCTCTAATACTAGAATTAAATAGGCCAAGAAAAAAACTCTGTCCAAAACTTGAAAAAAATGTAAAAATAAAACCAAATACAATTACTTTTAAACTTAAACTTTTAAACATAGAAAAAAATTATGACTTGTAATGTTGCTTTCATAGGTCTTGGGGTTATGGGCTACCCAATGGCTGGATATATATCAAAAGCCGGACACAATGTAACTGTTTTTAATAGAACTAAATCTAAAGCTGAAAAATGGATTGGTGAATATAAAGGTAAAATGGCCAATACACCTGCGGAGGCTGCAGATGGTGCCGATTTTATTTTCACATGTGTTGGTAATGATGATGATTTAAGAGAAGTAGCAACTGGAGAAAATGGATTATTTAACACAGCAAAAGCTGGGTCTATTTTTATTGATAACTCAACTGTATCTGCAGAAGTATCAAGAGAATTAAACAAAAAAGCAAATGATAAAGGGTTTAGTTTTTTAGATGCTCCTATTTCAGGTGGACAAGCTGGTGCTGAGGGCGGAATACTAACAGTAATGGTTGGTGGCGATGAAGAAGTGTTTAAAAAGGCTGAACCTGTGATTGATTGTTACAGTAAAAAAGTAAAATTAATTGGTCCTTGTGGAAGTGGTCAGTTAACAAAGATGATGAACCAAATGTGTATTGCTGGAACAGTCCAAGGTTTATCTGAAGCAATTAATTTTGGAATAAACGCAGGTTTAGATATGGATAAAGTTATGGAAACAATATCTAAAGGTGCAGCACAATCTTGGCAAATGGAAAATAGATACCGAACTATGACTGATGATAAGTTTGATTATGGTTTTGCTATTGATTGGATGAGAAAAGATCTAAAAATTGCAATCGAAGAAGCAAAAAAAAATGGTTCACCTGTGCCTATAACAGAAATTATTGATGGTTATTATGCTGAGGTTCAAGAAATGGGTGGAAATCGTTGGGATAGCTCAGGTTTGATTGCTAGATTAAAAAAGAAAAAATAATATTTGTGACGGATACAGTTCCTTATTACGAGGACTTTGCAGAGATCAAAAAGAAAATTTGGTCAATGCTGGATAATGCTGTGAAAGACAGAGGTTCTCCTTTTAGAATACCGGTATTCATTTGTGGTAATCAATCAGACTTTGATGGAAGAATTGTTGTTCTAAGAAAATCTGATCAATCAAATAATTTAGTACAATATCATAGCGATATTAGGTCAGATAAAATTGAAAAATTAAAAGCAAATAAGAATGCAGCAATGTTATTTTACGATAAAGATGAAAAAATACAGGTTAGATTGAAAGTTGAATGTATGGTTAATCACAATAATGATGTAACAAAAGAATCTTGGTCTAAAACCCAACATATTAGTAGAAAATGTTATTTAGTTGATAATGGTCCAGGAACTGAGTCAGATCTACCAACTTCTGGTCTAAAACCAGAATTAGATAATTTTGATTATACCAAAGAACAAAGTGAAGAAGGTTATAAAAACTTTACTGTTATTCAGTGCAAAATTAAATCTATAGAATGGCTTTATTTAGCAGCTAAAGGTCACAGAAGAGCTAAGTTTAATTTGGAAAATAATAAAGATACCTGGTTAGTCCCATAGATGGTAACTGGATACATATTTACAGCATTTCTTATAATTTTAGGATTGGCTATAATGAGATTTGGAAGTATTCATTTTAAAAAATTTAAAGAAGGTAAAACCAAAATTAAATCAAAGTTAAGTGGACAATTATCTTTTTTAATTTTATTTTTAATAATAATTGGATTGATAGTTTATTCAGTCAACGATCTATTATTTAATTAAATGAACTATTCTTTCAAATTCCTTTAATAATTATATTTGTACCTTCAGAATTATCTAATCTTATTTGTTTTATTGGTTTGTATTCTTCGGAATTGTACCATTCTAATGCTTTTTTATATGTAGGGAATTTAAGAATAATAATTCTAGGAAATTTTGTTTCACCATCAAAAATTTGAAACTCACCAGCTCTTACTAAAAATTCTCCACCATATTTTTTTACGAGTGGCGTAACCTTTTCAACATATTCTTTATAATTTTCAGGATTAGTTACTTTTAATTGAGCTATTACGTAGCCTGCTGGCATTTATCTCCTTTAAAAAATTGATTTCGAATATTTTTTCCAATTATCTTGATAATGTTTTGTGTTTTCAAACACTGCTTTTTTTTCTTCCTCTGAAACTTCTCTAATAACTTTACCTGGAGAACCAACAACTAATGAATTATCTGGTATGACTTTATTTTCAGTTATTAAAGCTTTTGCACCTATGATACAATTTTTACCAATATTAGCTTTATTTAAGATAACAGCTCCAATTCCAATTAAAGTGTTATCTCCGATGGTACATCCATGGAGCATAACTAAATGGCCAACAGTAACATTTTTTCCTACTTTTAAAGGACATCCAGGATCTGTATGTAATACGCTTCCATCTTGAACATTTGACCCCTCACCAATATGAATGTTTTCAATATCTCCTCTAAGAACTGCATTAAACCAAATACTTGTATTTTTTTCTAAAGTAACATCTCCTATTATCGTAGCGTTTGGAGCTACCCAATTTTCGCCAGAGTTTTTTGGTTTTTTATCTTTTAAATCATAAAACATAATCTATATATTTTACATTATGCCCATACAAACTCCAATATGTGATTTTGGTCAAAAAGCTATTCCATTTGAATTAAAATCTACTGATAATAAAATTCTGTCTTTAAATGATATCAAAGGTGAAAATGGAACTTTGATAATGTTCATTTGTAATCATTGTCCATATGTAAAAGCCATTACAAAAGAATTAGTTGAAGATTGCAGTGAATTGAAAAAAATTGGCATCAACTCAGTTGCTATCTGCTCAAACGACTTTGTTAATTATCCAGACGACTCGTTTGATAACATGATCAAGTTTTCAAATGAAAATCATTTCAATTTTCCTTACTTACATGATGAAACTCAAGAAATTGCAAAAGCATATGATGCTGTATGTACTCCAGATTTCTTTGGCTACAATAAAAATCTAGAACTTCAATACAGAGGAAGATTAAGAGAACTTAAAAAGTTTATTCCAGTTAAAGAAGGAGAAAGTGATCTGCTAACAGCAATGAGACAAATAGCTGAAACTGGAAAAGGTCCTGAAGATCAAATACCCAGTGCAGGCTGTGGTATTAAATGGAAGTATGATTAATGTATCTAATTGTAACTAGGTCATTCCCACCTGAACTTGGTGGGATGCAAAGTCTAATGTGGGGCCTTTCAAGAGAACTTTCAAAAAACTTTATGATAAAAGTTTTTGCAGATCATATAGAGGGTCACAAAGATTTTGATGAACAAACTTCCTTTTCTATCGAAAGAGTTGGTGGAATTAAACTACTTAGAAAATATAGAAAAGCACAATTAATTAATGAATATATCAAAGAAAATAAAGTAGATGGTATTATTGCTGATCACTGGAAAAGTTTAGAACTTATTAAAACTTCTAAGAAAAAATACTGTTTAATTCATAGTAAAGAAATCAACCATCCTAAAGGTTCTAGTCAAAATAAAAGAGTAGTTAGTGTTTTAAATAATGTTGAAAAAGTTATAGCAAATTCTCAGTTTACAAAAAATCTAGCGATAGAAATTGGTGTTAATGCAAACAAAGTAATTGTAATAAATCCAGGTGTGGATCCAGCCGAAGAATTAAATAAAAAAACTTTAGATAAAGTTGAAAGTATACTTAAAGTTAAAAATCCTAGATTAATTACAGTTTCAAGATTTGATAAACGTAAAAATCATGAAAAAATAGTAATGGCTTTAAGGAATTTAAAACAAATTTATCCTGATATTGTTTACATTTGTGTTGGATATGGAGAGGAAGAAGAAAATATTAAGAAGTTAGTAAAAGAATTAGATCTTGAAGCGCAAGTTATGTTTTTTAAAGATATTAGTAATGATCTAAAAAATGCTTTAGTTTCAAAATCAAATATATTTGTAATGCCATCTATAATTCATAAAAAATCAGTTGAGGGTTTTGGTATAGCGTATGTTGAAGCTGCACAATACGGTATTCCATCAATTGGTGGTAAAGATGGCGGCGCAGCAGATGCAATTATTCATGAAAAGACTGGTCTGATATGTGATGGAAATAATCTTGATGAGATTTATTCTTCTATTAATTCAATATTGGAAAAAAAAAAATATTTAGAGCTTGGAAAAAATGCGAAAGAATTTGCGAATAAATTTCAATGGTCAAAAATAATTGAAGAATACAAAAAGATACTAAATTGATTTCAAATAATAAATTAGCAATTTTTTTAATTATAATCTCAGTTTTTTGCGGAACATTGATGTTAACTTTTTTAAAATTAGCTCAAGAAGAAGTTAATGTTTATGTTGCAGGTTTTTTTAGATTTTTATTTGGTTTCCTAATTATTTTTCCTTATATGTTAAAATCTAAATTTACAGTCTTTAAAACAAATCATCATAAAAAACATTTTTTAAGAGCAGTTTTAAATTTACCTTCAATGTTATTATATTTTTCAGCTTTAGTAATGATGCCTATTGAAAAAGCTACAGCTATATCTTTTGTGGTTCCTTTCATAGTAACAATATTGGCAGTTTTATTTCTAGGAGAAAAAATTTACATATACAGGAGTTTTGCACTGGTTTTAGGGTTTATAGGAATGTTAATAATTTTAAGACCAGGAATAATTGAAATCTCTCTTGGAGTTTATATGGCACTTGCATCGTCTTTTATGTGGTCAATAGTGATTATAATTACAAAAACTATCGCAAAAGATGATAGTTCGATTACGATTTTATCTTATGGATACACTTATATGACAATTTTTAGTTTCATCATTGCGTTGTTTTATTGGCAAACACCTAGTTTTCAAAATTTGATTTATTTATTTTTTGCAGGTTTATTTGGTACATTGTTACATCTTTGCATAAATCACGCATACAAATTAGTAGATGTTAGTATGACACAACCATACTCGTTTCTAAGTTTAGTGTTTGCTTCTTTAATTGGATATTATGTTTTTAGTGAAACACCTGATCTCTTCACTTGGATTGGTGCTGGTGTTATATTTTTAGGTGTTTTAATCATGTCATATCGTGAAATGAAGCTTGATAAAGAAATTATTAGAAAACGTATAGATATTAAATCTTAATTTTTCTTCTTAAAAGTTTTGTAGATATGCCAAACTACAATTAAAATTGTAGTAGCTAAGATACATGCAGTTAAAGTTCTATCCCACAAAAATTCCCATGAACCATTACTTAATAATAAAGATCGTCTCAAGTTTTCTTCCATCAATCCACCAAGTACAAAAGCTAATATCAAAGGTGGCATTGGAAAGTCATATAATCTTAAAAAGGTAGCTACTACAGCTATTCCAATCATTAAATAAATATCAAAATTATTAAACGACATTACGTAAATCCCAGTAACAGAGAAAAATAAAATTAAAGGAATTAAATAATTTTTAGGAACAGCAAGAATTCTAGCTATATAAGGAATTAGTGGTAAGTTTAATATAAGAAGAATTACCATTCCAATATACATAGACATAATTATTGACCAAAAAATTTCGGGATTAGTCATATAAAGTCTAGGACCAGGCTGAACACCAAATCCTAAAAGTGCACCTAGCATTACCGCGGTTGTTCCACTTCCAGGAATTCCCAAAGTAAGCATTGGCACAAAAGAACCTGAGCAAGCTGCATTATTTGCAGTTTCTGGTGCGGATAAACCATTTACACTGCCTTTTCCAAATTTTTCCTTTTCTTCATCACTTACAACGTTTCGTTCCATTCCATAAGCTAAAAAAGATGCAATTGTTGCACCAGCTCCAGGTAAAACACCAATTAAAAAACCAATTACTGATGATCTTGGAATTGTTTTATACATTTTAGTTCTTTCTTCTTTATTAATTTTAATTGAGCCTAACTCAGTTAAAGAAACTTGTTTAGCAGCACTGGTTGGGTCATTTCTTTTTAAAATAATTGTTAACGCTTCGCTCATTGCAAATGTTGCCATCACAACAAGTACAAAACTAATACCGTCAGTTAAGTTCATATTATTAAATGTAAATCTTGTAATATCAGACAAACTATCTTGGCCAACAGATGCTAACATTAATCCAAGTACTACCATCATCATTGCTTTTAAAAATTGTCCTTTAGAAGAAAAAGCAGCAATCGCTGTTAAACCTAAAATCATTAAAGCAAAATAATCTGGTGATCTAAAAGATAAACTTACTTTTGATAAACTTGGAGCCATGAATAACAAATAAATTGCAGATAATGTTCCACCTGCAAACGAACTCCATGCTGCAATCGCTAAAGCCTTACCCGCCTTACCTTGTTGTGCCATAGGATAACCATCAAATGAAGTGGCAACTGTTCCAGGAACACCGGGTGCATTTAATAATATGGAAGAAGTAGAACCACCAAATACTGCTCCATAATAAACACCAGCCATCAAAATTAATCCTGTTGCAGGATCGAAACCATAGGTTATTGGTATCATCAATGCGATAGCTGTCATTGGCCCAAGACCAGGAAGCATTCCAATGATTGTTCCAAAAAAACAACCAACCATAACCATTAATATGTTCTGAAAAGTAAGTGCTGTTGTTAATCCAATTAATATTCCTTCAATCATCCCATAACTCCTATAGATTGTAAGAATGGATCCCTCAAATATATATCAAGAATACCGTGTAGTAGATACATAAAGGCAGCAACAAATGGAAAGGATAATAAAAACATTAAAATCCATCTTCGTTCTCCTAAAAAATAATATGACGCAAATAAAAATAAAGACGTAGTTAAAAAATATCCAACTTTTAAAATTGTAGCTCCATAAATAATTGCAATTAGTATAAGTATACCTGTTTTTTTATACTCTAAGCTTTTATGTTCTACTTTAATTGTATTTGGATCTGGTAAAATAAGTTTTAATCCAGAAAAAAATAATCCTGCATAACCTAAATAAATTGGAAATGTTCGTGCATTAAATGGTGCATTTTCATCAAATGCAAATACCTGAATTTGATAAGCGGTATATAAATAAAATGCTGAAAAAATAAAAAAGAGCAGTGATATAATTTTTGTAGTATTTATATTCACTGCTCTAATTTCAAATAATCCTAAGGATTATATAACTCCTAATTTTTTCATAAGAGCTGTCATTTCTTGAGTTTGTTTTTCTAAAAAAGAAACAAACTTTCCTTCTGGATTATAAATATTAACCCAAGCATTTCTTGCTCTGACAGTTTCCCATTCAGGAGTTTTTTGTACATCGCCAAGCATTTTTGCAATAGCTGATCTATCAGCATTGCTCATACCTGGAGGTCCAAAGAAACCTCTCCAGTTAACGAATTGTACATCATATCCTTGTTCTTTAAGAGTTGGTGCATCTGGTGCATCAGAAACTCTTGAAGGAGCAGTAATACCAATAATTCTCACTTGGTCTCTTGCACCCATCAATTCACCTAAACCAGTTGATATGATTTGAGTTTCTCCGGATAAAAGTCCAGCTAAAGCTTTTCCACCAGCATCATAAGGAATGTACTGAACAGCATTCGGATCTGCACCTGCAGCTTGGAAAGCTAAAGCACCAATTAAATGGTCCATACTTCCTCTTACTGATCCTCCAGCCATTTTAACTGAATTTGGATCTTTTTTGTAAGCATCAACTACATCTTTAAAATTTTTAAAAGATGAACTTTTTGCGACTGCAATAGCACCGTAATCACCAATTACACCAGCGATCGGCACAACATCTTTATAAGATAAAGTTCCACTTCCTTTTACATAACCTTTGTGTCTAGTAATTGATCTTAATACTAATGGTGTTGATTGAACTAAAACTGTATTAGCAGGTTTAGTATTGATCATGTAAGCTAACGCTTTACCACCACCACCACCTGACATATTTTCAAATGATGCACTACTTAACATTCCAGCTTTTGTTAAAGCTTCTCCAGTACCTCTAGCGGTTCCATCCCAACCACCACCAGCACCACCACCAATTACAAAGTGCAATTTATCAATTGCTACTGAGCTTGTAGTTGTTGCTGAGAATAATAGGATTGCTGAGAATAATACTGAAACTATTTTTTTTAAGTTTTTCATTATTTATCCCTCTCTAATTTAAAAATGTAAGTTAATTATAGTCTTAATCTTTATTCAACCTCTAATTAAGTAACACAACTTTTAATTGAAAGCATTTTTGCAAAAAAAATATTTAAAAAACTTAGAATTTTATTAATTTTAAAAATTAAATTTTCACTTTATTGACTAATACATTTTTTCTTATCTTTTAGATAGTAGATGATAGAAGCTTAATAAATGATTAATCATCAAATCAAATCTTATCTTGAAAATGCAAAACAAGTATTTTCAATTAAATTTATTTCTGTTCTAATAATTTCTTTTCCTAGCGCAATAATTGCTCAATATTTTAATATTCCACTAGCCTGGTTTTTAGGACCTATGATTATCACCTCAATTGCTGCTTTATCAGGTCTAAAAGTCATTATGCCTAAAATTGTATTGAGCTTTATCTTGATAATTTTAGGTTTGCATATTGGAAATTACATAGATCAAAATCTATTTAATCAAATGCTTGATTGGATTTGGACTTCATTAATTATGTTAATCTACATAATAATTTGTATTTTAGTTGTCGCTAAATACCTCCAAAAATTTGCAAGTTATGGAGAAAAAGCTTCAATATTTTCAGCAGCACCTGGTGCACTGGGTCCTTTAATGATTTTAGCAGAAAATGAAAAAACAGATTTATCTCAAGTTGCAACTTCTCACTTAATTAGATTAATCATCATAATAACTGTCATTCCATTTATTATAGTTAATAATACTGACAACAATGTTTTATTAAATGACGACTTCAATTATTTTGCTCAAAATCATTTAAATTTAATTTTACTTATTGTTGCATCTTTATTTTTTATTTTTGTTTTTGATAAAATTAGAATTCCTGCTGCTTTACTATCTGGAACATTATTTGCGAGTGGTTTGTTGCAAATTACTGATATAGCTTCTTATAAATTACCAGATGAAACAGTAAATTTTTGCCTGCTAATTCTCGGCTCTTCAGTTGGTTGTAGGTTTGCTGAAAAAACTGTTAAAGAGATAGCTAATAATTCTCTTCATAGTATTGTGGCTACTACTATTTTGGTAATATTAGGTTTAGTTGCAGCCTATGTTGCAACATTTTTTGTTGAGACAAATATTTTAACTTTAATATTATCTTTTAGCCCTGGTGGAATTTATGAGGTAGCAGTTATAGCAATTGCTTTTGATCTAGACCCAGACTTTGTTGCTTTTCACCATATTATAAGGTTACTTTTTATACTTTTCACGGTTCCTATATTTTTAAGAGTAATTGAAAAAATTAAGAAATAATTTCAGAAATTCTTTCAAAAACTTTTTCTGCTGAGAGTTTTGATAATTCGGGAGCTTGTATTGCTTTAAAATTTTCCCTTTCAATACTTACTTTAAAAGGAGTTGTGTGAGATCCAAATAAAGCAATTCCTTTTGAACCTAAATGAGCTGTCATATGTGCTGGTCCAGTATCGTTAGCAACAACAAATGAACTATCTTTAATTAGTGTTGCTAACTGAGAAATATCTAAAGCTTTGCCATTATCCAGTACACAAAGTGCATTAATATTTGATGCATCATTAATTTCATTCGGTCCTGGTGCAATTACTACTTTAAATTTGTTTTCTGATTTTTCATTAATCATAGAAATTAACTGATTATAATAAGGCCATTTTTTTGAAGTTAAATGAGGAGAACAAAAAGGAAAAAGAAGAATATATTTATCTAATTGATGGTAATTTTTTATTTGAGTTATATCTGTTGTGCTCCAAGAAAAATCAGGTTTCAAAGTATGATTTGTATTTATACCTGAAGTTTTTAACTGATAATCAAATCTAGATAAAACAGAGTCTTTATCAAAATCTTGTTTTGTGGTTCCTTCAGGTAATGTTGTATCAGTAGATGACCAAGTATCTTTTGTTGCTTTTGGAAATAAAATTTTTTTATAAAAAGCTGTTCTACTTGAATTCTGTAGATCGTAAACTTTAAAAAAATTATATTTTTTTATATTTTTCATTAATGAATATAAATAAATCAGGTTTAGTCTTGATAATCGCTTATCTAAAATAACATCAGAAATATGTGGATTTTTTTTAAATAAATCAAAATATGGTTTAGTTGTTAGCAAATAAATTTCATCTCCTTTATGATTCTCAGAAATATCTTGAATTGCACCACAAGCTTGAGCTATATCACCCAAAGATCCATGTTTTATGATTAAAATATTAGACATATTTTTAACAATTTAACATAGTATAAAATTTAATGAATAAAATTATAGTAGAAGTATCAGTAGGTGAGCTTTTAGACAAAATTTCAATCTTAGAAATTAAAAAAGAAAAAATTAAAGATCCTGAAAAACTAAAATTTATATCGAATGAACATTCGATTCTTAGAGATCAGTTAGAAAAAAATGTTAAATCTGATGACAAACTAAATAAATTATTCCAAGATTTAAAAGAAATTAATGCCAAACTTTGGGTAATTGAGGATGACAAAAGAAATTGTGAAAAAAATAAAGACTTTGGGGAAATATTTATAAAATTATCTAGAGATGTCCATTTTTTGAATGATGACCGTGCAAAAATTAAATTAGAAATGAATAACCACACTGGATCAAGCATTAAAGAAATTAAAGAATATACTAGCTACTAAAAACTTTTGGAAACCAATCATATCTCATCAAATCTCCCGTTTTTAAATTAATTCCATCAAATGGAGGTGAGGTAGGTCCTCCTCTATCAATATATTTTACATCATCTCCTATAAATCGCATCGAAAATGCTCTTCGTGATTTAGAGGTATTGTTTCCTGTTGAACCATGTACAGTTTTAAAGTTAAATAAAACAGCATCTCCTAAACTTAGTTCCGGAATTAAAATATTTTTTTCAAATTCTTTTGAAGGAGGTAAATCCATAAAAGCACTATCATCATCATACCAAGATTGGTTATTTGACCATTTTGTTGGTCTAATTAACTTTGACCATTTGTGAGAACCTAAAATTAATTTAAGATTATTTTTTTGATCAACTTCATCTAATGGAATCCAAAAACTTCCAGTATCGTTACCATCAACACAGTAATAAGGCATATCTTGATGCCAAGGTGTTTCTTTATAAGTACCTGGATCCTTTATAAAAATATGTTCATGAAAAATTTGAGTAGATTCAGAATTAGTTGCTTCTGCAACTATTTGAGCTCCAAGTGAATTATATAAACAATCCTTAAATTCTTTTATCCTTTCCCAATTACAATAATCCTCAAAAAACCTTCCCTTTTCATCAGTTACATTTTCTCTACCGTGCTTACTTGGACTATCTAAAACTTTTTGAAATCCTTTTCTAAGTGGTTCAATCCAATCTTTAAATACATTTTTAATTATTATTACACCATCATTTTGATAATCATTAATTTGTTTCTCTGATAAAAACATTTTTATTATTGAAAACTGTACTTTTTCTCTAAATATTTAATTACATTATGAATGATAAAAGTCATGAATAAATAAATTCCACCAGCAACAATAAATACTTCGATTGGTTTAAAAGTTGTTGAAATTATATATTTAGCAACGCCAGTTAAATCCATTAAAGTTACTGTGCTTGCTAATGAAGTTCCTTTCATCATCAAAATGATTTCATTTCCATAGGCAGGAAGTGATTGTCGAATAGCAATTGGAATTTGGATTTTATAAAAGATTATTTTGTTTGATATTCCTAGGCTTTTTCCGGCCTCGATTATACCAGGTTTTATTGTTTGAAATGCTGATCTTAAAATTTCAGAGGTATATGCGCCAGTGTTTAAAGTAAATGCTATTATTGCACACCAATAAGGTTCTTTTAAAATTACCCATAAAAATGTTGTTCTTAAATATTCTATTTGTCCTAATCCAAAATAAATAATAAAAATCTGTACCAATAATGGTGTTCCTCTGAATACATAAGAATAACCATATGCAAATCTATTAATAAATATATTTTTGTTTAATCTTAAAATTGCAAAGAAAAGACCTAAGAATAATCCAAAAAATAATGATGCAGATAATAATTTTAAAGTAACTACTGTTGCTCCTAAGAGTTTAGGGAAACTAGTGATCATTAAATCAAAATCCATTAATACCCCCTGCTATACCTAACTTCTAACTTATTAATTAATTTCATACTCACATAAGTAAGCATCAGATATAAAACTGCTGCAAATGAATAGAAGAATAATGGATCTCTTGTTGAACCAGCTGCAATATATGACTGTCTCATTATTTCAACCAATCCAGTAACTGAAATAAGAGAAGTATCTTTTAATGTTATTTGCCAAACATTGCTTAAATTTGGAATAGCCAACCTTAGCATTTGAGGTAAAATTATTTTATAGAACTGCCCAAACTTATTTATTCCAAGAACCTTTGCGGCCTCAAATTGACCTTTGTCTATAGATTGTATGGCGCCTCTAAATACTTCTGTTGAATAAGCACCAGAAATAATTCCAATAGCCATTGAGCCTGTAATAAAGGCGTTAATTTCTATGTATTCATAATACCCAAAAATAGAAGCTACATACATGATGGCTCCACTGCCACCAAAAAAGAAAAGGTAAATTACTAGTAGTTCAGGTACTCCACGGATTACCGTTGTATAAAAATTACCAACTAAATTTAAAGTTTTATATTTTGAAATTTTTAAAGGTGTAAAAATTAATGCAAAAAAGAAACCAACTAACATTGCTGTAATTGATACAGCAATTGTCATTAGGGTTGCGTAAAATAACTCATCACCCCAACCTGTTTTACCAAATGCTAGAAGTTCCATATAGATTGGCGACTATATATTATAGTCGCCAAATCTGAAAATGATTACATAGATGCGTCGAAACCAAAGTGCTTAATAGCAAGTTTGCTAATAATACCTTTTTTTCGAGCTATATTAATCGCTCTGTTGAAATCTTTAAGTAATTTTGCATCTCTTTTTCCAATTGCATCATCACCACCTTGTCTAATTCCAACACCAACACCATTACCAAATGCGCCACCTGAAAATGTTGGTCCAACTAACACAACTGGTTTACCTGATTTATCAGCATAGTCTGTAAATGCAACTGCTGCAGCTAATGCAACATCACATCTACCAGATGTTAAATCTAAGTTAACTTCGTCTTGAGTTTTATAAGTTCTAACATTTACACTTCCTACATCCCCTGACTCTAAAAAGTTTTGGTGAATAGTTCCTGTTTGTGTACAAACAGTTTTGCCAGCAAGTGCTCCTGTTAAAGTTTTAAGAGCTTTCTTAACATCAGATCCACCTAATGATAAATTAATACCTTCTGGTGTATCCATGCCTTCTAAGCTTGAACCTTTCATTACAGCGAGAGAAGCTACTTCATCAGCATAACCTTGTGAAAAAGTAATTGTTTTTTGTCTCTCAGCTGTAATAGACATTCCAGCCATAATCGCATCAAATTTTCTCATCAATAATGCAGGGATCATTCCATCCCAGTCTTGTTCAACTATAGTGCACTCATGCTTCATAATTGCACAAAGTTCATTAGCTAGCTCAACCTCAAAACCAATAAGATTACCAGAAGCGTCTTTTGAGTTCCACGGCGGGTAAGCACCCTCAGTTCCAATTTTTATTTTATCAGCATAAACGTTTCCGATTAATAATAAAGAAGTCAGAACTGTTAAAATAGTTTTTTTGAATATATTCATTATTTTCTCCTTTAATTACAAATAATTATTTCACAATTTTTGAAAAGAAAAAAGAAAAATTAATGATTTATTGAAGATGAAAAATTCCAAGAACAGTCAAAACTAGGTATGTAAACTCTTGATAATTTTGCGTTTCCAAAATTTTGGTTGAATACATTTAACCAATTTTCAACCTGATATGGTTTTTTATCCTGACTTCCAACTTGCGCAGTAATAACTCCTTTAGGTTTAAGTATTCTTACTAATGAGTCCATATTTTTAGCTGCCAGGTCTATACAAAATTGATCATCATTAAGATCTACAAAAATATGATCATAAGTATCATCGCTAACTGATTTAATGCTCTCAAAAGCATCTCCCCAAACACATTTAACAGAATTTTTTTCAGTAGCTTTTTTTCCAATATCTCCAAGATGCTTATTGCAAACATCAACTACTTCTGGATCTAGTTCATACCAATCGATAAAATTAAATTTTTTAGAAATACATTCTCTTGCAACACCACCATCTCCACCACCTATGATGGCAGCTCTTTCATTATCTTTATTTAAATTTAAACCGGAACCAACGAAAGTAGAGCTGTATAAATGTTCATCAGTAGCAGCAACTTGTATCTCGCCATCTATAAATAAAGACTTACCAAATTGTTCTAAGTCTAAAATTTCAATATGTTGACCTACTTTAGATTTAAAATCTTCTAAAACATCATTCACTACGTAAGATTTTTGTAATCCTGGTGAACTATAAATATCATGATAAAGTGATTTTGTATCTCTATTAAATTCTTTTTTAACTATTCTTTTATGTTCAAATTCTTTTTTTATAATATCAATTGCAATTGATGGACTTAATTTACCACAAGTAAAGAAATCAAAACTTATAATGCCTTTTTCAGGAAATGTATGAAAACTCATGTGGCTTTCGGCTAATAATGCTAAAATTGTAAATCCTTGTGGTTCAAACTTGTATTTAGAAATATTTAAAATTGAAACTTTTGCAGCTTTTGCAATTTCATTAATTACTTTTTCATAAACAGAAGGATCGTATTCTTTAGTAGTTCCAATGATATCCAGAGTTATATGTTCTCCAACTTTAGTCAATTTATTATCCTTTTTTATAACCCTTAACTTTTTCTAATATTTTTTGCATTTCTGCAAAAGATAGATTCTTTGGTTGTCCAAGTTTTAGTGCAAGAAAGTATTGATGGCAAATATTTTCTACTTCTTGCGCAAGTTCAAATGCTTTCTTTAAAGAATCTCCAAATGCAATCTGGCCGTGATTTGCCATTAAACATGCTTTCCTATTTTCAAGAGCTTTAATTATATTATTAGATAATTCTTTTGTACCAAAGGTTGCATATTCTGCGCATTTAATATCCTCACCACCCATTAATGCTATCATATAATGAAAAGGTGGTATCGGTTTTCTATGAGTTGAAATTGCAGTAGCGTGAGTCGAATGAGCATGAACTATAGCTTTTGCTTCTCTTTTATTTTTGTAAATGTCCTGATGAAATCTCCATTCAGAAGAAGGGTTTAATCCAGAATTAAAAATTTTTAGAAAATCATATTCTTTCTCATTTGATAAAAAAACTATATCCTCCTCTTTTAAATCTTCATATTTAATACCTGAAGGAGTGATGTAAAATCCATCTTCACCCTCAATTTGGGTTCTAACCGATATATTACCTGATCTAAGAGGTGATAAATTGGTGCTATTCAGTCTTTTTGAAAATTCAATAACTTCTAGCTTTTTGTTACTCATATAAAAAATACTTGATTTTATAGTTGATAAATAACAAACTATATAAAAATAAAAGATGTCTGACACAATTAAATATTTTCTCGAAGAAGGAAAAATGCCAAAAACTTGGTATAATATTGCTGCAGATCTTCCAAAACCTTTAGACCCAGTTTTACATCCAGGTACTTTAAAGCCAATTGGACCAGATGACTTAGCTCCACTATTTCCAATGGCTTTAATAGGACAAGAAGTTTCACAAGAAAGAGAGATAGAAATTCCTGAACCAGTCAGAGATATTTATAAACAATGGAGACCTTCTCCACTTTACAGGGCTAGAAAATTAGAAAAATTTTTAGATACACCTGCAAAAATTTATTATAAGTACGAAGGTGTAAGTCCATCAGGAAGTCACAAACCAAACACAGCCGTTGCACAAGCTTTCTATAATAAAGAAGAAGGTACAAAAAAAATAACTACCGAAACAGGTGCTGGTCAATGGGGAACTTCTCTTGCTTTTGCGTGCAAATTGTTTGGAATTGAATTGGATGTTTACATGGTAAAAGTTAGTTTTGAACAAAAACCATATAGAAAATTAGTGATGCAAACTTATGGTGCAAGATGTGTTGCAAGTCCATCAGATGAAACTGATAGTGGTAAGGCTATATTAGCAAAAGATCCAAATAATACTGGAAGCTTAGGTATTGCTATATCTGAAGCTGTGGAGATGGCTGCAAAAAATCCTGATACAAAATATGCGCTAGGAAGTGTCTTAAACCATGTGCTTATGCATCAAACGATTGTTGGTAATGAAGCTTTACTTCAAATGGAGATGGCTGATGATTATCCAGATATTTTAGTTGGATGTACTGGTGGTGGAAGCAACTTTTCAGGATTAGTTTTTCCATTCATTGGTAAAAATTTTAGAGAAGGAAAAAATACTAGAGTAATTGCTTGTGAGCCAAAATCTTGTCCTTCACTTACAAAAGGTAAATTTGTTTATGATTTTGGTGATACTGGAAGATTAACACCATTAATGAAAACACATACTTTAGGCTCTCAATTTATTCCACCAGCAACGCACTCAGGTGGATTGAGATATCATGCTATGGCACCAATGGTGAGTCATCTTAAAGAAATTGGTGCAATAGAAGCAAAATCATACGGTCAAAAAGAGTGTTTTGAGGCGGGAGTTAATTTTGCAAGAACAGAAGGAATCGTTCCTGCTCCTGAAGCAACTCATGCTGTAAAAGGTGCAGTAGATGCAGCATTAGAATGTAAAAAGAACGGTGAATCTAAATCAATTCTATTTAATCTTTGTGGACATGGTCATTTTGATATGAAAGCTTATGGAGATTTCTTTGAAGGCAATTTAGCTGAAGATAAATTTGATCAAGCTAGTGTAGATAAAGCATTAGAGGAACTTCCAAAAATTGCTTAATTTTAAAATTGAGTCTCTTAGAACCATTTAGCGGAATAAGGCCAAAAAAAAAGTTTGCAAGACAAGTTACTTATCCAAACTTAAGTTATCTTAATAATTACAAACTTAACAAAAAATTAAACTTTGTTAATTTATTAAATGCTTCAAGCATCAATGAGTCAAAAAAAATGCTTCGAAGTCTTAATGATAAAGGTATTATTCAACAAGACCAATCAGATCATTTCTATTTATATCGAATTACATACAATAAGAAAAAATTACTTGGGATAGTTGGTAAAATTAATTTAGAGAATTATGATGACAAAAAAATATTAGGTCATGAAGAAACTTTTTTGGAAAGGATAAAAAAAAGAAAAGAGCAA
>CACJHS010000012.1 GCA_902593235.1 uncultured Pelagibacteraceae bacterium
AGAAAGAATGTTAACAAGCTTGCTAAATATTCAGAATATTTAAAAGATTTAAGACTAGTTGATTATAAAGTTAGAATTTTAAATACCGGTACTGAAGCTGTAACAAGAGTTAGTATTGAAAGTACAGATTCGAAGGGTGTTAACTGGTTTACTATTGGAGTGTCACCAAATATCATTGATGCTTCTTTCAAAGCTCTTGTTGATAGTTTAGATTATAAGTTATTTAAGGATAAAGCTCCTGGAAGTTCGTAAGAATGAAAATTAAAAAATTTTCAGAAAAACCATCTGATCTAAAAGATAGAATAGGAGCCAAACCAATAGTTTGTTACCCAAATACCAATATTGAAGAAAAAAATTTAAGTATTTTACATTCTGCACGAAAACATTTAGTTAAAAAAGAGGAAGTCATAATACCTCCAAGAGATGCAAAAACTTTTGAAGTTAAATTTGGTGAGTTTTTTAGAATTGAAAGCGTAGAGGGACCTCAAGTAGGAGATTTAAATTTATTTAATTTAAATAACTTAGAGGAAAAATTTTACTCAGGAAAAACAAGAGCACTTTATGGAACTCATCTTTCAGTAGGGGACAAAATGTTTAGTAGTTTTCCCTATCTTAGATCTTTAGCAACAATAACTTGGGATACTTTAGATTGGTATGATTATGATAAAGATGGGGGATCGGTCCATGATGTAATTGGTACTAGATGTGATCCGTATACATCAAAACTTTTGAGCGATAAAGATTATCATTATTGTTGCCATTCAAATTTAACAAGAGCTTTGGTTAAAGAAAAAAATGTTCAATTAGACAATGCAGAAAAAATTGTTCACGATGTGTTAAATGTTTTTATGTTAACTGGATTTACTAATGATACCAAACAATACTTTATGAAAGCAAGTCCAGTTAGACCTGGTGATTATTTAGAATTTTTTGCTGAAACAGATTTATTGGGTGCTCTTTCCGCTTGTCCAGGAGGTGATTGTGGATCTGAACATTCATCCGATGTAGCAAAATGTTATCCATTAAAAGTTTCTATTTGGTCAGTAGATCATAAATATTTAAATAATATCAAACCATCGGCTATTTCTAGTTATAACAGAAATCATGGCATAGATTAATGTCAGTTAATAATATTTCTTTCATTTTACATAAACCTCAGCTCTCAGAAAATATTGGAGCCTGTGCAAGGGGAATGAAAAATTTTAACTTTAATAAACTTATTGTTATTGATCCAAAACCAATATTTCCAAATGATAAAATTTTGGCAACTTCAGTAGGAGCAAAAAATATAATTAAAAAAGCAAAGAATTTTGAAAACTTAGAAAAATCTTTAAAAAATATTGATATTGTAATTGCAACATCAGCACGATTTAGAAATAAAAATATTAAACATATCCAATTAGAAGATTTAAAAAAAATTAATTATAAAAAGAAAATAGCTTTTTTATTTGGTTCAGAAGCATCTGGTTTATCAAACAATGAAATAAGCTATGCAAATTATACTCTTCAAATTCCAACTAATCCTGATTTTAAATCATTAAATTTATCTCACAGCTTAATAATAATTGCTCAATATCTATCAAGCATAATTAATTCAAAAACATCTTCTTTTAAGAAATCGAGTAAAGTTAAATCAGCATCTAAAAAAGAGATAGTTGCTATGGCAAATCTTTGCATACAGAATCTTGAAGAGATTAATTTTTTTAAATCAAAAGAGAAGAAACCAATAATGCTTGAAAACTTGAGGAATATTTTTTATAGGATGGAATTATCAACCAAAGAAACACGTATTTTATCAGGGGTATTTGCAAGTTTAGGTAAAAAACGTTGATTGACAAAATGATGAGTAAGTTTATAAAGCCCACTATCAAATGACAAAAAGATTAAACTCTAAACATAAAGTAGACAGAAGATTAAAAGTTAACCTTTGGGGAAGACCTAAAAGTCCATTTAATACTAGAGCTTATGGACCAGGACAACATGGTCAAACAAAAACATCAAAGCCATCTGATTACGGAATACAGCTTCAAGCAAAGCAAAAATTAAAAGCATATTATGGCAACATTAACGAGAGACAATTTAGAAATATTTACAAGAAAGCAGTAATGCTTAAAGGTGATACTGGAGAAAATTTAATTGGTCTTCTTGAAAGAAGATTAGACGCTGTGATTTACAGAGCAAAATTTGCAACAACAATTTTTTCAGCTAGACAATTAATCAACCATGGACATGTAAAAGTAAATGGTAAAAAAGTGAATATTGGAAGTTATTTAGTTAGAGAAGAAGATTCAATTGAAATAAGAGATAAATCAAAACAACTTGCAATAATCGATATTGCTCTTGCAAATAAAGAAAGAGAAACTCCAGAATATATTCAGATGGATGAAAAAAACAAAAAATTAAAGTTTGTTAGAGTTCCAAAGTTTGAAGAAGTTCCATATCCAATTGTTATGGAGCCTAACCTAGTAATTGAATATTATTCTAGATAACTAGCTTTTAGCCTTAAAATTTATATTTTTGCTTTCAAAAAGTTTTGTCAATTCACCACTTTCATACATTTCTTTTACAATATCGCATCCACCTATAAATTCATTTTTAACATAAAGTTGTGGGATAGTTGGCCAATCACTAAAAACTTTAATACCCTCTCTTAAATTTTGATTTTCTAAAACATTTATACCTTTAAAATTTACTTCTAATATTTTTAAAATATTTGAAGTAGCCATTGAAAATCCACATTGAGGAGCGTCAGGTGTGCCTTTCATAAACAAACATACTTCGTTGTTTTCAATTTCATTTTTAATTAAATCATTTGTTTGTTGATCCATTTAACTCTCCTTTGTTTTAATTGCTAATGCATGTAGTTCATTGCCCATTCTACCTTTTAATGAGTTGTAAACCATTTTATGTTGTTCAATTTTACTTTTTCCAGAAAATTGAGAAGAGGTAACAGTAGCTGAATAATGATTTCCATCACCTGCCAAATCTTGTATTTCAACAATTGCATCAGGCATCGCCTCCTTAATAAAATTCTCAATTTCTTTTAAATCCATCGCCATTATTTACTCATATAGTTATTAAGCCAACTTTTATTAGAAGTTGATAATTCGTCAATTGTAACTTTTGTCTTATTATTAATATATAGTTCATTTTCATTAATTGTGCCAAGTTCATCAAAATGGACTGCATTTTTATGTAATATATCAGCCACTTTTTTAAAATCTTTTTTGTTTATTTCTATGATATATCTACTTTGATCTTCAGCAAAAAAGTATTCTATTTCATTAATTAGATATTTAGGTTTTTTAATATTTATTCCTTTTTTTCCTTTAATACACATTTTTGCTAATGCAGTAATTATACCTCCCAAAGAAACGTCATGAGCACTTTTTATTAAATTATTATCAATCAATTTGAGTAAAGTTTCTCCATTATTTTTTTCATTAAATAAATTTACTTCAGGCGGAGGTCCATTTTTTTCATCTAAAATAGTTCTTGCAAATAAACTTTGATCAATATGTCCTTCGGTTTTTCCAATCACTAAAACTAAATTATCAACTTCTTTAAATTCCATAGTAATCATATTTTTATAATCCTTGATCAATCCAACGCCACCAATTGCAGGTGTAGGCTTTATACCTTGGTCTTTTGTTTGGTTGTAGAAAGATACATTCCCAGAAACTACTGGGAATTTCAAATATTCGCTAGCTTCACCAATACCTTGAACACATTCAACAAACTCGCCCATATTTTCTTCATTTTCTGGACTACCAAAATTTAAACAATTGGTTATAGCAATTGGTTTTGCACCAACAGATATAAGATTTCTAAAACTTTCACAAACTACTTGCTTTCCACCAGTCAAAGGGTGCGCCCAACAATAAACTGCAGAAGAGTCTACAGAAGCAGCTACAGCTTTATCCGTTCCATGAACTCTTACAACACCAGCATCTCCACCAGGTTTTTGTATTGTATCTCCCATAACTGTATGATCATACTGTTGCCAAATCCATTCTTTGCTGCATACGTTTGGATTAGCTAAAGTTTTCTTTAATACATCAATAATTTTTAAATGTTTAATGTCTTCCTTTTTAATTTTATTCTTTTTAGGAAGTTTTGTTTTTTTCCATTTACGATCATACATAGGAGAGTTTTCAACTAAAGTATTAACTGGAATGTCTGCAACTTTTTCTTCATCAAAATAAAGTTCTATTTTTTTTGAATTAGTAGTTTTTCCAATTACTGCAAAATCTAAGTTCCATTTATCAAATATTTTTTTTGCTTGCTCTTCTTTGCCGTTTTCTAAAACAATCAACATTCGTTCTTGGCTCTCAGACAGCATAATTTCGTATGGTGTCATTTTGGTTTCTCTGCATGGAACTTCATTTAAATTGATTTCAATTCCAAGGTTTCCTTTAGATGCCATTTCAATACTTGAAGAAGTTAATCCTGCAGCACCCATATCTTGAATGGCTATAATAGAGTCTCCAGCCATTAGCTCTAAACAAGCTTCAAGCAAAAGTTTTTCAGTAAACGGATCTCCAACTTGAACTGTTGGTTTCTTTTCCTCGATTTTTTCATCAAAACTAGCTGAAGCCATACTTGCACCATGTATTCCATCTCTCCCAGTTTTAGATCCAACATAAATCACAGGTTTATTTAAGCCAGCAGCTTTAGAGTAAAAAATCTTATCTTTTTTGACTAATCCTAATGTCATAGCGTTAACCAAAATATTTCCATTATAGGAGCTATCAAAACTTGTTTGGCCAGCAACTGTAGGAACACCCATACAATTTCCATAACCTCCTATTCCATGAACAACACCTCTTAATAAATTTTTCGTTTTTTTATGTTGTGGTGAGCCAAAATGAATAGAGTTTAAGTTAGCTATTGGTCTTGCACCCATTGTAAATACATCTCTCATTATTCCTCCAACACCAGTAGCAGCACCTTGATAAGGTTCAATAAATGAAGGGTGATTGTGACTTTCAATTTTAAAAACTATTGCATCATTATCCTCAATATCAATAACACCTGCATTTTCACCTGGACCTTGTATAACTTTCTTTCCTTTAGTAGGAAGCTTCTTTAAATGTAATCTTGATGATTTATAAGAACAATGTTCATTCCACATTGCAGAAAAAATCCCTAGTTCTGTGATATTAGGAGTTCTGTTTAATAGCTCACAAATTTTAGCGTATTCATCTTTCTTTAAACCGTGATCAACTGCTATCTGTTCGTTTACAATCATTTTAAGTTGTTTATTAAGTTTTTAAAAAATAATGATCCATCCTCACCAGATAAAGATGGATCAATCATTCTTTCAGGGTGAGGCATCATTCCTAGAACATTTTTTTCTTTATTAAATATACCAGCAATATTTTTTATGGATCCATTGGGATTAAATTGATCTTCTATTTTTCCATTTTCATCACAATAGTTAATAGCTATTTGATTATTGTCCTCAATTTCTTTCAATTGATCTTGAGTGCAAAAATAATTTCCTTCATTATGTGCTATATGAAATTCTAAAACTTCGTTATCAACATTTTTAAAATATTTGTTTTTTTTATCGTTAATTTTAACAAAAACGTTTTTACAGATAAATTCTAAATATTTATTTCTAAGCAATACACCAGGAACCAAACCGGTTTCCACCAATATCTGAAATCCATTACAGATACCCATAACCATACCTCCTGAATTTGCAAAATTAATTACAGACTGCATTATTTTTGATTTAGATGCCATACTTCCACATCTTAAGTAGTCTCCATATGAAAACCCACCTGGTAATACAACTAAATCACTTTTTGGTAAATCAGCATCTGCATGCCAGACCATTTTATTTTTGAAGCCAAATTTTTTTAGAGCAACATCCATGTCTCTGTCGCAATTTGAACCAGGAAAAGTAATAACTGATGATTTCATTAATTACTTTGGATCAATAATTTTATAATTTTCTATTACAAGATTTGCCAAAAGTTTTTTACACATTTCTTCAACTTTTGCTTTTGCTTTGTCGTTATCAGTTTCTTTAGTGTCTATTTCAAAATATTTACCTTGTCTAACTTCATTAATATCCTGAAAACCCATTCCATCCAGAGTTTGATGAATAACTTTTCCTTGTGGATCAAGTACATCCTTTTTTAGAGTAATGATTACAGAAATTTTCATTTTTTCTTTCTTTTAACCGAAGATAATTTAGTTACATTTACTGCTGAAACATTAGATTGTTCATGAAGTATACCTAATCTTTTAGCAACCTCAGTATAGGCTGGGATCAAATCACCCAGATCTTTTCTAAATCGATCTTTATCTAATTTTTTTTCTGTAATACTGTCCCATAATCTGCATGTATCAGGACTAATTTCATCTGCTAAAATAACTTCATTTTTTCCGTCAATTTTAATTCTTCCAAATTCTAATTTAAAATCAATAAGTTTAATCCCAACACCTCTAAACATTCCAATCATAAAATCATTAATTCTTAAAATCATTTTTTTAACTTTATCTATTTCTATTTTTGATGCCCAATCAAATGCCAAAATATGCTCTTCAGATATTAATGGATCTCCAAGTTTGTCATCTTTTAAGCAGTATTCAATTAGAGGTTCTTTTAATACAGTACCGTCCTCAATACCTAATCTTTTAGTAATTGAACCTGTTGCAACATTTCTCACAATGAATTCGATTGGAATTATTTCTACAAGCTTTATAATTTGCTCACGCATATTTAATCTCTTTACTAAATGATTTTTAATTCCTATTTGAGAGAGGTTAGAGAGTATATGTTCTGATATTCTATTATTTAGAACACCTTTACCTTCAATAGTAGTTTTTTTTTGATTATTAAATGCAGTTGCATCATCTTTAAAATATTGGATAACTAAGTTTTTATCATTTGTTGCATAAATGATTTTAGCTTTCCCTTCGTATAATTTTTTACCTTTTTTCATTATTTAAAAACTCTTCTAAAGATAAAATTTACATTTTTAAAGTGTTTAGAATAATTAAATATAGATTTTAGTTTTTTTGGGGAAATTTTACTCATTATAAATTTATCAGATGAAATCACGTCAATTAAGTTTAAATTTTCTGCAAAACATTTTTTTGCATAAGATTGAACTAATCTATAAGATTTTTCTCTGCTTAATCCTGTTTTAGTTAATTCCAACATAACTTCTTGAGAAAAAATTAAACCTTTTGTTAAATTTAAGTTTTCAAGCATTTTTTTAGGATAAATAATCATGTTATCTAAAATATTTGTAAGTCTAACCAATGCAAAATCAGTTGTTATATTGGCATCTGGACCGATATTTCTTTCAACACTGGAGTGAGAAATATCTCTTTCATGCCAAAGAGCAATGTTTTCAAGTGCAGGCATAACTGCACTTCTAACCATCCTAGCTAAACCAGTAAGATTTTCACTTAAAATAGGATTTTTTTTATGAGGCATCGCAGAAGAGCCTTTTTGATTTTTAGAAAAGTATTCTTGTAACTCATAAACTTCAGTTCTTTGTAGATGTCTTATTTCAATAGCCACTCTTTCAATGGATCCTGCAATAATTCCTAAAACAGAAAAATAAAATGCATGTCTATCTCTTGGAATTACTTGTGTGGAAATTGGTTCAACTTTTAAACCTAATTTCTTTGCTACATGTTTTTCAACATTTGGATTAATGTTAGCAAACGTGCCAACAGCTCCCGAAATTGCGCAAGTAGATACTTCATCGATAGCATCTTTTAGTCTTTTTCTATTTCTTTTGAATTCTTCATAAAACGAAGCCAATTTTAAGCCAAAAGTAATTGGTTCAGCATGGATGCCGTGGCTTCTCCCCATACACGGTGTAAATTTATATTTTTTTGCCTGTTTATTTAAAACTTTTAAAATTTGATCTATATCTTTTAAGATAATTTTACCTGATTGAACCAGCTGAATGTTAAAACTTGTATCTAAAACATCTGATGATGTCATTCCTTGATGCAGGTATCTCGCTTTAATTCCAGCTTTTTCAGTAACAGACGTAAGAAATGCTATTACATCATGTTTTACTTCAGATTCTATTTTGTGAATTCTACTTACATTAATCCTAGCTTTTTTTCTTACAACTGAAGCAACACCCCTTGGAATTTGACCAAGTTTTTCCATTGCCTCAGCAGCTGCGATTTCAACATCTAACCAGATTTTGTATTTATTTTCTTCTGACCAAATATTAGTTAATTCTTTTCGCGAGTATCTTTTAATCATTAATTATAAGTATGGAGGCTTTGAGTAACCTTTAACAGATTCTGTAAAGATTTCATAACCATTTTCAGTAATTCCTAACGTATGTTCAAATTGTGCAGATAAAGATTTATCTTTTGTGACAGCTGTCCACCCATCACTCAACATTCTAACATCATATTTACCAGCATTAATCATCGGTTCTATAGTAAATGTCATACCAGGTCTTAATTCCATGCCTGTATTTTTTCTACCGTAGTGAAGGATATTTGGTGGCTCATGAAATGTAGTACTTATTCCGTGGCCACAAAAATCTCTAACAACTGAAAAACCTTTTTCTTCTACAAACGATTGAATTTCATAACCTATATCTCCTAATTTAATCCCAGGTTTTAAAATTTTAATAGCTCTCATCATAGACTCGTAAGTAGCATCTATAAGATTGTTTAACTTAACCGAAGTTTTTCCAATACAAAACATTCTGCTTGTATCACCATAATGCTCATCAACAACTGCTGTAACATCAACATTTACAGCATCGCCCTCTTGTAAAATTCTATCAGAAGGTATTCCATGACACACAACATGGTTTAAAGATGTACATAAAGATTTTGCAAACCCTCTATAATAGAGTGGGGCAGAGTACCCACCATTATCTCTTATAAATTCATATCCTAATTTATCAATATAATCAGTTGAGATACCTTCTTTAATGTTTTCAGTTAACATATCTAAGGTTCTTGCAGCCAGTTTTCCTGCGACTCTCATTTTTTCAAATTTTTCTTTATAATCAGTCATCTATAATTTTTAATTTTTTATCTATAAAAATTTTCTTAGAACTTATATCACATCTATAAGCCAAAAAATTAACACCAGCTTTTTTAGCTTTTTGGTAGGCTTTGTAATATTCTTCATCTATATCTTTAGCTATTTTAAAATATTTCATATTTTGAATTTGAACTAAAAATATTAAGTACGTTTTATAACTTTTTTTTATGGCATCAATAAGGGTTAATAAATGCTTAATTCCCCTAGTTGTTGGCGCATCTGGAAATTCAGCGGTATCTTTATTTCTAAATAATGTAACATTTTTAACTTCAACAAAGGTTTTTTGACCCATTTTTTCTAATAAAAAATCAAATCTAGTTTCCTCATTAAAAAAAACCTCTGGTTTTATATTTTCATTATTTTTGAGTTCATTTATAAGATTGTTGCCAAGCCCATGCTCGACTATTCTATTTGCCATGTGAGTATTTACCCCAACTAAATTTTTTCTAGATTTAATAATTTCCAATCCATATTTGAGTTTTCTTTTTGGATCGTTATTAGGAAGCAAATAAACTTCATTGCCTTCATCTAACAAACCTTTCATAGATCCTGTGTTAGGACAGTGAGCTGTGACAATTTCTTTACCGATTTTAACGTCAGTAAAAAACCTTTTATAACGTTTGATTAGTTTGCCTTTTATTAAAGACTTGGTAAATTCCATTACTAAATTATATATTTCATATGGATAAAAAAGCAAAAGTTAATGCATCGATTTTAATTATTGGTAATGAAATTTTATCTGGCAGAACTCAAGACACTAATACCTCAACCATAGCAATATGGCTTAATTCAATTGGAGTAAATGTAGCAGAAGTTAGAGTAATACCTGATGTTGAAGAGACTATTGTTGGTACTTTAAATTTGCTTAGATCCACATATGATTACGTTTTTACAACTGGAGGTATTGGACCTACTCATGATGATATAACAGCCCAATCAGTTTCAAAAGCATTTGGAATAAAATACGAAGTTCATAAAGAAGCTTTCAAAATTTTAGAAGCTTATTATCAACCAGGTGAATTTAATGAAGGTAGACAAAAAATGGCATGGATGCCAGCAAATGCAAAATTAATTTTAAATCCAACAAGTGGCGCACCAGGATTTAATGTTGAAAATGTATTTTCATTGCCTGGTGTTCCCTCTATTTTGAAATCAATGTTAGGTGGACTAACTAACAAAATAGTAGGGGGCAAACCTATTAAAAGTCATACAATCAGTTTAAGAACTGTTGAAAGTGAAATAGCTAACTCTTTAACTAAAGTTCAAAATAACAATCAAGATGTTGAAATTGGAAGTTATCCATTTTTCCATGCAGGTAAATTAGGTGTTTCAATAGTAATTAGGTCAGAAGACCAAAATAAAATAGACAATTGTAATTCTCAAATTTTAAAATTTGTAAATGAGAAAAAAATTGAGGTAGTAGATAGATAATGCTTTATTTTGCTTATGGTAGTAATCTTCATCATTTTCAAATGAAACGCAGATGTAAAGATAGTATTTTCTTAAAAAAAATAAATTTAAAAGATTTTAGATTAACTTTCAGAAGCAAGTATAGAGCTGCAGATATTGAGCCTAAAAAAAATTCTGTGGTTCCAGGGGCTTTATTTGAAATTTCAAAAAGTGATGAAAAAAAATTAGATGTATATGAAGACTTTCCTATCCTTTATAAAAAATATTATTTCTATTATTATGGAAAAAAAGTAATGACTTATATAATGGTTAAAAAAACGTCTTTCAAATTTCCAACAGAAAGATATTTAAACGTGGTAAAGAGAGGATATAAAGATTGTAAATTAGATAAAAAGTATCTTTTAAATGCCCTTGTGGAACAAAAATGAAATTTTTTTTTACAATAATATTATTTATATGTTTTTTTAATTCTAGTTCGGTTTCTTATGCAAAAAATTTTTTAGTAGGTGAGGAAGTAAGTGATTATTTTAATTATAATAAGCATATAAAAATTAAATTGAGCCCTGGAAAGTGGCATGTGATCAGAAAAGCTATAGAAGGAGTTCCAAAACAGCAAATAGTAGGAATTGGAAAAGTAAAAAATAACGAAATACAGGAAGTCATTGAAGTTTACGAGGGAAAGCTTGCCGGCTATTACGTCAAATATGTTGATCCAATAATTATTGAGATGGTTTTTAAAAATCAATATGACGGTTGTTATGAGAGAGCAGAATATTATTTGTTAGAATTATATCGCAAAGGAAGTACTTTTAATTGCATGATTGTAAGACATACAGATATGACAAAGTTATTAAATTATCCTGATGATCCTGAAGATAGAGGAATAGCCTCAGCATATAATTTTTGGATTAATAGTAAAAGTTTGACTTACCCTAAGATTATGCTTGAATCTTATCATACCTATTTTTCAAGAATGGTAGGAGGTAGATGGTATCAAATAGTTCGTTTTATAAATCCAGAATTAATAAATGCTCCGAAATCAAATTTTTTTACAGAAGAAACATCTGAATATCATAAACATAACATCTCTCAATTCCCCGATCACTCTGAAACTATGAATAGATGGATTTCAAATAGTTCTAAATTTCATAAAGAATTTGAAACAATGACATCAGCAAAAAATCGTCACAAGTTATCATTAGATAAATATATATTAGATAGCAAAACCGAAGTTAAATCTGAAGATCCAATTATAGATCAATTAAATAAATTAAATGATTTATTTAAGTCAGGTGCTTTAACAAAAGAAGAGTTTGAAAAAGCTAAGAAAAAAATTTTAAATTAAAGACAAATTAATGAAAAAAATTTTCATTTTAGTAATTGCAATTTTGTTTTGTTCTAAGGTTTTATATGCTGCAAGTATCACAGAGGAGTTAACCCAATTAAATAATCTTTATAAAGAAGGTGCAATTACAAAGGAGGAGTTCTCTAAAGCTAAATCAATATTGCTTAAGACAAACAGTTCAAAAGAACAAAACAAAACTAAAAAAGTAAACAAAAAAGAAAAATCTAAAAAATTAGATCAAAAAATAAAACCAAAAGAGGAAAAGAAAATTGTAAAAAAAACAGAAATCAATCAAGACTTAACAAAAACCTATATGCATATTGATGAGTTGGAAGATTTAAGTAGCTTTGTTGCGATCACTGGAGCTCCCGAAGGTATGTTTGAAACACAGTCAGAACATTTTTCACCAAAAGTAAAAGAGGCCCAACAAAAAATGTACATGACATTTGTCCAAAAGAAAGGGCTTATGGAGAAATATCCAGAAAATTTATTTAAAGCCATGGGTTATTTTGAATTTTTTTATATGGAGCAATTAAGAACAAAACAAAAAAATATAGCAAAATTTAGAGAAACCTGGCCCAATGTTTCCAACCAAGTTCGTAAAGATATAAAAAGCTTATATTCGTTAAATCAAGCTAGAAAAACAATGAGAGAGTCTATGGGTCTCACACTTAGTGATGATGTTGATGTTGCATTGGAAAGATTTATGTTAATGCATAATTTTTTGTCACAAGCAAATAAAGAAACTGTAAAATTAACTTCGGAAGAAAAATTTCTAAGAAAGAACAGTAAAAAATTAAACACAAGTCTTTCCAATATTCAAAAAAATACAAAATTAAGAAGAGAAAAGAGAATTAAAGAAAAAGAATTTAAAAAAAATATTGAAAAAGAAGTAAAGAAAGCAAAGCAATCATTGAAGATGCTTTCAAAAAAAGGTGAAAATGTAAAATTTTATAAAACAATTAATAAAGCCTTTATTGATAGTGTTGAAAATTACTCCGATTTAGAAGCATTGTATGAGAGTACAATTTTTCTTACTGGTTTAATTAAAGATATTGAAAAAAATATAATTCCAAAAAAACATATTCAAAATATGGAAAGCGTTTCAGCAGAAGAATTACCTGAATCAGATCAGAAAATTTTAGCTGCAGTCAGCATATCAATGAAAATGCAAAAAGAAGAAAAAAAAGACTTATTTCATAACTCAATGTTAAATCTTAGCAACAATGGAATTGATGTAAATCAATATATTGATGAAATTCAAGCAAATGGTTTTGATTTGAAATTAGTTACAATGACGTTTGATGATATAGATAATATGAAAACTTGGGCATCAAAAGATTGGGCAAAATCCTGGAAGGGTAAATTGCCAGATGAAATTAAAGACTCAGATGGAAATATTATAGAGTTTAGTGATGAAAATATTCAGGATTTAAAAGCACAGCTGGCAATGAATACTTTTAATGAGATGATTAGTCTTGATCAAGCTCAGTTACAAATCAGTTTAAATGATAGTATAAAAGATATTGCCCAGGAAATTCAATCCTCTGGTGGTTTTGATATTAACAATTTTTTAAACCAAGATTTTTCAATTTCATTAGATAATTACAGTAAGTTAGTTGGAAATGACTGGGGTATTGAAATTAATAATTTTAGTGACTTAACTCGCGCTGTTAACGAAATGGAGGGAACTAATATGACTGCTGAAGAGTATGCACAGCATTGGGAAAATTCTGATCATTGGGGAGATAGCGGATTAAGTTGGGGCGATATTACAAGAGGTGTTGATCTAATTGATCAAGTTGGATCTTTTGATGCAGCATCTATTGCAAGTGAATTAGGTGCTGATCTTCAAGAAGTGGCAGATACAATTTCACAAGCTGCAGCAGTAGGTGTTTCAACTGATCTAGAAGCAGCTGCTCAAGGTCTTGGTTATGGAAGCTTTGCAGATGCTGTAGCTGCCTACAACGCACAATATGGAACTAACTATACAGTTGAAAGTGCTAAAGAAGCTTTAGGTCAGTAAATTAAAAAAAACCTTAATATTAAAGGATTTTGAAGCATATTTAGAAGAACTATTTTAAGCATATTTTATTTGACCCATCCTGATGAATTAAATAAGTTGAACTTGTTAGTTATAAGGTTATGAAAATATTTTTTTCAACTGCAATAATAATGTTGGCTTCAATGTATCCAACACTTGTGGCTAATTCTGCAACTACATGCTTTAAAAAAGGAGAGTACACATCTGGTTTTAATAAGATTTGTATTTATAATTGTTTGGGTTCTGATGTTGCAATAACTATTAAAAATACGCAACTTTGCCCTCTAACAATTCAAAATTAACCAGATGAAATCATTCAAACAAAAAGGATAACAACGATGAAACAATTACTTAAATATATCTTTGCTTCTTTATTAATATTCAATATTGCTAAAGCAGAAGTAAAAATGGGTGTTGAAGGTGGATTAACTTATGCTGACATGAGAGCTCAAGAAACAGCACAATTACTTGCAAACGCCTCAGGATCAACAGTTACATATACTTACGACGAGGCAACTTGGATGGGAAGAATATTCGCTGATTATGCTTTTAGTGAAGAAGTACATGCTGAAGTTGGTTATTTTTTAACAGGAAGTCTAGATGCTACATATAAAATTTCAGGCGACTCAGCTACTGAAAGCTATGATGCAATGGGTATAGATGCGGCAGTTGTTTTTCATCAAGAATCAGTATTCGTAAAAGCAGGAATGCATTCATCTGAATTGACTGGTGTTGGTAGTTTAAAAATAGGTTCCACTACTTATTCTGTTACAGAAACAATATCAGGCTCAGGTTTTTTAGTCGGAGCTGGACTAAACCTTGATGACACTAGATATGGTATTACTTATTATTCTGATATGGGAGGTGATGCCGACTCGGATATGACTTTCTTGTATGGTGGTGTTGTATTTTAATAATATAGAATATAAAAAATTATTGGTATGAAAAATTGGGTTAAATTAAAACCTATTATAATATTTTTGGTATTTTTCTTTATCTTTTCAACAGCAAAAAGTTTTGAAAATAAAAAATCTGAGCTTGGATTATACTTTGGAACAAAAATATATGAAGAAAGACACCCAGTTGATAATAGTTTTTTTATGTCTCAAGATGGCTGGATGATAGGAGTAAATTCAAATTCAGAAACTTATGATGGATCAACTTATATGGGATTTAAAAATAGAGCTGCATATGGACAAGTAGATTATACATCAGCTGGAACCGGAACAATGACGGGAATACCTGATTATCAGCTAGAAAGTACTTTTTATTTAGGCATTCCACATGAAATGTTAAATTCTAGGATCACATATTTTGCTGGATTAGGAGGTAGATATTTATTAAATGCAAGTGGTTTAAGAATTTCCTCAACTGGACATTCTGGATATGACAGAGAATCAAGATATGTTTATATGCCATTGGGTATTAATTATGAAAAGGGTTCATGGGAACTAAGAGCAGAATATTTATATTTTCTTTATGGACAGCAAACAAGTTATTTAAGCAATGTCAGTTCTAATTATTCTGATATTACAAATGATCAAGAAGATGGCTCAGGTATAAAATTGAATGCTAAGTATTATTCAGATGAAAATTTTGGGTATGAAATCTATATGGATTATTGGGATATAGCTGACTCCAAGCTAGATACGACTGGTAATTTTATGGAACCAAGAAACACAACTTCAGAAACAGGTTTAAGACTATTTTGGACTTACTAGTAAACAAGATATTAAAATAAAAAAATTTTACTTATTATACTTGTTCAATTATAAATATTAGCATAAACACTCATGAAATTCATTAATGCCCTCGTGGTGAAATTGGTAGACACAAAGGACTTAAAATCCTTGCCGCTTGCGGAGTGCCAGTTCGAGTCTGGCCGAGGGCACCACTAAATGAGTAAACTTCAAATAATTTCTGATAAAAATAAAAAGTCATACAAAATTAAAAATTTATTATTAAAAAAAATAAAATCTAATCAGTTTAAAAAAGAAAACCTTATAATAGTTATAGGTGGTGATGGCTTTATGTTACAAACTCTAAAAAAGAATAAAAATCCAAACAAACAATTTTATGGGATAAATTCTGGAAACTATGGTTTTCTTATGAATAAATTCTCATCAAAAGATATTTTAAAAAACTTATCTAAAGCAAATTTAGTTTCAATTTCTCCACTAGAAATGATTGTTAAAAATAAAAATAATCAAATTAAGAGATCTATAGCAATAAATGAAGTATCTGTGCTTAGGCAAAGCAGACAGGCAGCTTCATTATCTATCAAAAAAGGTTCAAGACAAATAATTAAAAAACTAGTTTCAGATGGTGTATTAATTTCAACACCAGCTGGAAGTACAGCCTATAATTTGTCAGTTCACGGACCTATCTTAAGCCTTCATTCAAAAAAATTATCAATATCTCCAATTAGTGCTTTTAGACCAAGAAGATGGAAGGGAAAAATTGTTAATGATAAATCTCAAATAATTATTAAAAATTTAAATCCATCTAAAAGACCAATAAGTGCAGTTGCAGACAATTCTGAAGTAAGAAATGCTAAAATAATTACTGTAAAAACTAAAAGCAGAATCAAATTCAATCTTTTGTATGATAAGAACAGGAGTTTACAAAAAAAAATAAAAATTGAGCAAATAAGAAAAGAAATTAATTAGTTAATGATAAAAAAAATAATTAAAAATTTTTTTAGCCTTTTTAATTATAAAATCATCAAAAAGAGCGGATGGAATAAGAAGGTTGAAAATTTAATAGTAGAAGCTTCTAATGATGAAATAAATTTATACAATAAATTAGACCAAATATCTTTAACTTCGTTACCAAACAAATGGTGCCTGACTCAATCACTAAAGCATATTAAAAATAACAATATTGAGGGAGACATAGTAGAAACAGGTGTTTTTAAAGGAGCAAACTTAGTTATAATAAACAACTTTATTAATGAATTTAATATAAACAAATTTGTATATGCTTACGATACATATGAAGGACAACCTGAACCTTCAAAATTCGATTTTGATTTATCAGGAAAAAGTATGTTGGAAAAAAATGAAGAATATAAAAAAAAAAATGAGATTCCTGTCTACTCTTCTTTAGAAAATGTAAAGCAAAATTTAGAAAAATTTAGTAATTATAATTCTAATAAAATTAAATTTATAAAAGGTAAAGTTGAAGATACTTTAATTGATGAATTAAATATTCCGAAAAAAATTTCATTATTGAGATTAGATACAGATTTTTATGAGTCGATAAAAATAAGTTTAGAAATTTTATATCCTAGAGTTGTAAGTGGTGGTGTAATAATAATTGATGATTATGGTCATTTTAAAGGCGCAAAACTTGCAGTAGATAATTTTTTTAAAAATAACAATAATATTTGGATGCATAGAGTAGATTATACTTGTAGATTAATAATTAAACCTTAAATAAAAATTTTATTTATATTTCAATGAATAAAATAAACATGTTCTGCATTTCTTACCTTGATAAAAAAAGAGATAATGAATTTTATAATGACTATGTAAATTTTTTAGATAGTTTAGAATTAGAAATAGTTGGGGCTGGTGGTAACGATATTAAATATCCTGATCACTGGCAAAATGACTCAACTGGAGAAAATATTTCATATAAAAATGTTAATTATGCAGCTTTAACTGTTTTTTACTGGATATGGAAAAACAAAATTAATAATTTAAATGATGATGATTGGATAGGTATTTGTCATTATAGAAGATTTTGGCTAAAATCTAATCATGAAAAATATATTAACAAAGACAATTTAAAACAAAATTTGTTAAGAGATGTGTCGAATCCTAATCTTGATGCAATTTTAAATTACCCACAAACTTTTAAAAATATAAAGTTAAGTAAGATAATTAAAAAAGGCTATAAGTTTCTGTACAAAAATCCATCACCAATATTTAACAAAGAAAAAAGAACAGTTAAGTTTCATTTCGATTTATTTCATATAAATAATGGTTTAGATAAATCAATTTCATTACTAGAAACAAAAGAACAGTCCGGTTTTTACAATTATATTACTACTAAAACTGAAATCTATCCCAATAATATATTTATTATAAAAAAGAAATATTTTGTTGCATTATGTATTTCTACTTTTGATTGGATTGAAAAATGCAATAAAATATTTGATGTTAAAAAACTTAAAGGTTATGGCGAAACTCGTATTTTTGATTTTTTAGCGGAAAGATATTATTCGTATTGGATTAGCAAATATTGTAACTTTACTTGTCAGCCACATATTTTTTTTGATTTAAGAAAAAAAACTCCAAATGATTTATAAGTACATGCTTAATTTTTTTATATTCACCTCTATTATTCCATAATGATTATAGATTGGATCTTCTACGAGTTTGCTTGATAAACCAATATATTTAATTTTATTTACTTTAGCTAAATTTTCATAAATTTTATTTGTATTTTTGCTCTTTAATTCAATAATTTTTGTAGATTTATTACACCAAATTAAGTTAGCTAACCCAGCACCATGAAGACCAATTATTATTTCAGCACTATTAAAAAGTTTAATTTGTTCTTCAATGGATAACTCCGATAGTTTGAATGAAAAGAAATCCTTTTTTTTTAAAAAATTTACTAATTCTTTCTCATTCTTTATCCCTCTAAATTTATTTAAATTAGATTTTGAGTCTGATCTATCAATATAAATTTTTTTAGGAAATTTTTTTTTTGATTTATATTTTAAAAAACTATTTTTTAACCATAAACTAATCCACTTTGGTAAATTTTCAATATCTTTATTTACATTATTAAAAATCCAGGGATGACTTGTCGAAATTATATTCTTTGCCTTTATATGTCTGTAATCAACACTTGATAGACATTTACGTTTATTTATACTTAGTAGTTTTAATGATCTTAGTTGCCACTTATTAACATCTGGACATAAAAAAAAATTTATATTTTTTAATTTGTAAAACTTTTTTACCAAAGCCAATCTAGGTAATACATCAAATAGCCAATGAAAATAATTATTATTACCACCGCCACCTGTCAATAAACTCAACACATTCCCATTTAATTTTTTTTGAATTCTTGGTGTTCCTATATCTAGAACAATGTTTTTTTTAATATCCTTATCAAAATTATTATCTCTTAATTGAAAAGATGGCTCTTTTAAAATAATATTTTTGTGTATTATTGCTGTATCTTGAATTCTGTCAGTATACAAACGGGAGTTTTTACATTTAAAAACATTGTATAAAAACTTTTTTTTATTATCAAATATAATTATTTTTCTTTTTTGCAAATATTTATTATTTTTTTTTTCTTCAACTTTTACTTTTCCATAAATTAAATAAAAAATATTATGAAAAAATTTTTTGAAAAGTTTTTTTATCAACATTTAATTAAATCAATTAACATATCTTATACAGAAACATAAATAAATAAATGTAAAGTTTAAATTTTTTATAATGCTACTCTATATAGATTCGTATCTCAGATTACGATTATCACCGAGCTAATTGGAAATAACGACTACTTGATTGGTCTACAAAAGTGGTAGCACTATGGTAACACTTATTGCTACCAAATTAGTTAATTTAGTTTTAGCAAAAATAATAAACGTTGATTATATTGAGTGATGGTGCCCCCGCACGGATTCGAACCGCGGACCTATTGATTACAAATCAATTGCTCTACCAGCTGAGCTACAAGGGCATAGGCGCTTATCTAACGCAAATATTAAAAATAGTCTAATATTTTTTTTAATCTTTATAAATTTACTTATTATCCTAGAGTAATAATTATGAAGAATCTAAAGTTTATCGATTTATTTGCTGGCATAGGTGGTTTTCATTTAGCGCTCAAATCTCTTGGTATGAAATGTGTTTTCACATCAGAAATTGATGAGTTCGCAAGAAAAACTTATGCTTCAAATTTTCATGAAAAATATCTGTCAGACAAAAAACTTTTTGCTGGCGATATATGGAAAGTTGATTTTAAAAAAATTCCTGATTTTGATATCTTGTGTGCAGGTTTTCCTTGTCAACCATTTTCCCAAGCTGGTCATAAAAAAGGATTTAAAGATAATAAAGATGGAAACTTATTCTTTTCAATTGAGGAAATAATTAAGATTAAAAAACCAAAGGTATTTTTTCTTGAGAATGTTAGACATTTAAAAAATCATGACCAAGGTAGAACTTTCAAAACAATTTATAAAACTCTTCAAAATTTAAATTACACATTTGATTATAAAGTAATTAAAGCGTCTGATTTCGGTCTCCCACAGCACAGGCCTAGAATTTATATGGTTGGATTTTATAAGCCGTCTTTAAAAAATATGTTTAAAGAGCTAAGCTTTACATTTCCTAGAGAGATAGCTTTAAAAAAGACAGTTTCAGATATTTTTGGAGGATTTGTTTCAACAGATTTATCTGGAAAAAAAGAGAGAAAAGTTGGATTTACATTAAGGGTAGGTGGAGGAAGATCACCAATTAATGATAGAAGAAATTGGGACGGTTATATCGTAGATAAAAAAGTTGTCCGTATTAATTCAGAGCAAGGTCGTCAAATGATGGGATTCCCCAAATCATTTAAAATGCCAGTATCAGAAAATCAAGCTATGAAGCAATTAGGAAACTCAGTTGCAGTTAATGTTGTAAAAGCTATAGGTAAAGAAATCGAAAGTCATTTGTCTTTATACTCAAAATAACTATTTGGATTTATATCTAACAGATAAAGCACCTCTATACTTTTTTGAACTGTATTTTGTCCATGGTTCAATAATTTTCTTATCTTTACTGCTATTGAAATTCTTTGGCATACCTTTTCCTCCTCTCATACAAAAGCCAAGTCCATCCCATATTTCATCAATAGTTTCCTCTTTTGAAAAAATTTTCCATGTTGAAGGGTCATTATATTTACTAAATTTAATTAAATTTTCAGCTGGGTACTTAGAGTCTGAGGATCCAGTTCCTGTAAAACAAAAATATTCCAAATAAGGTCTTAAAATTTCTTTGTTATTTTTAAAAGGAGACAGAGGGTTATCATTATAACAATCTTCAGAAATTTTATTATTAATTCGCAAATCCCAGTATTTTGTAATTAATTTATCTAAGTCTTTGATATTAATTTTTAATTGTTTTGCTATTCTTACAAAACCTTTTCTGTTTGTATGATTAGTAATAGAAGGCGGTCCAGCTGTCATATACTTTACTGAGTAAGCAATATTATTAATAAATATATCTGCTTTATTTCTTGGTGATGATTTTTCAATCCCTAGACTTTTAGAAATTTTTTCTAAAAAAATCTCATCATCTAGCTCTGAAAAATCAATATTCTCATCAATTTCATTATATTCAATATTGTCAAAACCTAATTTTTTAATCTTACCAAAAGGAGAATTATGGTTATTGGTTTTTTTAAGATAACACAGGTAAACTTTAAAAAGAATTTCATTTTTTTCACCATTATTCATAATTAATTTTAATCTAATTTTACTTTTAGTTCCAGAGCATAGCCCTAATCGAAAAAGTTAAATGGTTTAACGGAAAGTTTTAAAAAGTATAGGGTAGAGCAGAGCCCTGAAAATTGAAAAAGTTAAATGGTTTAACGGAAAGTTTTAAAAAGTATAGGATAGAGCAGAGCCCTGAAAATTGAAAAAGTTAAATGGTTTAACGGAAAGTTTTAAAAAGTATAGGATAGAGCAGAGCCCTGAAAATTGAAAAAGTTAAATGGTTTAACGGAAAGTTTTAAAAAGTATAGGATAGAGCAGAGCCCTGAAAATTGAAAAAGTTAAATGGTTTAACGGAAAGTTTTTTTTTACAATTGAAAAATTTACAAAGAATCATTATATTCTGTTTAAGTGAATTTTTTAATTGTTTGGAAGTTACATATACATATAAAATTTACTGACTTGATAAAGTATGTATTTGTAACTTCCAGAGTTAATTGCGTTTCATTCTAGTGGGGGAACTTGGGGTTTTATACCTGAGCGTAAGTGTTCTCTTCTAACGCTAGAAAGTACTCTGACCCAATAAAAAATTTGCCTGTAAATTAACCAATGGACTACGGTTCAATGAGGTAAATATATGTATAAAGTCAGTAAGAAAAATTTTATCTTTTGCGATCCCATAGTTCGGAAAGATAGATATGACAGACAAAACAAAGTATAAATCTGTAGCTATTGATCATGACTGCTACAAAAAAATTGAAGAACTATCGATATCACTAAACCCTGGTGTAACCCTATCAAGAGCACAAGTTGTTAGGATTTTAGTAAATAATAAGTGCTTAGAAGATGAACATTATTCGAATGAACATCAAGGGAGGTTAAACTAATGGATAAAATACATGAAATTAGGGTCGAAGAGGTACATGATCATGGTGAAGGAAAACTTTTTTATAGAGTTTATATGGAAGTAAATGAAACTATAAAAATTATAGGTGAATCACAAACTAAACCTGAATTAGTAAGATATGTATCGGAGGTTTATTAATGATAGAAAAAGAATATTTATTTTCACCTTCAGAACTGGATTATAAAGCTAAAAAGTGCCCTAGATGTTTTTATATATCCAAGCATTATAAAATTAATGCTGGAGACAGGCCTCCACCTGTTTTTTCTAGTTTTGATGCTGTACAGAAACCATATTACAAAAATACTGACACAAAAAGTTGGGGGGCCAATTTACCCAGTGGGACTATAATGGATAGTAATGAACTACCAGGTAAAATAGTTTCTAATGGATTGGTAGATAATAAAAATCGTAAATTTAAACTAGGTGGTAATCCAGACATTGTTGTAAAGTTTAAAGACAATAGTTATGGAATTATTGATTTTAAAACAACCAATATTAGTAGCGACAAGGCCGAAAATTATAGATATCAGCTAGAGGCTTACGCACAAATTTTTACTAATCCAGGTGCAACAAAAACAGCACCCACACCCAAGTTAAATCCAATAACCCATATGGGCATACTTCAATTTTATCCTGAGGAGATTACTGGACATAATGATCAAAATTGTGATTTTAAAATGAAAACATCTTATTCAGCTTTAAAAAGAAATGTGGAAGATTTTTTTAATTACATAACAAGTTTAATTGATTTATTAGAAAAAAATAAAGCTCCAGACCTTAATGTGGAATGCAATTTTTGTAATTTTACAAAAAAACAAATTAATTTAGAGGAGCCAAACAATGAGAAATAATTTAGATGAAATTATAAAAGAGAGGCTAGAAAATAGAATTTTATGGAAAAATTATCTTGGGTGGCTTTTAACTCACAGAGATCTTCAGATTCAGGCAAAAAGAAAATTTTATGAAAATAAGCCAATATTAAATCTAATTTTAAAACTTTATTTTCTTCCATATAATACAATCAAGTATTTTATTTATAGATGCGATCGACATAAGTTTGAGATGATCGAAACCGAAATACAAATGCTTAAAAAGGTTAGAGGTGATGACGATGAGTAATCATAATAAAATAAGACCTGTAGATAAAAATAATCCAAATGGAAAATATAAAATTTTATTTTCCACCCCTCAATCGAAGAATAGCAATATACCAATGGAGTTTAGAGGATTACAAATCTTCAATAGTAAATCTCTGGCTGAAGAGGCTCTTAAAAAAAGAAAAAAACTTACTAAAATTCTGGAGGAGAAAAGAGCTTTATCAATGCAGGGAAATAAAAGGGCGATAGGAAATGTTGGAGGAGATCAATCAAACTTAGTTCAATTTAATCCTGAAGTTCAACAACTAAAAAATGCTAAAATTAAAAGAGCTAAAGAGCTTTTTAAAGAAGGCTATCAAAAAACAGAAATAATAAGAATAATAATTAAGGAGTTCAAACTTAAAAGAGATTTAAATTCAAGATCTTGGCCCAAATGGTTAAGCGAAATAGAATAAATTTCATGGAAAGATACGATCAAAATAGTTTTTATTATAGTATTACTGAGGAATTATGGTGTTGGAAGCAAACTTCAACTGGAAAAATTTTTAAAGCAAAAACTAAATCAGAACTTTTAAGTATTAAAGAAAAACAATTTGTAGGCTCTGGAAATTATGAGAGGGAATATAATTTAGGCGAAGGATTGGTTAGCACAGAAGAATTTGGAAAAATTACTGGAGTTGGTACGAAACAATATATTAGTTTGCTTCTAAAAAGAGGGACGACTTCAACAAATAAATATGACAAAAATCAAGGTGGAGATGGTGTTCACAAACCTGAAGGTAGAAGAAAGAAAGGCCTTCATTTTATTGAATGCTTAAATAAATCAAATATAAGTTTTGATAGAGTAACCAATCAATACAATACTAAAGTTTGGGTTTTTAAAAATATAACTAAAGAAAAAATAAAAGATTTTCAAAAATATTGGAAATAGTTAAAGAATCAATTGGTTGGTGGTATAGAGCATTACAGTCAGGTTATATTTAAGTTATCAATTTAAAATAATTTTTCTAAATTTGTTATTTTGATCTATACCTTAACTATACCATAGTTCATTTAAATATTATTTATTAAGGATAATTTCCAAAAAGTTTTGATTACAAATCAATTGCTCTACCAGCTGAGCTACAAGGGCATGCGCAATAATTATTAATTATTTGATAAATAATCAACTCTTTTTTTTTATATAACTAAGGTGATGAAACACTATTGCAGCACTATTTGAGATATTTAAACTTTCTATATCTTCATTAATATTAATTTTAACAAAAAAATCTGCATATTTACCTGTATGCTGTCTCATACCAAATCCTTCTGATCCAAATAAAAGAATGTTATTTCCTTCCCATTTTATGTCTGTAAAATCTTTTTGACCTTTTGCATCAAAACCATAAACCCAGAAATTTTTTTCTTTTAAATTTTTTAAAGTGGAATTAATATTAGATACTTGGAATATATTTACGTGTTCCATGCATCCACTGGCTGATTTATACATCAACTTACTATCACGTGGAAAATGTCTTTCTTTGATTATCAATCCATCAATATCAAATGATGCAGCACTCCTGATTAATGAACCAATATTTCTTGGATCAGTAACCTCATCAAGACAGACAAATGTTAAATTATTTTTATCTTTTATAAATTGTTTTAGATCTGGTTGATCCAAATGTTCAATCTCTGCAACATAACCATTATGCATTAATTGTTCTTTAGAAGTATATTTGTCTAATTCTTTTTTAGATTTAAAGTAAACTTTGACATGCTCTAAAATGTTTTTATTTGGGTTTTTTCTATGAATATTTTTTTTAGACTCCTCCGTTAAAAATACTCTTAAAACCTTTCTTTTAGGGTTTCTAAGAGCCTCAATAACTGCGTGTTGACCAACAATGAAAAACGATGATTTATTCATAAATTAGTATCTGTTTTATACGGTTTTTTTAATATTTTTCTATTAAATCACGTGTTGCATTTGCATAAATAAAATATATAAAACGCTTGTTATTTGAAGCTTTATTGAACAAGGGGACACTTCCCCAAAGGAGGGGTTCCAGAGCGGTCAAATGGGGCGGGCTGTAAACCCGTTGACTTCGGTCTTCGAAAGTTCGAATCTTTCCCCCTCCACCATTTAATAAATTTTAGATAACATGGAGTGTTACTCTTGGGGTTGTGCGGGTGTAGTTCAATGGTAGAACGCTAGCCTTCCAAGCTGGATGTAAGGGTTCGATTCCCTTTACCCGCTCCAAGAAAATAAAATTGAAAATGAAAACAAATAAACTGAGGTAAAAACGTAATGTCAAAAGAAAAGTTTGTAAGAAATAAACCCCACTGTAACATTGGGACTATTGGTCATGTCGACCATGGTAAAACAACTCTTACTGCCGCGATTACAAATGTATTAGCACAAGCGGGTGGTGGAACTGCAGTTGCTTATGATCAAATTGATAAAGCACCTGAAGAAAAAGAGAGAGGTATAACAATTTCAACAGCTCACGTTGAGTATGAAACTGAAAAAAGACACTATGCTCATGTAGACTGTCCTGGTCACGCTGACTATGTTAAAAATATGATCACTGGTGCTGCACAAATGGATGGAGCAATTTTAGTTGTTAATGCAGCTGATGGTCCAATGCCACAAACAAGAGAACATATTCTTTTAGGAAGACAAGTCGGTATTCCCGCAATTGTTGTTTACTTAAACAAAGTAGATCAAGTTGATGATAAAGAAATGATTGAACTTGTTGAAGAGGAAATTAGAGAACTTTTAACTTCATATAAATATCCAGGTGATAAAACACCAATCGTTAAAGGTTCAGCTTTAGCAGCAGTTGAAGGTAGAGATGATGAAATTGGAAAAAATTCAATTTTAGAATTAATGAAAGCTGTTGATGAACATATTCCACAGCCAGCTAGAGAAGTTGATAAACCATTCTTGATGCCAGTTGAGGACGTATTCTCAATTTCTGGAAGAGGAACAGTTGCAACCGGAAGAGTTGAGTCCGGTGTAATTAAAACTGGTGAGGAAGTTGAAATAGTTGGAATTAGAGAAACTAAAAAATCAGTTTGTACTGGAGTTGAAATGTTTAGAAAACTTTTAGATTCTGGTGAAGCTGGTGATAACGTTGGAATTTTATTGAGAGGTATTGAAAGAACTGATATCGAAAGAGGTCAAGTTCTTTGTAAGCCTGGTTCAATTACTCCACACACTAAATTTGAGGCTCAAGCGTATGTGCTTAAAAAAGACGAAGGTGGAAGACATACTCCATTCTTTACCAAGTACAGACCACAGTTTTATTTTAGAACAACAGACGTTACAGGTGAAGTAGAATTACCAGCTGGTACTGAAATGGTTATGCCAGGTGATGATGCTAAATTTACTGTTAAACTTATTACACCAATTGCTATGGCAGAAAAATTAAACTTTGCTATTAGAGAAGGTGGAAGAACTGTTGGAGCAGGAGTAGTAACTAAAATTATAGAGTAACTCTATAAATAGGAGTGTAGCTCAATTGGTAGAGCGCCGGTCTCCAAAACCGGAGGCTGAGGGTTCGAGTCCCTCCGCTCCTGCCAATTTGAGCTTATGAATTATGAGAAACCCGATTAAATTTATACAAGAAGTCAAACAAGAGGCTTTTAAAGTTACCTGGCCAACTTGGAAAGAAACATTGCAAGGTGCTTTAATGGTTTTTGTTATGGCTGTTGTTATGTCTTTATTTTTTCTTCTTTTAGATCAGGTTTTAAAATTTTTTTTAGAACTTTTACTTAAAGTGAGTATTTAATGAAAAATTGGTACATTGTTCAGTCTCATTCTAGTTTTGAGAATAAAGTAGCCTCTTTAATTAAAGAGGAGGCAGATAAAGCTAAAATTGCTGATAAGTTTGAAGAAATTATTGTGCCTACTCATGATGTTACAGAGGTTAAAAGAGGTAAAAGAATTCAAAGAAAAAAGAAATACTTTCCCGGATATGTATTAATTAAAAGTGAGATGGACAATAATATTTATCACATGATTAAAAATATAAAGAGGGTCAGTGGTTTCTTGGGCACAAAAGGTATTCCTGTTCCTGTTTCAGATAAAGAAGTAGAGAAGATTTTAGGTCAGATTAAAGATGGTGTTGCTCAGCCAAAATCTGGCGTAGATTACAGTGTAGGTGAAAAAGTTCAGGTTGTAGATGGCCCATTTGCTTCATTTACTGGAATGATTGAAGGAATTGATGAAGAAAAAGCTAGACTTAAGGTGTCAGTTTCTATATTTGGTCGTCCTACACCAGTAGATTTAGAATATAATCAGGTTGAGAAGGTAAGTTAATGGCAAAAGAAATTAGTGGATTTATAAAACTACAAATTAAAGGCGGTCAAGCTAATCCAGCTCCACCTGTAGGCCCTGCATTAGGTCAACGTGGTGTAAATATCATGGAGTTTTGTAAAGCTTTTAACGACAAAACCAAGTCAATGGCAGGAAAACCTGTTCCTGTTGAAATTACAGTCTATAAAGATAAAAAATTTGATTTTAAAATTAAATCACCACCTGCATCTTTTTATATAAAAGAAGCCGTAAAACTTAAAGGTGGATCTAAAGAACCTGGAAGAAATATTGTTGCTTCAATTTCTAAAAAACAATTAGAGAGTATAGCTAAAGAAAAAATGAATGATTTAAATGCCCACGACATTGAAGAAGCTATAAAAATAATTGCAGGATCAGCTAGATCAATGGGTATAGAGGTAAAAGAATAATGGCATCAAAAAGATACAAAAAATTACCTGAAAAAACAAAAGACTTGAGCGCGGAGCCTATAGAAAAGTTGTTACCAGAACTAAAGAAAAACAGTACAACTAAATTTGACGAGTCATTTGATTTAAGTTTTCAAATAAACAACAAACAAAAGAAAAGTGAAGTTAATATCAGAACAGTTGTTAATTTACCTGGTGGAACAGGTAAGAAAGTTAAAGTTGCTGTAGTATGCGAAGACAATAAAGCACAAGATGCAAAAGATGCTGGAGCAGATATTGTTGGTGGTGATGAATTTGTTGAAAGAATTAAAGGTGGAGAATTAAACTTTGAAAAATTAATTTGTACACCAGGAATGATGATTAAACTTTCTAAATTAGGAAAAGTTTTAGGACCAAAAGGTTTAATGCCCAATCCTAAACTTGGTTCAGTTTCTGAAAATATTAAAGAAGCTGTAACTAATGCTAAATCTGGTCAAGTAGAAATTAGAAATGATAAAGATGGAAATATTGGGGTTAGTTTTGGTAAAAAATCTTTTAGTGATGATCAATTGCTAAAAAATTATAATGCAATTTTAGATGCTTTAGAAAAAGAGAAATCAAACAACACTTTAAAAGGTGATTTAATTAGAAGTGTTTTCGCTACTTCAACAATGGGTGTTTCATATAAAGTTAAACTAGGGAAATCGATATAGTTATGATGAACAAAGAACAAAAGAAAAATTATATTGAAGAAATGACCAGCAAGTTTGAGAATAGTAAAGCTGTTATGGTTACCCATTACCAAGGATTAACTATGACTCAATTAGATGAATTGAGAGCAAAAATGAGAGAGCATGGAATTATCTTTAAAATAACAAAAAACAGAATTACAAAATTAGCCTTAGAAAAAACTAAGTGTAAAGATATATCAAATTTATTTACCGGTCCTACTGCAGTAGCATTTGGAGAGGATGCTATAATGTCTGCAAGGATTCTTTCAAAATTTGCAAAAGATAATAAA
>CACJHS010000013.1 GCA_902593235.1 uncultured Pelagibacteraceae bacterium
TAAATTTAAATTACCGGACTTTAATTTATTGAAAATTCCTTCTAAAAAAGAGAGAGGAAATCTTGAAAAAAGTGAAACACAAGATCCAGAATTTCTAGAAAAAATTCTCTTAGACTTTGGTGTAAATGGCAATATCAAGAAAGTAAGCCATGGACCTGTAGTAACTTTAAATGAATTTGAGCCAGCAGCTGGTGTCAAGGTCTCAAAAATAATTAATTTATCTGATGACATTGCGAGAAATACCAGTTCAGAGTCTGCGAGAATAGCTACAATACCAGGAAGCAACACTGTTGGCATTGAACTGCCAAACAATGTAAGAGAAAATGTTTATTTAAGCGAAATTTTAAACAATCCTGATTTTAAAAAAAGAGACATTAAATTGCCGATCGCATTAGGAAAAAGTATTTCTGGTAAACCTATAGTCGGAGATCTATCATCAATGCCTCATCTACTTATCGCAGGTACTACAGGATCAGGTAAATCTGTTTGCATCAATACTATTATTTTATCACTTCTCTATCGACATACTCCTGAAAAATGTAAATTTATCTTAATAGATCCAAAAATGCTTGAGCTTTCAACATATGAAGGAATTCCACATTTATTGTGTCCAGTAATAACAGAGGCTAAAAAAGCTGCGTCTGTTCTTGGTTGGGTGGTTAAGGAAATGGAAAGTCGATATAGGCTTATGACTAAAGAAGGAGTCAGAAATATCGATGGCTATAACACAAAACATAAACTTCCAATGCCCTATATCGTTGTTGTAGTTGATGAAATGTCGGATTTAATGTTGGTAGCAGGTAAAGAAATTGAAAGCTATATCCAAAAATTATCACAAATGGCAAGAGCAGCAGGGATTCACATTATTATGGCCACTCAAAGACCTAGTGTTGATGTAATTACAGGAACAATTAAAGCAAATTTTCCAACAAGAATATCATTTCAGGTTACTTCAAAAATAGATAGTAGAACAATTTTAGGTGAGCAAGGAGCAGAGCAATTATTAGGAAAAGGAGATATGCTATATATGTCTTCTGCTAATCGAATAGTAAGAATTCATGCTCCTTTCGTTTCAGATGATGAAATTGAACAAATAAACAATTTTTTAAGATCACAGGCTGAACCTGATTATGTTGATGAAATTTTAAATTTTGCAGATGAAAAGGAGATGGGAGAAAACCAAAATCTAGGCGATAAAGACGAACTCTATCAACAAGCTTTAGAAATTATAAGATCAGAGGGAAAAGCTTCCACTTCTTTTTTACAAAGGAAACTCCAAATTGGTTATAACAGAGCTGCGAGAATAATTGATATGATGGAAGCAGATGGAATTGTTAGCAAGGCCAATCACGTTGGTAAAAGAGATGTTCTCTGATGTTAAAATTGTATTTAATTATAATCTTCTTTGTTTTAACATTTAATTCAAATGCAGAAATAAAAGAAAAAATTATTCAAAACCTTAAAAATACAAAAAATTTAGATTTTAAATTTGAACAAAATGTTAATGGTAAAATAGAGAATGGTAATTGTACAATAGAATATCCAAAGAAAATTTTTTGTGAATATGCAAGAAGTAACAATAAAATTTTAGTTTCAAATGGAAAATCTTTAGTTGTTAAAACTATTACAAGCTATTATCGTTATCCCTTAGAAAAAACACCCTTAAATGTTATTTTGGATAAAAATATTCTAATCAATAAAATTAAATCTTTAAAAGAAAGAACAATCGACAATAATCTAATTAATTTTACAATTTTTGAAAATAATAACGAGATAAGTATATTTTTTGACAAACAAACGTATGATTTAATAGGTTGGCAAAACACAGACATGTATCAAAATTTTAACATTACCTTTCTTTCATCTATAAGAAAAAATAGGGTGCTGTCTAAGAATTTATTTAATTTACCTACTCAAAATTAAATATTTAATATTTCAGTTTTAAATATTTTCATACCTCTTGAAATATAATTACTTAAAGCATTTTTGTGATCTAAAGAACAAGTATGCACCCAAACTCGTTTGGTATTCTTTAAAAAGGATTTTTTAATAGCTTCTGACAATAAAAAGGATCCTAATTTTTTATTTTGATATTCTTCTAAAATTCCAAAATATGCAATTTCTGTCTCATTATTTTCTGGATGAAAAATTAATTCAAAAAAACCTACTAAATCATCTTTATGTTTAAAAACATATGAATTAACATTTTTAGAAGAAACATAATTAATCCATTTTTCTTCTGACCAAGTAAGTCTATCTACCCACTTATGTTTTTTACCAATGTTTTTATAAAAAAATTTATTTAATTGAAAATTAATTGGATTTATTAAACTTAAAGAATAATCTTCAGATGGTTTGTTTCCCCCGATTAGATCTTGAAGTGAATTAATTTCTAAATAGTTTCTTTTAACTTCTTCTGTCACTCCACCATTTTCCCAACTCGTTCTCCTCCAAATAAATGGAAATGCAAGTGAGGCACCTCTTGACCACCGTGATCACTAATGTTTGCTAAAGCTCTATAGCCTTTGCCTACTTCACTTGAAATACCAAGCTTTTTCGCAACTATATTAATACCTTTTAACAAACCAACCATTTCCTCAGAAGAAGCATTTAAACTAAAATCATCTAAGTCAACATATTTTCCTTTGGGAATAACTAATGCATGAATTTTTTTTTGAGGATTAATGTCATGAAATGACAAGACAAAATCGTCCTCATAAATTTTATTACAAGGAATCTCTCCACGTAAAATTTTTGCAAAAATATTATTATCGTCGTAACTCATTTTTTTCTTTTTTCTAGCTCTGACATTACTTCTTCAATTTTTACATCATTAGCCTCTAAATACATTAGTAAATGGTAAAATACATCTGCTGCTTCATGAATTTTATTAGAATTTTTCTCTACAGCTTCAATTAATTCATCAATTTCTTCTAAAACTTTTGCTTTACTTAATGATTTATCTGTAAGCAGCTTATTAGTGTACGAACCTTCAACAGGTGAAAATTTTCTCTCTCTTGCAAGTTTTATTAAGTTTTCTAATGTCTTAAGCATACTAAATCCTAACAGGAATTCCTTTAGAATCCAAATACTCCTTAGCTTCTTTTACTGAATGTTTGCCGTAGTGAAATATTGATGCTGCTAAAACTGCACTTGCATTTCCTAATTTAATTCCATCAACTAAATGATCTAGATTTCCTACTCCGCCTGAAGCAATGACTGGAATATTTACCATAGAAGATATCTTAGACATAAGCCCTATATCATAACCAACTTGGGTACCATCCCGATCCATAGAAGTAACTAGAAGCTCGCCTGCTCCACAATCTTCCATTTTTTTTGCAAATTCTATGGCATCAATTCCAGTATTGTTTCTTCCACCATGAGTAAATATTTCCCATTTGTCCCCATTTTTTTTAGCATCTATCGCTACCACAATACATTGTGACCCAAATTTTTTGGAACTTTCTATTACTACTTCTGGATTTTGAACTGCAGCAGTATTGATTGATACTTTGTCTGCCCCACAGTTCAGAAGTTTATTGATATCCTCAACACTTCTAACACCACCTCCAACTGTCAAAGGAACAAAACATTTCTTCGACGTTTTCTCTACTACATCGTAAATTGTATCTCTATTTTCATTTGATGCAGTAATATCTAAAAAACAAATTTCATCTGCTCCACCATCAGAATAAATTTTAGCTTGTTCGACAGGATCACCTGCATCCTGCAGATCAACAAAGTTAATTCCTTTTACAACACGTCCATTTTTAACGTCTAAACATGGTATAATTCTATTTTTAAGCATCTAATTCTCTCACTAATTCGTCTAATTTAATATCACCATCATAGATAGCTTTTCCAACTATAATACCCTCAATATTTTTATTGTTTATTTGTTTAGCTTTTTTAATGTCTTCAATTGATGAAACCCCACCGGATATAATGACAGGACAATTAGAAGTGTCTGCAACTTTTGATGTCTCATCAAAATTAGGACTTTGCTTCATCCCATCTCTATTAATATCAGTATAAATCAACCTACTTGCACCATAATCATTAACTTCTTTTAAATAATCTAAAGTCAAATGATTTGAATTTTCTTTCCAACCAGAGACAGATAAATAACCATCTTTAGCATCTAAACCTAAGGCAATTTTATTTGGAAATTTTTTACAAGCTTCTTTTAAAAAATTTTTATCTTTTATAGCTGCGCTTCCTAAAATAACTTTTTCAACACCAACGTCCGTATATTTCTGAATACTTTCAAAGTTTCTAATACCTCCACCAATTTCAATTTTAAGATCAAATTTTTTTACTATTTCATGAATAATATCCAAATTTACTGTTTCGCCAGTTAAAGCGCCATCTAAGTCAACTATATGTAGGTTTTTAAAACCATGATTCTTGTATTTTCCAGCTTGTTCGACTGGGGACATTTCATACTCAGTTTTGTTTTCAAAATCTCCTTTGACTAACCTTACACACTTTTTATCTTTAATATCTATCGCAGGAAATATTTTCATCTAATTCAGAATTTTTTTCTTAGCCTTTTCAAATTCTTCCTTTGTAAGCACTCCAGATTTAAATAAACTATTTAACTGTTCTAATTGTTCTATCAAATCATTATTTGATGAGTTGGTAGTTTTGGTTTTTACAGTTTTTTTAATCGTAGAAAAAACTGGCTTAATCATATTATTGAATTTACTATTAAATTTAGAGCAGTCGACATAACACGCAGATATAAATGCATAAGTTTTACTTTTGTGTTCAGCAATAAAAACATTAAGCATTACATCTAATTTTATTGCTCCAAAAATCATTATTAATTTACCGTTGCTTTTTAAAAATAATTCATCGTTTTCATTTTTGGCTATATCAAATTTACTAAGATTTATAGTCATTGACTCATTTACAAGTATGCTTTTATTATTTCCTGATAATTTAGTAATTTCTTTTCTAATTTCTTTTGTTGCCTCATTAAGTTCTCGATTATCCATAGTCTGAAGATCATTAATCATATCTCCCAAGTCACCTCCCTCCTCTGCAGATATTTTAATCCAACTTTGATTAGATACGAGCGCATAAGTAATAAAGTCTATTTTTTCTTTTTTCATGATTTTCTTTGCTTCGGAAACCATCCATTTTCCAGCTCGAACCTCGTCTTTGAAATTTTTTCTCTCCAATTTGTTCATTATTGATCGAACATATTCATTATCCATTGGGTCTTCTCCATCTAAAATTGCTTTCTCTAAATCAACATATTTTTTTGGCCCTACTAAATAAAGATCTATTTCCATTCCATCATAATCCTGAACAATTTCTTCAATGCTATTTTTTACTTCTTCATTGTCATACTTTATAAATTTGTGACTAGCTGGTACATCAATTTGAATTTTATTTTCTATATTAAGAATTTTAGCAAAACTTGAGCTAAATAAAATTAAGCTAAAGAGCAAAATAAACGAAAAAAATCTCATTTTATAAATTTATAAAATTATTAATTATTTGTAATCCAATTTTATCACTCTTTTCAGGGTGAAATTGTGTTCCAAAAATATTTTCTTTCTCAACTGAACAAACAACATTTGATGAATAATCTGTTGTTGCTGAAATTACACTTTTATCTTCAGGAATAAATTCATAGCTATGAACAAAATACATGTGAGAATTATTTTTTATATCTTTAAAAATTTTACTATCTTTAACGATGTTAATTTGATTCCAACCAATGTGAGGAAGTTTAAACTTTCCATTTTGGTTATCTATTTTTGATACCTTGCCGGATATCCAAGCAAGGCCTTTGGTTTCTGTTTCCTCATATCCAATGTCTGCAAACATTTGTAATCCAACACAAATCCCAAGAAGAGGCTTTTTATTACTTATCGCAAAGTCATTTAATGTATCAACTAAACCATTGATATTATTTAGTGCATCAACACAACTTTTAAACGAGCCCTGCCCTGGTAAAACAATTTTATCTGAGGACTTGATCTTATTTAAATCCGACGTTACTTGGATATTTACTTTATCTTTAGCAACCTCCTTAAAGGAGTTTATTACCGAGCTTATATTGCCCGAATTATAATCAACAATTGTTATGTTCATTAAACTTATAATGAGCCTTTAGTGGATGGAATGCTTTTTTTGTTTCTTGGATCCATCTCGAGTGCAGCTCTTAATGATCTTGCTAATGCTTTATAACAAGACTCAATAATATGGTGGCTATTATCGCCATAAATATTTTCAACATGCATAGTAACACCAGCAGATTGAGAAAATGCCTGGAACCATTCTTTGAATAGTTCTGTGTCCATTTCTCCAAGCTTTTCAACTTTTAATTTTACTTTCCAAATCAAATAAGGTCTGTTTGAAACATCGATTGCAACCCTTGTTAATGTTTCATCCATCGGAATTACTGTGTGGGCATATCTTTTTATTCCTACAAATTTTTTAGCAGCTTTCTTTAAAGCTTCACCAATTGCAATACCTGTATCTTCTGTTGTGTGGTGAAGATCGATATGAGTATCTCCTTTCGCTTTAACTTTTAAATCTATTAAAGAATGCTTTGATAGCTGCTCAAGCATGTGATCTAAAAAGCCTATACCAGTGTCAATTTGGTACTTACCTTTACCATCAATATTTACTTCAACATTGATGCTAGTTTCTTTTGTTTTTCGAGATACTTTTCCTTTTCTAACCATATATTTTTAATGGTATACATACATAATCCTACTATATCAATATCAGTCTGAACACTTGAAGTATCAAAAATAGTTACCATTTATTAGTTATGACAACAATTGTACTAGTTAGAAAAAATAATGAAGTAGTAGTTGCTGGTGATGGACAAGTCAGTATGGGAAATACTGTTGTTAAAAGCACCGCTTCTAAAGTCAGAAAAATTGAAAAAAGGGATGTGGTAGCTGGGTTTGCAGGATCAACTGCTGACGCATTAACGTTATTCGAAAGATTAGAAGGTAAATTAGAAAAACATGCAGGAAACTTATCTAGAGCTGCTGTTGAATTAGCGAAAGATTGGAGAACAGATAAATATTTACGAAGATTAGAAGCGCTAATGGCTGTTGGTGATAAAAACAACAGCTATATTATTTCTGGAACTGGTGATGTGCTAGAGCCTGAAGGAGATGTTATTGGAATAGGTTCCGGTGGTAATTATGCACTTGCTGCAGGAAAAGTTTTAATGGAAGGTAACATGTCAGCTGAGGAGGTTGCTAAAAAAGCAATAAAAGTTGCTGCAGAAATATGTGTTTTCACAAACGAAAATGTTAAAATTGAAAAAATATAATGGATAATTCAAACGTAACTCAACTTCATCCAAAAGATAAAAATCAAAAAGAAGAAGCTTCTTTAGTGAGTTCTTTATCTCCAAGAGAAATAGTTTCAGAACTAGATAGATTTGTTGTTGGACAAAATAAAGCAAAAAGAGCTGTTGCGGTTGCTTTAAGAAATAGATGGAGAAGACAAGCTCTAAAAGGTGAAATGAAAAATGAAGTTTTGCCAAAAAATATTTTAATGATAGGGCCCACTGGTGTTGGTAAAACTGAAATTTCTAGAAGATTGTCAAAACTTGCTGAGGCCCCTTTTGTTAAGGTAGAAGCTACCAGATTTACAGAAGTTGGTTACGTTGGAAGGGATGTTGAACAGATAGTTAGAGATTTAATTGAAATTGCAATCTCAATGGAAAAAGTAAAAAAAAGAAAAGAAGTTTTTGCTCAAGCACAAAAGGCAGCAGAGGAAAAAGTTTTAGATGCATTAGTTGGAAAAAAAGCAAGTCTAGCAACAAGAGAAAGTTTTAGAAAAAGATTAAGAAATGGTGATTTAGATGATAATGAAATTGAAATAGCTGTTAGTGACTCTGGTTCTGGTGGTGCTTCTTTTGAAATCCCTGGAATGCCCGGTGCAAATGTTGGCATGATCAACATTGGTGAAATGATTGGCAAATCAATGGGAAATAAAGAAAAGAAGAAAAAAATGACAGTAAAAGAATCTCATGAGATTTTAATTAATGACGAGTCTGATAAATTAATTGAGCAAGATAAAATCATTAAAGCAGCGAAACTTTCAACCGAAAATAATGGAATAGTTTTCTTGGACGAAATAGACAAAATTTCAGCAAGAACTGACAGGGTTGGGGGAGATGTTTCGAGAGAAGGCGTTCAAAGAGACTTGTTACCCTTAATTGAGGGAACAACTGTAAATACAAAACATGGTCCAATAAAAACAGATCATATTTTATTTATAGCTTCTGGAGCATTTCAACTTGCAAAACCATCTGATTTACTACCAGAACTACAAGGAAGATTGCCTATTAGAGTTGAGTTAGAAGCATTAACAAGTGAAGACTTTAAAAGAATTTTAAGAGAGCCTGATTTTAGTTTGATAAAACAATATGTGGCCCTTTTGAAAACTGAAAATGTTGATCTTGAATTTTCAGATGATGGTATTGATGCCATTGCCAATATAGCTTCAGAGGTAAATGCTACTGTTGAAAATATTGGAGCTAGAAGATTGCATACTATAATTGAAAAAATTTTAGATGAAATAAGTTTTACTGCCACTGACAGAGCGGGAGAAAAAATAGTTATTAATAAAGACTATATTAATAAAAATTTAGATACCTTAGTAAAAGATACAGATCTATCAAAATTTATTTTATAAATTTATTTTTTTTTAAAAAAATATAAAACGCTCCTCCACCGCCATCCTCTATTTTGGCATCAGTAATTTCATTAATTTTACTCATTAAAACACTATTATTTGAAATAAATTCTGGGACTGAATACTTTAAAATACCAAGGTCCTTGGAAACATACGGATCTTTTTCATTCTCAGAATGAAGCCCTTTTCCAGTTACAACAATTAATTTATAAACATTGTCTACATAAGCTTTATTTATAAAATCTTCTATAGTCTTATTGGCTCCATCCAAAGTATATCCATGCAAATCTATAGATCTTATTTTTTTAGTTTTCTTAATTTTAAATTGAAAATCTTTATTAGGTAACTTTTCTTTGCTATTAACAAAGTTTTCCCAGTCTTTCTTATTTTTATTTGAAATCTTATCGTTCAATTATGTTAAAATATTAACGAGCTGCCAATTTGGGTTTACAGATGTGGTATCTCTTGAAAAGACCCATGTGTCATAAATCTTCTTAATTTTTTCAGGATCACCAGACACAATTTTTTTGTCCTTATCCCTAATACAAGTAATTACTTCGGCTATAAAATCCACAGTTACATTTAAAATATTTCCAATTTTTTTATGTTCTTTTATTGTTGCAGAATTAACCCCAATAAATGTTATTTCAGCATAGTGTCCTCTTGAGCTTCTTTCCTTAAGAGCTCGATTAAATTGATTATATATTTCATTATTCAAGAGTGATCTACTAGTGGTTATTTTATTATCATTATCACTAAAATCGGTAATAACTGTTTCATATGCTATCTTGGCTCCTTTTAAAAACTCATTCTGAGCCTTATCATCGAACTTTTCATTAATTTTTTTCGTTTGTTCTTGATTTACTTTTTTTAGTACTTCTTTTAACTGAGAAGGAGCTTTTCCCTCAAAGCCCGTTCTTTTGCCTAGTATTCCTCTAAGTCTCAGAAAAATAAAGCCAGCAATCATAGCTAACAAAATAATATCTATGTATTCAAAACTATAACTCATAGACATTGATAGTAATTACTCTGTTGATTAATTTCAACCAGCAATTTAGATTAAGGACAAATGAACTCATTTTTTTTAGCAGTAATATTAGTTCCAATTATAGAAATTTATCTTTTAATTAAGATTGGGTCAAAAATAGGTGCGTTATCTACAATTTTGTTAATTTTTACTACTGCAGTTGTTGGCGTTTATTACGCTAAATATGAAGGTCTGAATACTCTTAAATCAGGTTTTGTTCAATTGAGTAAAAATGAAACTCCTGCATATGAAGTTTTATCGGGTGCAGCAATCGCCTTTGCAGCCTTGTTATTAATAATTCCAGGATTTGCAACTGATATTATAGGCTTTCTACTTATTTTTCCTTTTAGCAGAAAAATTATTTTTGAAAAATTTTCAAAAAAATTTCCTTCAAAAAAACAGGAAAAAAATAATTTTATTGATGGAGAATTTGAAGATATAGAGGACGATAATGACAAAAAAATATAACATTTTAGGAAAATATATTAAAGATTTATCTAGTGAAACAAAAGATGTTGAAACTTACTTATTTGTAAAAGAATATATTTCAAAATATCAGTTAAGTATTGATATAAATTCACGTCCACTAAAAAACAAACTTATAGAAATAAACACCACTCTAAAGTTTGAGGATAAGAGTGAAAATGAAAAAAAATCGTATTTTGAAATCATCTTTGCAACAATAGTCCAAACAACTGAAGAAATAAAAGAAAAGAATGAAATGGAAAAAATTATTCTATGTGATGTACAAATAGAAATATATCCAGACTTGGAAAAGGCTTTACTAAACCTTCTTCATAATTCAGGCTATCCTGATGTAAAGTTTGAAAAGAAAGTTGACTTCGAAAAATTGTACAATGAAAGATTAAATTAAAAATAATTTTTTTTTAATTTACTTTTCAAATATTCTCTATGATCACTAAGTTCTTTTAAGTTTGGTTTAATAATTTTTTTATAATACAATTTATTTCCAGAGTTTCTATCAATAGTATTTTGATTTTGAGTTTGAAAATTTAAAGTTGGTTCTTTTTGATCAATTAAATTAATATAAACTTTTGCTAACAAATCACAATCTATCAAGGCTGTGTGATTTTTTCTTCTAGAATTATCAACCCCGTATCTTTTACACAAAGCATCAAGACTTACCGATGAACCAGGAAATTTATTTCTAGCTAAAACGAGTGTATCTATAATTTCACTGTCTAAATTTTTTTCTCCAATTAAACCAAGCTCATTATTTAAATGCGCAATGTCAAATTCAGCATTATGGATAATTAATCTTTTATTCTTTATAAAGTTTAAAAATTCCTCTTTGATTTCTATAAATTTTTTTTTATCTGACAAAAATTCATCTGAGTATCCATGAATTGATAGGGCTTTTTCTGATACTTTTCTACCTGGATTTAAGTAGCAATGAAATTTATTTTTAGTTGGCACCAAATTATCTAGCTCTATACACCCTATTTCAACAATTCTGTGACCATCTTTAACTGATATTCCCGTTGTTTCCGTATCTAAAACTATTTCTTTCATTGATTTATCTTTCTAAGAATATCTTTGATGTTAATATTAATCGTTTTTTTAGTAAAATCATTTTTAATTACAAAATGAGATTTTTTCATTTTATATTGTGAAGAAAATTGAATTTTTTTAAATTTATTAAATAATTTTTTGTTAAAATTTTTTCTTTTTAATAATTTTTTTAAAATATCTGATTTTTTAGAGTCTACAAATATTAAAACATCTCCCTTTTTATTAAGCTTATTCTCTAACAACAATGGTACATCTAGTACTACAAATTTTTTACTTTTATTTTTTTTAAAAAAAAGATTCATTTTTTTTCTAACTTCAGTATGAACTATCTTTATTATTTTTTTTAAATTGCCTTTTTTTTGCAATATAGCTTCTGTAATTTCCTTTTTTTCTATAGGGAACGATTTTATGTTTTTGGGTAATATCTTTTTTAATTTTACAAATATTTTTTTATTTTTTTTATAAAGTTTTGCGACTTCATAATCTGCATTAAATACTGGATATCCGAAGCTTTTGGCAACATAGCTTTTTCCTGAACCTATATCTCCCAAAATTCCAATTTTAATCATTTTTTAAAATTTCTAATGTCTCGCTATTGATCTGTGGTTCTATTCCATGCCACAGTTTGAATGCTTCAAACGCCTGATACACAAACATCAATTTACCATTCTCTGTTCTGTTACCAAGTTTTTTTCCTTCTTTTAAAAAATTTGTTTCTTCAGGATTATAAATTACATCATAAAAAAGTTTGTTATTAGCAACCTTTGAAAAATCTAGATTGATAGACTCCTTGTTTAATCCCAAACTGGTTGCATTTATGATTACATCAAAATCATTTATGTCACCCCAATCTAATATCTCTAAATTATAAAATTGTGATTTTAAATCCTTAGCTTTTTCTTTAGTTCTGTTACTAATAAATATTTTTGAAACATTCATTTTGTTTAAAGCAAAAATTATTGAAGGAACAACTCCACCAGCCCCTAAAATTAAAATTTTTTTGTCTTTCATATCAAAATTTAAATCTTTAATTGCTTTTTCAAAACCAAAAATATCTGTATTATAGCCTATCAAGTTATTATTACTTAAAATTATTGTATTTACTGACTGAGTTTGTTCTGCCTCTGGACTTAGTTTATCTAAGTAAGGTATTACTGCTTTTTTGAGCGGAACAGTAACATTAATACCGTTTATTTTTTTTTCTTTAATTTCAGAAATTATAGTTTGGAGATTTTTCTCCTCAATTTTTTTTTTATCATAAATGGCGTCAATTTTGTTTTCTTTAAGCCAATAATTGTGAAGTTTAGGTGATAAAGAATGATTGATAGGATTGCCAATTACAAAATATTTTTTCATCACAATGAACTTATGTATTCCTTAATCTTTTTAACAGGTAAACCCATAATTGTATCTTCGTCACCTTCTATGCTTGCAAACAAACTTCTACCCTCTCCTTCTATTTGGTAAACATTGTATGCATAAAGGCTTGCATCAGATATTTTAGATAAATAATTTTTTAATTCATCATCGGTAAAATTTTTCATGGTTAATTTTGCTTTATCAGTATAATTCCAAATCATAGATCCATTTTTAGATATACAAACAGAACTAATTAAAAAATGTGATTTACCGTTTAGTTTTCTTAATATTTCCATTGCTTCTTCTCTGCTTTCTGGCTTAGATATCAGTTCGCCCTCCAAATCTATCACGCTATCTGCTCCTAATACTATTTCGTCATTTTTTTTCATGCTAACTTTGTTTGCTTTTAATTCGGCTAAATTTTTTGAAATTATTTCTGAACTTGCTTGTTCTTTTAATAAGCTTTCTTTAACAGGTTCTTCATCTACGTTTGAAGGCTCAACAATACATTTAATATTATTTTTATCCAAGATCTCTTTTCTAACCTCACTTTTTGAAGCGAGAATAATTTTATTTAACATTGTTTAAATATATTTCGTGAATTTTAATTATAGAAGCCGCTGTTTCTTCTACTGACTTTCTCGTTACGTCTATAAGGGGCCATTTGTATTTTTGAAATGTTTTTTTTGCCTCTAAAACCTCTTTTTTAATATTTTCTAAATCTGTGTATTCAATATTTTCTGTTTCTTTCAAAGAATTCATTCTATTTTTTCTCAAATCTGCTAGTCTTTCCGGCTCTGTACTTAGTCCTACAACACATGTCATTTGTGGATTTTTTTTAAGGGACTCTGGCAAAGAATTTTCATTTACTAACGGAATGTTTGACGTTTTAAAACCTTTGTTGGCTAAATAAATAGATGTAGGTGTTTTACTTGTTCTGCTTACGCCTACGAGAATAATATCAGATTTGTTTACTTCGTTTATTAAATTTCCATCATCATGATTCATTGTAAATTGAATTGCTTCAATTCTGTCATAATACTCTTCATTCAATATATGTTGACCGCTTGGTTCGTGTGTTGCTTTTTGATTTAATATTTTTGAAAAATTTAAAATTAAGTTACCCAAGACACCAAAGCATGGAATATTTTTATCCTCGCTCGCATTCGCGAGGAATTTAGCTAAATTGTTATCCACGATTGTATATAAGATTATTGAATTTTCATTTTTTTTTGCATCTTCTAAAATTTTTAGAATTTGATTTTCTGTTCTTGTAAAAGAGTAGGAATGAACCTTGTATTCTATATTTAAAAATTGAGCCTTCAGGGCCAAAAATATTCTATCTAAGGTCTCACCCGTTGAGTCAGAAATTAAATATATTTGATATGTATTACTCATGAATAAATTGTTAATAAATTTGTAATATTTTAATTAAATTACACAATTTAAAATTTTTTAAATTAACCTTGTAAAAAGTGCTATTTATTAACATTAATAATAAATAGGGTAAAACAATCCACAAAAATAAATATGGTTAAAAAAGCTTCATTTTAAACAATTTTATTCAGATAACTTGTTGGTAAATTGTGAATATAATGTTTATAAAAATTAATCACCTTTATTCACAAGATATATTACAACTACAATAATTAATAATACTTATTTATGAAACCTTTAAACAAAGTAATAATAAACAAGGACACTTCATTCAATCCTATATGGATTATGAGACAAGCAGGAAGATATCTGCCAGAATTTAGAAAAATCAGGAAAGAAAACCCTAATTTTATTAATTTGTGTTTAAATGAAAATCTATCTTCAGAAATAACTCTACAACCCTTAAAAAGATTTGACCTTGATGCTGCAATAATATTTTCAGATATTTTAATGCTTCCATATGGATTGGGTCAAAAAGTAGAATTTGAAAAAAACTTTGGACCAAAATTAGGAGAGTTAAATTTAAATGAAATTGCCAAGATTGATGAAATTGATTTTGTGGAAAAAATACATCGTGTATATAAGGCAATAAAAAAAGTCAGCTCGGATGTTAGTTTAAATAATAAAAATACAATCGGTTTTGTTGGTGCTCCATGGACATTACTAGTTTACATGATTAATCAACAATCGCCTAAAAAAAGTTTAAAAAAAGATTTCTTTAAAGACGATTTTTTAATAAACAGAGTTTTATTAATTATTGAAAAATTTTTAAAGGTTCATATAAAAAATCAAATTGATAATGGCGCAAATGTAATTCAAATTTTTGATAGTTGGTCAGGTTTGTTAGAGGAAAAAGACTTACCTAATTATGTTTATTCTCCAACTTTAAATTTAGTAAATTATGTAAAATCTTTAAATATACCGGTTATATGTTTCCCTAGAGAAATAAAAAATTATAAAGAATTTTGTGATATTGTTAAGCCCGATGCCATTAGCATTGATTATAATGTTGATCCAAAAAAGATACTTAGAGATATAAACATACCTATACAAGGTGGTTTAGACCCAAAAATTTTATTAACAGATAAAGAAACATTGAAAAAAGAGGCATCTAAATATTTAGAAATTTTCAGAGATAATCCATATATATTTAATCTTGGTCATGGTATTTTACCTGAAACAAATCCAGAAATGGTTGAAAATTTAATTAAAATTGTAAAAGATTTTAAATGATTGAAAAAAATCACCCATTAATAAAATATGGCAACACAGGTGTACTCTTAATTAATCTTGGTACACCCGATTCTACTAATTGGTTTGATATAAGAAAATATTTAAAAGAGTTTCTTTCTGACAGAAGAGTTATCGAGGTAAATCCTATAATTTGGCAAATAATTTTAAATTTATTCATTTTAACTTTTAGGCCATCTAAAACCGCCAAAGCTTATAAGGAAATCTGGATGAAAGATGAAAACATGTCACCACTTCTTTATTACACAGAAAAACAAAGTCAGAAAATTTCTGCTCTATTATCAAAAGAAAAAATTATTATAGATTTTGCGATGAGATACGGAAATCCTAGCATAAAAAGCAAGATTTATAATTTGCACGAAATGGGTTGTGAAAATCTTGTTATACTCCCACTTTATCCCCAGTATGCAGCAGCCACAACAGCAACTGTTTGCGATGAGGTATACAGAACTTTAATGAAAATGAGGTGGCAGCCTTCTTTAAAAATAATCCCTCATTACGAATCTGATCCACTTTACATTGATGCACTTGTAAATTCAGTTAATAAAAAATTAAATGAAATTAGCTGGAAACCAGATTTAATCATAGCCTCTTACCACGGGATACCAAAAAAATATTTTGATAAAGGTGATCCTTATCATTGTTACTGTCATAAAACTACCAGACTTATCTCAGAAAAATTTACCTCAATTAAAATTAAAACTACATTCCAGTCGAGATTTGGCCCACAAGAATGGCTTCAACCATATACTGACAAGACTTTAGAAAATCTACCTAAAGAGGGCATTAAAAATGTTCTTACAATCTGTCCAGGCTTTGCATCTGACTGTGTAGAGACTTTAGAAGAAATACAAATTCAAGCCAAAGAAAGCTTTTTAAATTCAGGAGGAGAAAATTTCGATATGGTTCCTTGTTTAAATGATAATAATGATCATATCATTTTACTAAAATCCTTAATTGAAAGAAATATCTGATATATGAATTCATATTTATTATTTAAATCTTTACATTTAATCGCTGTTGTTTCTTGGATGGCTGGTCTTTTGTATCTTCCTAGAATTTTTGTTTACCATGTTGAAAATAAAGAGAAAAAAGAAGCAACCGATATATTTGAGGTAATGGAAAAAAGATTATTTTTTTACATTATGCGACCTGCAATGATTTTTACTTGGGTTTTTGGATTGGGTTTAATTTATCTGAATGGAATAGACATTTTTTCCCAATTATGGTTTCAAATAAAGATTGTCTTGGTGATATTGTTATCAGCATACAACGATTATTTAGGAAAATGTCTTATTGCCTTAAAAAATTCTACAAACACAAGATCTGCAAAATTTTTTAGAATTATTAATGAAATACCGACGGTTATCTTAATTATTGTTGTGTTTTTGGCTATTTTTAAGCCAATCTAGGGTTGAAATAAAAACAGTAGTATATATATTATATCTATCAGATAAGTCCTTATCAAAAAATAAATCATGAATATTCAAGAATTAAAATTAAAATCATCTGAACAGCTTATTACTCAAGCAGAAGAGCTTGGGATTGAAAACGCTAGCACATTAAGAAAACAAGAAATACTCTTTGCTATCCTTAAAAAAGTTGCTGAAAAAGAAGAAATCACAGGAGTGGGTGTTTTGCAGCTATTACAAGATGGCTTTGGCTTTCTTAGGGCTATGGAGTCAAATTATCTACCAGGACCAGACGACATTTATGTTAGCCCAAGTCAAATTAGAAAATTTGGACTAAGAACAGGAGATACCGTTGAGGGACCAGTAAGAGCTCCTAAAGAAGGAGAAAGATATTTTGCATTATTACAAGTTAGCAAGATAAATTTTGAAGAACCAGAAAAAGCCAGACATAAAATTGCATTTGATAACTTAACGCCATTATATCCAGATAAACAATTGGTGATGGAAGTTGAAACTACAAAAGTTGAAAAAAAACAAGATTTGACTCCAAGACTAATTGATCTAGTTAGTCCAATCGGCAAAGGACAAAGATCGATAATTATTTCTCCACCCAAAGCGGGAAAAACAATGATTTTGCAAAGTATCGCAAACTCAATAGCTAAAAATTATCCAGAATGTTACCTTATGGTATTGCTGATTGATGAGCGACCAGAAGAAGTAACTGACATGCAAAGAACTGTAAAAGGAGAAGTAATTAGCTCTACTTTTGATGAACCAGCTCAAAGGCACGTAGCAGTAGCTGAAATGGTTATTGAAAAAGCAAAAAGATTAACCGAACATAAAAAGGATGTTATTATATTATTAGACTCAATAACAAGATTAGGAAGAGCATATAATGCGGTTATACCAAGTTCAGGTAAAGTTCTAACAGGAGGTGTGGACGCTAATGCATTGCAGAGACCCAAAAGATTTTTTGGTGCCGCAAGAAATATTGAAGAAGGCGGTTCATTAACAATAATTTCTACAGCCTTAATTGATACGGGAAGTAGAATGGATGAAGTAATTTTCGAAGAATTTAAGGGAACTGGTAATAGCGAAACAATCCTAGATAGGAAAATTGCAGATAAAAGAATTTACCCTGCAATTGATATAACAAAATCAGGAACTAGAAGAGAAGAATTATTATTTGATAAAAATGATTTACAAAAAATGAATGTGCTAAGAAGAATAATTGCCCCAATGGGGACTATGGATGCTATAGAATTTATTAATTCAAAACTAAAAGATACGAAAAATAATGCTGAATTTTTTAATTCAATGAATAAACCTTCATAAAATAGGTTTATAGTTAAAAAATTTTCATGGACTTATTAGAAAAAATTAAAATTTTAAACAATCATCTTAGCGCTAAAAATTTTAAAAAAGTAATTGATGGATCAAAGATACTTTTAAATAAAATACCAAATAATGATTATTTGCTTAATTTGATGGGCATGGCTTATCAAGGTTTGTCCCAACATCAAAATTCAATTAAATTTTTTAATGAAGCTCTTAGGCTAGCACCAAATAATATCGCTGCCATGAATAATTTGGCAAATTCATATAAAGCCATAGGAAAACTTGAAGACGCAAAAGATTTATATCAAAAAATTTTAAAGATGAATCCAAATTATGTTAATGCATATAATAACTATGCAAACTTAAAAACACTAATTAATGACTATAAAGGAGCAATTGAGCTTTATCTTAAGGTATATGATTTAATTAAAAACAATAAAAATATTCCAAAAACATCTGTTACGGGAATATTGTTTTCTTTAGCAGTAGCTTATCAAAGTGACAATAAAATAGACGAAACTAAAAATACTGTTGATGAAATATTTGCAATAGACTCAACGCATGTTGGTGCTCACAAACTAATTAGCTCACTTACTAAATACTCTAAAGAAAGTGAGAAGTCCCTAGCCCATATTCAAAAGATGGAAGAAATTGATAAAAAAATAAATAGCAATGAATATGAAAAAAAAATTGATTTGTCTTATGCTTTAGGAAAATCTTTTGAGGATATTAAAGATTATGACAAATCTTTTTTTTATTTAAGTAGAGCCAATAATTTAAAATTTGAAAAAAAAGGCTCAAATTTAGAACATGAAAAAAAAGCAATTAGAAATATTATTAAAATTTTTGAAGGAATAGATTTGAATCAATCACATAACGAAGCTCAAGATAAAAATATTATTTTTATATTGGGAATGCCTAGATCAGGAACTACTTTAATAGAGCAAATTGTGGCCTCACACAATAAGGTTTATGGAGCGGGTGAATTAATTTACCTACAGCAAGTCTTAAAAAAGAATTTTGTTAATGATTCAAAATATCAAAAGCAAACAATTATTGATTATCAAAGTTTACCAAAGAATGTTATTTTCAAAGAATATATTGAACACTTTAATTTATATAATTTTAAAGAAAATATTATTACTGATAAAGCGCCACAAAATTTTAGGCTTATTGGATTTATAAAATTATTTTTTCCAAATTCAAAAGTCTTGCATTGTTTTAGAAATCCTAAGGATAATTGTTTATCATTGTATAAAAATACTTTTGCGTCAAATATGATGAATTGGACAAATAAAGCTGAGGATATAGCAGAGTATTATAATTTATACTCTGAAATAATGAAATTTTGGAAACAAAAAATACCCGATTTTATTCATGACATAGAGTATGAGAAATTGGTAGCTGACAAGGAAAATGAAATTAGAAAGATATTAAAATTTTGTGAATTAGACTGGGATGATAAATGTCTTAGTCCTGAAAAAAACAGTAAGACGCCAATAAAAACAGTGAGTATAGCTCAAGCTAGACAACCAATTTATAAAACATCACTAAATAATAGTAATAATTTTGATAAACATTTAAGTAAAATGTTTAGTATTTTAAAATCATAATTTCTAAATTAATTAATTCTCAAATCTTCAGCCTGTAATTTTTTTTCTTTACTTCGTATATTTGACTAAAAGCTTTTTCTAATTCATTTTTTTTCATGAATAAAAAACCTAATTGATAATAAATTTTAAAGTTTTCTGGCTGACAATTGGCTGCTTTTGAATAATACATTTCGGCATCATCATAATTTTTTTCGTCCATGAATGAATTACCCAAATTAAAATAAGGATCATAGTATTTGTCATTTAATCTCAATAGTACGATTAATATTTATAAATTTCTTTTTCAAGGTATATTAGGTTATGACAATTTATGCTCTTTCATCAGGACCTGGAATTTCTGGCATAGCTATAATTAGAATATCAGGCGAAGAAACGTCAAAAATAATTAAAGTATTAACAGGCAAAAATCTACCAGAGCCAAGAGTAGCAACTTTGAGAAAAATCAATAAAATCAACACTTCTGAGCTGATTGATGAGGGACTAATTCTTTGGTTTCCTGGCCCTGAGAGCTACACAGGCGAGGATATGGCAGAGATACACGTTCATGGCAGTAAAGCTGTTATTGACGCTCTGCACTCTACCCTATCCGATATAGACAATTGTAGATTCGCTGAACCAGGTGAATTTACAAAACTAGCATTTCAAAATGGAAAAATAAATTTGCTTAAAGCTGAAAGTATTGCTGATTTAATTTCATCTGAAACCGAAATTCAAAGACAGCAAGCAATTAAAATCATGAACGGAAAATCAGCAGATCAATTTAATTTTCTTAGAGAAAAACTTTTAAAAATTTTATCTCATGTTGAGGCGAAAATAGATTTTCCAGAAGAAGATTTACCAAATAATATTTTAGATGATATTAAAAATAGTTTAGATGAAGTTATAATTAAAATTAAAAAAATATTAAACGATCAGAAAGTTGGAGAAAGAATTCGAGAAGGATTTAAGATTGCAATACTTGGACCTACTAATGCTGGTAAATCTAGTCTGATGAATCATTTATCTGATAGAGATGTTGCAATTGTTTCAGAGATAGCGGGTACTACTAGGGACGTCATTGAAACTCATCTTAATTTAGATGGTTATCCAGTAATAATATCTGATACTGCTGGAATAAGAGATTCGAAAGATGAGATAGAAAAAAAAGGTATTAAATTATCCCTAAATAGAGCCGAAGAAGCAGATTTAAAGCTTGTTGTAGTGGAGGCTAAAAACCTTGATTTTAGTGATGTTTTGAAGGGTCTACTTGATAAAAATGCAATTTTAGTCATAAATAAGTCTGACCTTTTAAAAAAAGATATTGGTCCGCAAATTAAAAAAATAAATCATGTTTTAATTTCAATTAAAGAAAATAAAAATATCGATGAATTAATTTCAAAAATAAAAATTAATTTAAAAAATAAATTTATATTAAGCGATGATATTATAATTACCAGAGAGAGACACAGACAACATTTGCAAAAGTGTTTGGATCACTTAAACGATTTTAATAAAAAAAAAGAAATCGAGGATTTTGATAAAGCAGCAGAAGATTTACGATTAGCTACTAGACATCTAGGAATGATTGTTGGAAAAGTCGATGTCGAGGAGATATTAGGCAGTATTTTCAACGATTTTTGCATTGGCAAATAAACACCTCTTTTGCTGGTTTTTTGACCCTTTTTTATCAAAAAACGTTGATAATTCACACTTTTTCATAAAAAAATAAGCCTATCTTGTAAATTATATAATCACCTATAAATTTGAATTATGAAAAATGATTTGTCATTTGATGTAGTTGTTATTGGTGGAGGTCATGCGGGTTGTGAAGCCGCAGCAGCCTCAGCACGTCTAGGAGTAAACACTGCCCTATTCACTCACAAAATAGAAACTATTGGTGAGATGTCATGTAATCCGGCAATAGGTGGTTTGGGCAAAGGTCATTTAGTTAGAGAAATAGATGCTCTTGATGGTGTTATGGGAGAAGTTGCGGACAAATCAGGTATACAATTTAGACTATTGAATAGAAGTAGAGGGCCAGCAGTCAGAGGACCAAGAACGCAATCAGACAGGTCATTATATCGTAAATATATGCAAGAAATATTGTTAAACTATTGTAATTTAAGCGTTTTTTCTGATCCTGTAGTAAAGTTTATATTTGATAGAAATTCTATAAGTGGATTTGAAACCAAAGAAGGTAAGAAAGTTCTATCTAATAAGATAATACTCACAACAGGCACTTTTTTAAATGGTTTGATACATATAGGTGACGAAAGAACACCCGCAGGTAGATACGATGAAAAACCTTCTACAGGTTTAAGCGAACAACTTGCAAAATTTAATTTTAAAATTGGAAGATTAAAGACTGGAACACCACCAAGGTTAGATTCAAGAACAATTAATTTTGAAAACTTAGAAGAACAATTCGCAGATGACGATCCTTATTTTTTTTCATTCTTAACTAAAAAAAATCTAAATAAACAAATATCTTGTCGAATGACTTATACAAACGAAAAGGTTCATAACATTATAGAAAAGAATTTATCAAAGAGCGCTATGTACTCGGGTAATATAAAAGGGGTAGGCCCAAGATATTGTCCATCTATAGAAGATAAGATAGTAAAATTTCCAGATAAAGTTCGTCACCAGATATTTTTAGAGCCAGAAGGTCTAAACGATTACACAATTTACCCAAATGGTATATCGACATCACTTCCAGCTGAGGTACAACTAGAAATATGTAATAATATCAATGGTTTAGAGAATGTTAATATATTAAGACCAGGGTATGCAATAGAATATGACTATATAGATCCACGTGAACTATTCTTAACCCTTGAGACTAAAAAGATAAGCAATCTTTATCTAGCTGGTCAAATTAACGGAACAACAGGATATGAGGAAGCTGCTGCACAGGGACTTATAGCAGGAATTAACGCTGCTTTGTCTGTTAAAAAATTGGAACCATTCATACTTGATAGATCTGACGCTTATATAGGAGTAATGATCGATGATTTGGTGACTAAAGGTGTGGCTGAGCCATACCGTATGTTTACATCAAGAGCAGAATATCGATTGAGTTTGAGATCTGATAATGCCGATCAAAGATTAACTGCAAAGGGAATAGAAATTGGCTTAATAGGTAATGAGAGAAAAGCAATATATTTGAGTAAATTTGAACAAATTAGTATAATAAATGTAAAAATGAAGGACTCCATAATTTCACCATCTAAAGCAGAGAAATTTGGAATAAAAATAGCAAAAGATGGAATATTCAGATCATCTAATGAAATATTAACCCAAAAAGGGGTAAACATGAGCAAAATTAGAGAAATATGGTCTGATATACCTTTTTTTACTAAAGAAATTGATGAACAAGTGGAAATTAACGCCCATTACAGAGGATATTTAAAGAAGCAAAAAGCAGATATTTTAGCATTCAAGAGGGACGAAAACCTAATTATTCCTGATAAAATTAATTATGACGGTCTCTCAGGTTTATCAAATGAAGTTAAAGCTAAATTTAAGGAAATAAGACCAAAAACTATGGGTCAAGCATTGAGAATTGATGGAATAACTCCTGCAGCTGTATATATTTTGTTGTCACATGTCAAAAGAAAGTCTATTAAGCATATAGCTTAATGGACCAAGAAATTTTAAATTCTTATTCTAGAATCAACCACTTAATTGTTTCACGTGAAACATTTTTTGATTTTGAGAACTATATATCTATGATTCTTGAAAAAAATAAAAAAATCAACATAATTAGCCAAAATACAGCATCAAAAAAAGCTATAATCGACCGCCATATTATAGATTCTGCACAAATCATTGATTTTGTTGATTTAAATAGCAATACAACCACAGATTTAGGATCAGGAGGGGGAATGCCTGGTATAATCGTGGCAATTATACTAAAAAACATGAAGAATAATATGACTGTGCACCTTTATGAAAAAAGCTACCATAAAAGCTGTTTTTTAAAGGAAGTTTCAAAAAAATTAAATTTAAACACAGAAGTTAATCAAAAAAATATATTTGAAATAAAAAATTTAGAAACAGGGACGATAATGTCTAGAGCATTTAAACCAATGCCAATTGTATTAGATTTAGTTTATGAAAATTTTTCAAAATATAAAAATGTAATTTTTTTTATGGGGAAGAGTGGAAAAAAAATATTTGAAAATTCAAAAAATAATTGGGAACTGGACTATACAGAAAAAAAAAGTTTAACAAACGAAGATTCATTTTTGATAAATATTAAAAAAATTAAAAAAAAAAATTAAAATTGTAATAAAAAAATTAAATGCAAATTATTTCTGTGATAAATCAAAAGGGTGGGGTAGGTAAAACTACAACTGTCATAAATCTTGCAGCCGGACTTTCACAATCGAATAAAAAAATTTTAGTTATCGATTTAGATCCTCAAGGAAATGCAACAACAGGTCTAGGATTATCTAATATGGATAGCTCAAGCGATACAATTTATGGATTATTGAATGGGACTAAAGAAATTAGCGATGTAATTAAGAGGACACAGTTTAATAATTTAGATATTATCACTTCTAATGTCGATTTATCGGGATTAGAAGTTGAGACAGCTGATGATAGTAACAGGGCATTTATATTAAAGTCTAAATTAACCGCATATTTAAACAATTCTAGAGGATCTTATGACTATGTTCTTATTGATTGCCCGCCTTCATTGAGCCTATTAACAGTCATGGCTCTGGTGAGCTCTAATTCACTCCTAGTTCCATTGCAAACTGAATTTTTTGCTCTTGAGGGCTTAACTCAATTAATGAAGACGATTGAACGAATAAAAATAAATTTAAACCCAGGTTTACAAATAAGAGGCATACTTTTAACAATGTATGATAAAAGAAATAAGCTTTCATCACAAGTTGAGAAAGAAGCTAGAGATTATTTTACTGAAAAAGTTTACTCAACAGTGATACCAAGGAATGTGAGACTGTCAGAAGCACCTTCACATGGTATGCCAGTGTTAATTTATGACAAATCTTGTCCAGGTAGTAAATCGTATTTTAGTTTTACTGATGAATTTATCAACCAAGAGTCAACAGTGGGAAGTGCAGCTTAATGGATAAAATTAAAAAGGGACTGGGCAGAGGATTATCTTCCTTAATAGGAGAAACAAAAGTAGAGCCTCAAAAAAATCATTTAGCAATAAGTGATTTAACTCCAAACAAATTTCAACCAAGAAAAATTTTTGATGAAAGTAATTTAGAAGATTTAACTAAATCTATTAAAGAAAGAGGAATGATTCAGCCAATTATTGTCAGGCAGTCTAATGAAGATAAATCGAAATTTGAAATTATTGCAGGTGAAAGAAGATGGCTTGCAGCTCAACGTGCTGGACTTCACAATGTTCCTGTTGTTGTCACGGAGGCAGATGATTTGAAATCCTTAGAATTTGCAATTGTAGAAAATGTCCAAAGACACGACTTAAATCCTCTTGAAGAAGCCCAAGGTTATAAAAGATTAATAGATGAATTCTCATATGATCAAGAAAAAGTATCAAAATTTATTGGTAAAAGCAGAAGTCATATTACAAATTCTTTGAGACTACTAACTTTGCCAGATGAAGTTATAAAATTAATTGAAACTCAGAAATTAACTGCTGGTCATGCTAAAATTTTAGTAGGTCTTGAAAATGCTAGCTTTGTAGCATCAAAAATTATAGAAAAAAAACTTTCCGTTAGACAAGCAGAAAATTTTGTTAAAATTTTTAAAAATAAAAAACAAAAATTAAGCAAATCCAAGGACACCAATATTATTGCTCTTGAATTATCTATCTCAAATCAAATAGGTATAAACGTTGATATACAAAATAACAAAAGAAATAAAGGAAAGATAAGTTTTGAGTATAATGATTTAGACCAATTAAATAAAATAATCGAAATAATAAAAAAAAATTATTAATTTAAATTGCTTGGTTTAAAATAAAATCAGTTGTAACATTAATTGAAATACTTGGATTTTTTTTAACAATTAATTCTATTTCATTTGTTTTACGAACAAGTTCTTTTATTTTTTCAATATCTAGAATTTTTATTTGTTGTTTTACCACTTCTTTGTCTTTCCAAAATATTGCTGGTCTATATGAGGATAAAGCTTTTTCAATATTTGTTTTAATATTTGGATCTAGATAAAGGGCTAGAAGTCTTTTTAATTTTGATAAAAAGATTCTTAAAATTAAAATACAATCTTCTTGGCTAAAATTATTTTCATTCATAATTTTATTTAATTTTCTTTTATTTTTTGACAAAGAGCTATCAACTAATTCACTAATATCATAATTTTCTGACAAATTGCTTAGCTTTAATATTTCATCAATGCCAATAGTTCTTTTGTTTAAGGAAAAATTTATAATTTTTTCTAACTCATTAGTAAGATTTATTCTATCACCCTTAGCTCTTTCGGCTAATATGTTTAAATCTTGTTGAGAAATATTTATTTTCTTTTCTCTTAAAATTTTTTGAGCAATAGAAGATAAAGTTTGAACATTATCCTCATAAAAAGCAACACAAATGGTGTTATCAGATTTTTCAAAAAAATTTCTTATTTTTGATCTCTTTTCCAATGTGTTTGCAATGAAAATTATTGAAACATCCTCAATATTTTTAGGAATTAATTCCTCAATTAATTTAAACAATTTATCTGTTGTTCTTTTAACAATAATTAATTTTTCATTATCGAAAAATGATTTATTAATAAGGTTTTCCTTAAAACTTTCGTTATCATCTAGTATTTCTTTTTCTTCATAATTAAAAACATTTTTAGGTAATATTGGTTTAAGAGAATTTTTAATTGTTTCTTCAATCAAACCCTCATTTTTTCCATAAAGTAAAAAAAACTGTTTGTTTTGAATTATATTTTTTTTTAGATCAAAATATTTAACAATCATTTAGTAGTATAAATGTATAATTATTTCTTCTACAATTTCTTCAATTAAATTTTTTTCAATTTTATTTTGATATTCCTTAAATCTAAATTTATTCTCATCAGAATTGTAAGTAAAATCTTTTGTCGTCATCTTCTGATCGATAATTTCATCTTTATCATTTAAAATCAAAATTTTAACATTTAACAAAGTTTTGTAAGAGGTCGCTTGTCCTTTCGAGTCTTTTGATGATATGGAAATATTTTTATTGCTCTCTATTACTAACTTATTAAGATTTTCGTCGTTTTCAATTAATACAAAAGGAAGTTTCGAATAAATTTGGTTACCAATTTTCTCATCCCCGATAATTTTAAAATTATTAACCTTCAAATCTACAATATTCTTATTTGTTTTATATAAAGGTTGGTAACCACACGAAGCTAATATTAAAAGAAATACTAAAAACAAATTT
>CACJHS010000014.1 GCA_902593235.1 uncultured Pelagibacteraceae bacterium
TTGGCATGGAAATGTCAGAGAGTTAAGAAATTTAATTGAGAGAATTGCTATTCTACAACCAGATACTAAAGATAAAATTTCTAATATAATAAAAGAATCTGTTAAAAATACTAATCCCAATGATCATTTATCAGAAAATAGCCTATCTGTGCCATTAAAAGAGGCTAGAGAAAAATTTGAAAAAGAGTATTTAACTATTCAATTAAAAAAATTTAATGGCAATATTTCAAAAACAGCAATTTTTGTTGGTATGGAAAGAAGTGCATTGCATAGAAAATTAAAAGTTTTGGGAATAAAAGAATTAAACTAAATGAATATTATCATTTGTGGAGCTGGTAGAGTAGGGTTCACTATAGCTAAACAGCTTAGTGAACAAGGTCATTCTATAACTGTAATTGACCCTTCTAGCGAAGATATTCAAAAAATCGATGATGCTTTAGACGTCAAGGCTATAGTAGGAAAAGGTACTTATCCTTCAATATTAGAAAAAGCTAACGCATCAGAAACCGACATGATTATAGCAGTTACAAGAAATGATGAAATTAATATGCTTATTTGCCAAATAGCTTTTTCAATTTTTAAAATTCCCAAAAAAATAGCAAGAATAAGATCTCAAGATTATTTAAACCCAAAATTTACAAGAGTATATAACAAAGAAAATCTGCCAATAGATGTGATAATTTCACCAGAGATTGAAATTGCTAAATCAATACAAAGAAAACTTGAGGCTCCAGGAGCATTAGATAGTGTTCCATTTGCTGATAATAAAATTAGATTATTAGAAATTTTAATTAACGAAAATTGTAAATTAATTAACATCAAGCTTAATGATTTAACGAAAAAGCACCCTAATTTAGATGCAAATATTATTGGAATAATAAGAGATGAAAAATTTTTAATTCCAAAGAAAAATGATGATGTAAGAAAAAATGATAAAATTTATGTGATAATAAATTCATCACAAATGTCAGACACTTTAGAAGTTTTTGGACATGACGAGAAAGTATCTAAAAATATTTTAATTGTAGGTGGTGGTAACATAGGTTTTAACTTAGCTAAAAATATTGAAGAAACTTTGGATGCAGCAAGAGTTAAAATTATTGAAAAAAATAAAGAAAGAGCTGAATTTCTTGCTAGTGAATTAAATAATACGATTGTCATTAATGGTGATGCTTTAGATGAGGAAGTATTAGCAGAAGCAAATTTACAAGAGGCAGAAACAGTTCTTGCTTTAACAAATGATGATGAAGATAATTTGATGGTAAGTGTTCTTGTTGAAAAATTTGCAAAAGATGAAAAGGATATTGATGATAAAAGAACAATGGCTTTAATTAATAAGCCTAATTATTCTTTATTACAAAACTCTTTAAAAATTGATGATCTTATAGATCCTAGAATGAATACTGTTTCAAGTATTTTAAAACATATCCATAAAGGAACTATAGAAACAGCTTACACAATAATGAATGGTGAATATGAAGTAATCGAAGCTGAAATAATAGAAACATCTGAGCTTATTAATAAAGAATTAAAAAATTCAAATTTACCTGATGAGATAAGAATAGGAGCAGTCTTAAGAGAAAATAAAGTTATAATACCTCGATCAAATTTTGTTTTTCAAAAAGAGGATAAAGTTGTTTTTTTAGCAAAAAAAGACTCAATTTCAGTTGTAGAAAATATATTTAGGATTAGTTCTATTTAATTAATGTCTTTTTTAAGATTAAAGTATTTAAGTTTTTTCTTTTTAATAATCTCTTTTTTTTCTTTTTTAAATATTCTTTATTCTTATTATTTTAATTTATATTCGAATTTAAGTACTTATTCTTTTATTTTAATTATTTCTACCCTTATTAGTTTTATTTTTTATAAGTTAAAGTCATCAGACCAAAAACCGTCTATCTTTGAAAAATTAATTACAGTTTTTTTAGGATATATCTTAATGCCTTTAATTTTATCTTTGCCATTTTATTTCAGTATTTATAACTTTACTTATTTGAATGCCATTTTTGAGGCTGTATCTGGATTTACATCTACAGGTTTTACTGTCTTTGAAAATATTGAGTATATTGATGAAGATTTAATATTATGGCGATCATCTATACAGTGGATTGGTGGTTTATATTTTTTAAATTCTGTTATTTTTTTAATTGATATCTACGATGAAAGTTTAAAAAAATCTCTTACAAATTTTTTATCATTTAATTCTTCAGAAGTAATAAAACAAGCAGTTAAAATTTTTTTATTGTATTCAGGATTAACATTTTTAATTTTTGTAATATTAAATTTTTTTGGAATTAGATTGTTTAACTCTCTAAATATTGCAATGACGATAATTTCATCAGGTGGATTTCTACCTGTAAATGAACTCTCTTCAATTTTAACAAATGATCTTCAAGTAATAATATTTTCATTTTTAATGTTGATCTCTTTTTTTAGTATTTTTTTTACATTTAATTTAATTTTTATAAGAAATAAAAATTTAAATTTTTTTTATGAAGACTTACATTTATTTTTATATTTTATAGTAGTCGTAGGTATGTTTTTTATTTTTTTTAGTTACGATTCTAATTTCACATTTAGTTTTTTATCTATAGTTAGTAGTATTTCAAATATAGGTATCTCTCTTGATGTTGATCAAGCTAATTTAAACTTTATATATATCTTACTTGTAATTATAGGAGGATCTTTTTTTTCCACAAGCTCAGGTTTAAGGTTTTTAAAAATATATTCTTTAACCAAATATTCTATTAATCAAATTCTTTCTTTTAGTAGGCCCAAAAATGTATTTATGAACAAACTAGTTTTTTCTAAAATTAATTTTGACACAAAAGACATAAATAAATATTTTTTAACAATATTAATTTTTGTTATTTCTCTTTTTTCTTTAACCATCTTATTATCTTTGTCTAATATTCAATTTGAATATTCTTTTAAATTAGCTGTGTTAACTTTAATGAATACCGTTAATTCATCAGCTTATGGTGTGTCTGACTTTGATTTTCAAAATTTACACTTTTTAACCAAATATTTTCTCATTTTTTTTATGATAATCGGAAGAGTTGAACTTTTATCTTTATTATTAATAGCAAAAAAATTTCTTTTTAAAAATTAATTTAGTATTATATATATCATTTAATTTTGCGCCCTTAGCTCAGCTGGATAGAGCATCGGTTTTCTAAACCGAGGGTCGGAGGTTCGAATCCTCCAGGGCGCGCCATTTCGTCATTTTTTATTGCTATTGTTAAAATATTTGTACTTGACTAGAATTCATCTAAACAAGGTTTTACTAATTATTTTTTCTTGAAGAGTATTTTCTTACATGCTTAAATTAAGAATATTCAAAAGTAATTTTGAATTATTTGTTAACAAATAAAAATAACTAAAAGGAAGAATAATGTTTAAATACTTAAAACAATTAACTTCTTTAGTTGCTATGGTTGCAGTGTTGTTTACTTTTACAACAGAAACTATGGCTTCTAAAAAATCTAAAACACTTAAAAACACTCAAAAGAAGGGTTTTGTAAGATGTGGAGTATCTCAAGGTCTTCCAGGATTTTCTAATGCTGATGCTGCGGGAAATTGGACTGGTGTTGACGTTGACGTATGTAGAGCGGTAGCTGCTGCAGTATTAGGTGATGCAAACAAAGTTAAGTTTACACCACTAAGTGCTAAAGAAAGATTTGAAGCTTTGAAATCTAACGAGATAGATGTTTTGTCAAGAAACACTACTTGGACAGCTACTAGAGATGCAAAAATTGGACTTACTTTTGTAGGTGTTAATTTTTATGACGGTCAAGGTTTTATGGTTAGAAAAAGCTCAGGTATAAATTCAGTAAATGATTTTAAAGCTGGAGTTTCTGCTTGTACAAATCTTGGAACAACTACTGAGTTAAATATGAGAGATTTCTTTAACTCTAAAGGAATTTCTTATGAGCCAGTAACTTTTGAAAAAGCTGATGAAGTTGTTGCTGCTTATGATGCTGGTAGATGTGATACATATACTACAGATAAATCTGGATTAGCGGCACAAAGAATTAAGCTAAGCAACCCAGATGATCATATTGTATTACCTGAAACTATTTCTAAAGAACCTTTAGGACCAGTTGTAAGACAAGGTGATGCAGTTTGGGAAGATATCGTGAGATGGTCTCTAAACGTTATGATCGAAGCCGAAGAGTATGGTGTAACGTCAGCTAATGCTGATTCTATGAAAACTTCTGATAACCCGGCAGTCAAAAGACTAGTTGGTGCAGAGGGTGAGCTTGGAGCTGCTTTAGGTTTAGATCAAGACTGGAGTCTAAGAATTATCAAACAAGTTGGTAACTATGGTGAAAGTTATAAACGAAATATAGCAGACACTGGAATTTTACCTGATAGAGGTCCAAATGAATTGTGGACTAAAGGTGGAATTCTTTATGTACCACCAGCAAGATAATTTATCTTATTAAATGTTTAAAAAGGGCTAGATTTTTCTAGCCCTTTTTTTTATAAATCGTTTATTATTGTGAGTATTAAAAAATTATTACCCCAACTACTAACATTATTAGTTATAATACTAATATTTGGATTTTTTTCATATAACGCTCAAGTTAATATGGAAAATAGAGGACTTGAATTTGGTTTTGATTTTTTAGCATACGAAGCCTCTTTTGATATCCAATTCTCTCTAATAGATTATGATGGTTCACATTCATATTTTAGAGCCTATTTGGTTGGGTTGCTGAATACGATTTTGGTTTCAGTAATTGGAATAATTTTTGCAACAATTATTGGCATAGTTGTGGGAGTAGCAAGATTATCAAAGAATTATTTAATTGAAAGAACAGCAGCAATTTATGTAGAATTTTTTAGAAATATTCCTTTATTACTACAAATATTTTTTTGGTATTTTGCTGCATTAAGAGCTCTGCCTTTACCGGAAAATGCTGAACCGATCTTAGGAGTTTTCTTTTTAACAATTAAAGGATTATTTGTCCCAGCATTTGTTTGGAACAATTTAGATGTTTTTATTTATTCTATAATCGCTGCAATAATTTCTATAGTTTTTGTTAGATTATACGCTAGAAAAAAACAAGAAAATCTTGGTATTCAAACACCAGTTCTAAAAATTTCAATTGGTCTGTTTATAATTTTACCATTATTGACTTTTGTATTAGGGGGTGTTGACGCATCTGTAGAAATACCAGCGATCAAACAGTTATCTCAAACATCTTTTACATATGAGGGTGGTATTAAACTTCCTCCTGAATTAATTGCTTTAGCACTAGCTTTATCGTTGTACACTGCAACTTTTATTGCAGAGAACGTAAGAGCAGGCGTTCAAGGTGTTAGCAAAGGTCAGAAAGAAGCTGCTGCTTCTATAGGATTAACACCAAATCAAATATTAAAATTAGTTGTTATGCCTCAAGCTTTAAGAATAATAATTCCACCAACAACAAATCAATATTTGAATCTCACTAAGAATTCTTCATTAGCTGCTGCTATTGCATATCCAGATTTAGTTTTAATTTTTGCAGGTACAGCTTTAATGCAAACTGGTAGTGCAATAGAAATTGTTTCAATTACTATGTTAACTTATCTAACTCTTAGTATTTCGATTTCAATTTTAATGAATTGGTATAATAAAAAAATTGCGATAATAGAGAAATAATGAATAAATTAAATTTTTTAACTCCAAACAAAAATAATATTAATTTTTATTTATACACTGGAATAGTTTTATTTTCTTTAAGTATTATAATTGTCCTTTCCAACTCGTTCTTTAATTTAGATTTGATATTTTTTTTACCAGAAACAATTAGTTTCTTTTTACCTATAGTTATAGGTTTTATAGGGTTAAATTTTGTTCGAATAGAACATTCAAGGATAAAGGCCTTAGACTTAGTTAATAAAAATATTAATACAAATAAATTTAATGCGTTATTATCATTATTGATTATATTTTTAGTTATCAAATCTCTACCCCCTTTATTAAGTTGGTTTATAATTGATGCAAATTTTAGCGGAGACTCAAAAGATGCTTGCTCGGGCTCAGGAGCATGCTGGGCCTATATAAAAACTTGGTTTAACAGATTCATGTACGGTATGTATCCTAATGAAGAACAATGGAGAATAAATCTATCATTTATATCTTTAGGTTTTCTTGGAGTTATTGGATTTTTTGCTACTGAAAAATTCAAAAAATACTTAACACTGTATTATGTGGTTGTTTATCCTGTAATTGCTTTTTTCTTTATTTTCTTTTTTATATCTGGTGGTCCAATATTTTTTGATTTTTCGTACGGAATTATCGCAGCAGTAATTTCAATAATATTGGGATTCTTTATTCCATCAAAATTTAAAATGTATTATTTCATAATTGTGCCAATCACATTCTATATATTATTAAAATATATATTTTTTTATGAGGAGCTTATTGAACTAGGCAAATTAGAAACTCTTGAGTGGGTAGAGACGGGAGCTTGGGGCGGCTTATCGTTAACTTTTATAGTCTCATTTTTTTGTTTGATTTTTTGTTTTCCAATAGGGTTATTCTTATCTTTAGGTAGAAGATCTGATTTACCAATAATAAAATATATTTCTATAGGCTTTATTGAATTTTGGAGAGGTGTTCCATTAATTACAGTTTTATTTATGTCATCAGTGATGTTTCCGATGTTTCTACCACAAGACATGTTTATAGATAAGCTGGTAAGAGTTATTATCGCTATTTCGTTATTTGAGGCTGCTTACGTTGCAGAAGTAATTAGAGGTGGTTTGCAAGCTTTGCCAAGAGGACAATATGATGCCGCAAAATCTTTGGGTATGGGTTATTGGAAAATGCACATTTTAGTAATTTTACCTCAGGCACTTAAACTTGTGATACCTGGCATTGCTAATACCTTTTTAGCGCTTGTTAAAGATACTCCTTTAATATTTGTTGTTGGCTTATTAGAAATAGTTGGAATGCTTAATCTTGCTAAGACAAATCCAGAATGGTTAGGATTTGCTATGGAAGGTTATGTGTTTGCATCAGTGGTATTTTTTATTATTTGCTATGCAATGAGTAAATATAGTTATAATCTAGAACAGAAATACAAAACAGAAAGATAATGTCAGATAAAATAATTCAGATTTTAAATATGAATAAATGGTTTGGTGATTTCCAAGTCTTAAAAAATATTAATTTAGAAGTTGAGAAGAATAAAAAAATTGTTGTGTGTGGGCCTTCAGGATCAGGTAAATCAACATTAATTAGATGTATAAACAGACTTGAAGAACATCAACAAGGTTCAATTATAGTTGATGGAAATGAATTAACAGCAGATACTAAAGATATAGAGAAAATTAGAGCTGAAGTTGGAATGGTATTCCAACAATTTAATCTCTTTCCTCATCTTTCTATTTTAGATAATTGTACATTGGCACCAATTTGGGTTAAAAAACTGCCAAAAAAAGATGCAGAAGATTTAGCTATTCAACATCTAGAAAAAGTACAAATTGCAGATCAAGCAAATAAATACCCAGGGCAACTTTCAGGTGGTCAACAACAAAGATGTGCAATTGCTAGAGCATTATGCATGGAACCAAAAATAATGCTTTTTGATGAACCAACGTCAGCATTAGATCCCGAGATGATTAAGGAGGTTTTGGATGCTATGGTTAATCTAGCAAAAGCAGGAATGACAATGATTGTAGTAACACATGAGATGGGATTTGCTAAAGAAGTAGCTGATGAAGTTATTTTTATGGATGAGGGAATGATTGTTGAAAGGGCTGAGACTAAAGAGTTTTTTGCTAACCCTAAGAGTGATAGGACTAAGCTGTTTTTAAGTCAGATACTATAAAAAATATATAATTTTAATGCAATAAATTTAGATTAAATCAATCGAAATATGTTCATTTTGAATTCAACTAATGCTTGACAGTATTTTAATTTTTTTAAATTTCTTACAAAAAAAAATAAATTTTTCTATTGCAGTAACATTAATAAATAGGTTCAATAGACTTTATAAAATTTAATTAAGAGGGGTCTTAATGGAAGATAATTTCAATAAACACTTAGGCAACAAGCTTAAGCTAAGAAGATTAGCTTTAGGTTTAACACAAACTAAAGTAGCTAAAGCAATTAATGTAACATTTCAACAAATTCAAAAATATGAAAAAGGAACTAATGGTGTAAGCTCGATAAGATTACTTCAGCTTTCAAATTATTTAAAAGTACCGATTAACTATTTCTTTGAGGATTTTTCAGAATATTTAGTGAATTTAGAAAAATCACAAGAAGGTCACATGAATGTTAATTATAATTTTTTAGTAAAATTATATTCAGAGCTTAATGCTGACCAAAAATTAAAATTTAATAAATCTTTACAAATTTCGGGTTCTGGAATTCCAAAAGCAGTTTAATTCAAGTTTTAATTAAGACCCTAGATTTTTATTTAAGAGATAATTTTTTTTTAATTTAATTTCTGGCTCCTCGGGCAGGACTCGAACCTGCGACCAATTGATTAACAGTCAACTGCTCTACCAACTGAGCTACCGAGGAATGTAAAAAAGCCAACTTACTTTTTTTTGTAACTAAAACAAGATTTTTTTTGGAGGCAACGCCCGGAATCGAACCGGGATACAAGGATTTGCAATCCTCTGCGTAACCATTCCGCCACGTTGCCATCTTATTTTTAGCTAATAGCTACAGATGCCTTTTTATATTAAATTTTTTCTATTAGTCTATTAAATAACGATCCAAATTGATTATTGTTAATTTAGATTATTAAATTATAAACTTTAACATCAATGAGTAGCGATAAATATATACATTCTGATGTAGAAAATAGAATTTATTCTTATTGGGAAAAAAATGGTCTTTTTAAACCTAAAGAAAATTCAAAAAAATTCTCAATTGTAATTCCACCACCAAATGTAACAGGTAGTTTGCATATGGGACATGCTCTTAACAATTCTATTCAAGATTTATTAGTTCGTTACCATAGAATGAATAATTTTGAAACTTTATGGCAACCGGGTACTGACCACGCTGGAATAGCTACTCAAGCTTTAGTAGAAAAAAAATTAACTTCTGAAAAAATTGATAAAAATGAAATTGGTAGAGAAAAATTCATCGAAAAGGTTTGGGAGTGGAAAGATCAATATGGAGACATAATAATTAACCAATTAAAAAAACTTGGTTGCTCTTGTGATTGGTCAAGAAATGCCTTCACCATGGATGAGAATTTATCTAAATCAGTAATTAAGGTTTTTGTAGACCTTTATAAAAAAGGTTTAATCTACAAAGATAAGAAATTAGTCAATTGGGATACAGTTTTAAAAACAGCTATTTCAGATCTTGAAGTAGATCAAAGAGAAGTAAATTCTAAAATTTATTACATAAGATACCCTATAGATGGAACAGATGAATTTATAACGATTGCAACCACAAGACCCGAAACAATGCTTGGTGATACAGCTATAGCTGTAAATCCAAAAGATGAAAGATTTAAATCATTTGTCGGAAAAACAGTTACCATTCCAATTGTTGGAAGAAAAATAAAAATAATTGAAGATGATTATGCTGATCCTGAGCAAGGAACGGGTGCATTAAAAATTACACCAGCGCATGATTTTAATGATTATGATGTTGGTCAAAGAAACAATCTTGAAATAATTAATATTTTCACAGAAGCAGGTAAAATAAATGAAAACGCCCCAGAACATTACAAAGGTCTTGATAGGTTTGAAGCTAGAAAAAGAATTTTAAAAGAACTTAAAGAAAAAGATTTTTTTGTAAAAGAAGAGAATATTAAAAACAAAGTTCCTTATGGAGATAGATCTAATTCTATAATTGAACCTTTTTTAACGGAACAATGGTTTGCTGATGCTGGTAAATTATCTGTTAAAGCTAAGGAAGTAGTTAATTCAAAGAAAACAAATTTCTTTCCTGAGAATTGGTCAAAAACTTATTTCCAATGGATGAACAATATAGAACCTTGGTGTATTTCAAGACAGCTTTGGTGGGGACATCAAATTCCTGCTTGGTATGGTCCTGATGAAAAAATTTTTGTTGCTGAAAATGAAAATGATGCAAAACAACAAGCCAAAAAACATTATGGTAAAGATGTTGAATTAAATCGTGATCCAGATGTTTTAGATACTTGGTTCTCATCAGGATTATGGCCTTTCGCAACACTTGGTTGGCCGGATGATAATAAATATGTTGATAAATTTTATCCAACTTCTGTATTAGTTACAGGTTTTGATATTATATTTTTTTGGGTAGCTAGAATGATTATGTTTGGTACAGAGTTTTTAAATAAAGAACCATTTAAAGATATTTATGTTCATGCATTAGTTAGAGATGAAAAGGGACAGAAGATGTCTAAATCGAAAGGAAATGTAATTGATCCTTTGGATTTAATTGAAAAATATAGCGCAGATGCACTTAGATTTACTTTGTTATCAATGGCCTCACCAGGAACAGACGTTAAACTTTCAGAGGATAGAGTAAAAGGTTATAGAAATTTTTTAAATAAATTATGGAATGCAAATAATTTTTTAATCACTAATGAATGTGATTTTAAGGATATAGATAAAGTTCCAAGTTTAAATGTAAATATTAATAAATGGATTTATTCAGAACTTGTTGAAGCAAAAAATAAGATAGAAAAAAACCTTGAAGATTATAGGTTTGATGAAGCAGCTAAAAATGCTTATCAATTTGCATGGCATTCGTATTGTGATTGGTATTTAGAGCTATCTAAAACTATACTCTTTTCAGATGATGAAAAAGCTAAAGCAGAGGTTAAAAAAGTATCATCTTTTGTATTCAAACAAATTTTGATTTTGTTACATCCTTTTATTCCGTTTGTTACTGAAGAAATTTGGCTTAAAAACAAATTTGATAATGATGGCAGTGATTATTTAATGCTTAAAAACTGGTTATCAGGTGAAATAAATAGGGATAGTAGCACCGAACAAGTTGAAAATATCATTAATATTATTTCAGAGATTAGATCATTTAAAAATGAGCTAAATGTAAGCCCAGGCTCATTTATTGATTTATCAATAAGCAATATTAATAAAAATCAAAAAGATTTTATTAATACAAATGAAATTATTCTAAAAAAACTAGGAAGAATAAACAGCATATTAGATAAGGATTTAGATAAACCTGCTGCTACAATGGTTGTTTCTGGGGATCTGTTTAAGATTTATTTTGATAAAGACGTTGATTTAAAATTAATAAAAGAAAATTTAACAAATAAACAAAGTAGATTGGAGCAAGAGATGAACAAAATATCTCATAGATTAGAAAATAAAAGTTTTGTAGACCGTGCTCCAAAAGAGATTGTTGAACAAGAAAAAAATAATTATAATAATTTAAAGAATGATATTGAGAAAATATCAGTAACAATAAAGGGTATATAATGGCTAAATTTAACAAAAAGAAACTTCCAAGCAGACATACATCATTAGGTGCAGATAGAGCTCCACATAGATCGTTTTATTATGCTATGGGAGAAACTGAGAAAGATGTAGCAAAACCCTTTGTTGGTGTGGTTTCTACATGGAATGAGGCAGCTCCTTGCAATATTGCGTTAATGAGACAGGCTCAATCAGTTAAAAAAGGAGTTAGAGCTAATGGTGGAACTCCAAGAGAATTTTGTACAATTACTGTTACAGACGGTATTGCAATGGGGCATGAAGGAATGAAATCTTCATTGATATCTAGAGAAGTAATAGCAGATTCTGCTGAACTTACGGTTAGAGGTCATTGTTATGATGCATTGGTAGGGATTGCTGGATGTGATAAATCTTTACCAGGTCTAATGATGTCTATGGTTAGACTTAATGTACCAAGTGTATTTATATATGGTGGATCAATTCTTCCAGGAAGATACAAAGGTAAAGACGTAACAGTTGTAGATGTATTTGAAGCAGTCGGAAAACATTCATCTGGTCAAATGTCAGCTGCAGAACTTAGAAAATTAGAATTAGTTGCTTGTCCTAGTGCAGGTGCTTGTGGTGGACAATTTACAGCAAATACAATGGCATGTGTATCAGAAGCTATTGGATTAGCATTACCATATTCTGCAGGAACACCAGCTCCTTATGAAGAAAGAGATAAATACGCAAAAGCTAGTGGTAAAATGGTTATGAACCTTTTAAAAAAAGGAATTAAACCAAGAGATATTGTTACAAGAAAAGCATTAGAAAATGCTGCTACTGTTGTTGCTGCAACTGGTGGATCTACAAATGCGGGATTACATTTACCTGCTATTGCAAATGAAGCAGGAATTAAATTTGATTTAATGGATGTTGCTAAAATTTTTAAAAGAACACCTTATCTTGCAGATTTAAAACCAGGTGGAAAATATGTTGCAAAAGATATGTGGTTAGCAGGTGGTGTTCCTATGTTATTAAAAACTTTATATGAAGGTGGATATATTCATGGTGATTGCATGACTGTTACTGGAAAAACTATGAAAGAAAATTTAAAAGGAATTAAATTTAATCCAAAACAAAAAGTAATGAGATCTTATAAAAATCCATTATCACTAACAGGAGGTGTGGTTGGATTAAAAGGAAACTTAGCTCCAGAAGGTGCAATTGTTAAAGTTGCTGGTCTTAAAAAATTACAATTTACTGGAAAAGCAAGATGCTTTGATAATGAAGAAAGTGCAATGAAAGCTGTTCAAAGCAGGAAGTATAATGATGGTGATGTAATTATAATTAGATACGAAGGACCAGTAGGAGGTCCAGGTATGAGAGAAATGCTATCGACAACAGGAGCAATTTACGGACAAGGAAAAGGGGAGAAAGTAGCCCTTATAACTGATGGTAGGTTCTCTGGAGCCACGAGAGGCTTTTGTGTGGGTCACGTGGGCCCTGAGGCCGCTCTAGGGGGTCCTATAGGCCTTTTACGTACAGGAGATATCATCGATATAGATGCCAAAAAAGGAACAATCAATGTAAGACTTTCTAAAAAAGAAATGGCTGCAAGAAAAAGAAAATGGAAGGCTAGAAAATCAGATTTTGGATCAGGTACCTTATGGAAATATGCACAAACAGTAGGACCAGCATATTTAGGTGCACCAACACATCCAGGTAAGAAAAAAGAAGTTAAGGATTATTCAGAGATTTAATGAAAATTCGTCCAGTTATTTTATGTGGAGGTGCTGGAACCCGACTTTGGCCAAATTCTAAAAATCATCAAGCAAAACAGTTTATTGATTTTGGTAATTGGACTTTACTTGGAAAAACACTTGAGAGGACAAAAGCTTCAATCTTTGATGCGCCAGTTATAAGTACAAATAAAAAATATCTTAAACAAATAAAACAACATCTTAGAAAATACAAAATAAATAAGTACAAAATTGTTCTAGAACCAGCAAAAAGAAATACTGCACCAGCTATATTAAGTACTGCTTTGATTAAAGACATTCCAAACAATCAACCGTTAATGTTTTTTTCAGCAGACCATTTGATTGAAAAAATGAGTATTTTTAATATGGCTATTAATAAAAACAAAAAGAACTTAACTGATCAAAATATATTTATATTTGGGATAAAACCAAACTCACCATCAAGCGAATATGGTTATTTTTTAACAAAAAAAGTCAAAGGTAATATTAATAAAGTAATCAGATTTATTGAAAAACCAAAAGAAGCTAAAGCAAAACAAATTATAAAAAATAAAGGCTATTGGAATTCTGGAATGTTTTATCTTAGAAAAGATTCCATTATTAATAACTTTAAAAAATATCAGCCTAAAACTTATAGAAATTGTTTAAATGCAATTAATAAAGCAAAATATAAGGCTAATACATATTATCTAAACAAAGCTTCATTTATAAAAGCGACTGCTAAATCATTTGATTATGCAATCTTAGAAAAAACTAAACAAATTAACGCTATCAAATTAGACATTCCTTGGTCAGATCTTGGTAGTTGGAAAGAAATTTTGAAGATGTATGATAAAAATAAAAACAAATATATTAGGAAAAAAAATGTCTATTACCGTCCATGGGGTAGGTATACCAATCTATTTGAGGGCAAAGAGTTTCTAATCAAAGAGTTATACGTAAAACCAAAAGGTATTTTAAGCTTACAAAAACACCATCACCGAGCAGAACATTGGTTAGTTACACAAGGCAATGCTAAAATAACCCTTAATAAAGATACAATTGTTAAAAAACCAGGTGAACATATATTCATTCCGTTAGAGGCAATCCACAGAGTTCAAAATCCTGGAAAAAAACCTGTTAAAATTGTTGAAGCTCAAGTTGGCTCAATTTTAAAAGAAAGTGATATTGTTAGATATCAAGATGTTTATGGTAGAGTGAAGTAATGGAGTTATTAACAATAATTTTATTAGTAATAATTGTTCTTCTTACTTATCTGTTATTAAAAAAAGAAAAAGTATTAGGTATTAAAACTGAAACTAAAGATAATAATGATCAAATAAAAATTGTAGAAAATAAAGAATATAGAAAAAATATTTATGATTTATTAAATTATATTCCTGAGGGAATAATAATTTTAGATAAAGGTAAGAAAATTCTTTTTAGCAACAACTCTGCTAACAAATTATTTCAGATAAAATTAGATGAGAATATAAGTGGATTTCTTAGAAACCCTGATCTTTTAAGTTCAATTGATAAATCATTTGAGGGTAACAATATTTCAGATCTTGAAATTGAAATTAGAAATCAAGCAGTTCAAAGATTAAATATAACAATTTACCTTGATCAGAATAATCTATTTTTTGATGAATTGAGCTGTGTCTTATTTATAAGGGATTTAACTGAATTCCATAAATTCCAACAATTAAAATCTGATTTTGTGGCTAACGTATCACATGAGCTAAGAACACCTCTACAATCCATTAAAATGGGACTTGAAACATTTGAAAATAATTCAGATTTAAAAAAGAATTCTGAAGTAACAAATTTATTACCAGTAATGAGCTCTCAATCTGAGAGAATGGAAAATTTAATCAGAGATTTATTGTCATTATCTAAAATTGAATTACAGGAACATATACGACCAACGCATGAAATAGATCTTATAGAACTAATTGATTATGTTATTAAAACTTACGAAAAAATAATTAGTAAAAATAATATTAGTATTAAATTTAACAAAACTGATAATTTTAAAATAATTGGTGATAGGGATAAATTAATAGAAATTTTTACTAATCTTATCGATAATTCAATCAAGTACAGTGATAAAAATAAAGAAATTACAATCACTGCTAAAAAAGATGGTGAGTTTAATACTGTTTCAGTAGCAGATCAGGGAATAGGTATTCCAAAAGAGTCTATACATAGAATCACTGAAAGATTTTTTACAGTTGATCCAAGCAAAAGCCGAAGTGTAGGTGGAACAGGTCTTGGTTTAGCTATTGTAAAACATTTAGTTTCACAACATAGAGCAGAAATGGATATTAATAGTGTTGAAAATGAAGGAACCACAATAGATATCAAATTTAATTCTTTGTAATTCAACTAAAAAGTTAGTCATTGTAACAAAAGTTTAACCTTCCTTTAATAAAATATTTAAGAATCAATTTTATTAAAACCGAATTATGAATCTAAAAAGGAGAATTATGAATAAAATAATAAGCGTAATATTTGGATTTCTTTTAGTATTAAGTTTTACAACAAATAGTTACTCAAGAGACCAAATCAAAATTGTAGGGTCATCAACTGTTTACCCATATGCAACAGTGGTTGCTGAAAAATTCGGTAAAAGTGGAAAATTTAAAACTCCAGTTATTGAAAGTACAGGTACTGGTGGTGGAATGAAATTATTCTGCGCTGGAGTTGGTGTTAATCATCCAGATGTAACAAATGCTTCAAGAGCAATTAAGCCAAAAGAAAAAGCATTATGTGAAAAAAATGGAGTTTCTGAAATTATTGAAATTGTAGTAGGTAATGATGGAATTTCATTTGCACATGCAGTGAGTGCTCCAGATGCAGATTTTACAAAAGAGCAATTGTGGAGAGCTTTAGCTGCTAAAGTTGATGTTGATGGTAAACTTGTTGAAAATCCATACAAAAAATGGAGTGATATAGATGCAAGTCTTCCAAATAAAAAAATTGAAATTTTAATAGCGCCCCCAACATCAGGAACTAGAGATGCGTGGAATTCTTTAGTTATGGGTAAAGGATGCACAAAGACTGCAAAATCACTTTATGACGCTGCAGGTAAAAAAGCAAAAAAAGAATGTGCTAAAATGAGAGAAGATGGTTATGCAGTTGAAGCTGGTGAAAATGACACTTTAATTGTTCAAAAACTAACTTCAAACCCAGACGCTTATGGTTTCTTTGGTTATAGTTATCTAGTTGCTAATAAAGATAAGGTTAAAGCTGCTTCAATTGAAGGTGTGCAACCATCTTTAGAAGGTATTCAAGATTATTCATATCCAATTGCTAGGCCATTATTCTTTTACGTTAAAAAAGCTCATATCGGTGTAGTTCCAGGTATTGAGGAATATTTAAAAGAATTTACCTCTAAAAAATCTATGGGTAACAGAGGTTATTTAGCGAAAATTGGATTAGTTCCATTAGCTTCTGATAAGTACAAGGTAACTAGAACTGCAGCTTTGGATCTAAATACAATTAATATTAAATAAATTTAAACTTATCCCCAAAAAAAGGCTGGTATTTACTGGCCTTTTTTTTTATTTCAATCAAGGCTTTAATTTGTAACAAAATTGTAACATTTAAAAGATATCAATCTGAGCGAATGAATTTCGTATTAATCTTTTTAATAACAATATTTTCATTATCATTATTTTTCTACGGTAGATCAAAAACTAAAAGTATTTCAATTGAGAAAAATATAAAATTAAATGCTTTACCAAAATTTTATGGGTATTATTTAGTTCTATGGTGTTCTATACCCTCATTGGTATTTCTTTTAATTTGGACACTATTTGAACCCGTAATTATTAAATCAATTATTATTGAAACTGCTGCTAATCAAGGAGCTATTTTTAATGATAAAAATGAAGCTAACTTAATTTATGAAAAAATTAAAGCTATATATGCTGGAACTTATTTTGGAGATATAGATACTATTTTAAAAGAAAGTGCACTTTCCTACGCAAAATTTATAAATCTTTTTACTAATTCTAAAATAGTATTAATTTTTGGTATCGTTATTGCATCGGTAATTTATTCGTTAAAAAAAATAAAAAATAATAATAAAGCAAGAGACGATGTTGAAGTTATTTTAAAAGGATTATTATTTGCATCATCATTAATTGCAATTTTAACAACTTTAGGAATAATATTTTCTCTTCTCTTTGAAAGTATAAAATTCTTTTCTGTAATCAATATTTTTGATTATTTGTTTGGAACAAATTGGAGTCCTCAAAGAGCTTTTGTTAGTGATGCTTCTGCTATCACTGCTGCAGAATATGATGAATTAAAAGATGCATTTGGATTTATTCCATTAATAGCCGGCACTTCCTTTATTGCTTTCATCGCAATGCTTGTTGCTGTCCCAATTGGACTGTTTTCTGGAATTTACATGGCCGAATATGCATCAGTAAAAATCAGAAGAATTTCAAAACCAATTATTGAAATCTTAGCTGGTATTCCAACTGTTGTTTATGGTTTTTTTGCAGCTTTAACAGTTGGACCCTTCTTTAGACAAATTGGAGAAAATTTAGGATTAACTGTTTCGTCAGAGAGTGCTTTAGCAGCTGGATTAATTATGGGTATAATGATTATTCCATATGTTTCATCACTATCAGACGACGTAATAAACTCTGTTCCTCAATCATTAAGAGATGGATCATATGCGGTAGGAGCCACTAAATCAGAAACGATAAAAAAAGTAGTTATACCTGCGGCATTACCTGGAATTATTGGTTCTGTTTTGTTAGCTGTCTCGAGAGCTATAGGAGAAACCATGATAGTTGTGATGGCAGCTGGTCTTGCTGCAAATCTCACAATTAATCCTTTAGAGTCTACAACAACTATAACCACACAAATAGTAATGATCTTAGTTGGAGACCAAGAATTTGATAGTCCAAAAACTCAATCTGCTTTTGCTTTAGGTTTAACATTATTTATAGCCACACTTGTTCTTAATTATATAGCTCAAAGAGCAGTTAAAAAATATCGTGAGAAGTATGACTAAAGAAGAAAGATTAAAAAAAAGACATAGTGCTGAAAAAAGATTTAGGTTTTATGGTCTAGCATCAATTTTTGTTGCTTTATTATTTGTATTAATCTTAGTGCATAATATTTTTTCAAAAGGTAGCTCAGCATTTATGAAAACGGCTATAAATGTAGAGGTTTTCTTTGATCAAGAGTTATTAGAAATTAAAAATGGTGCCACTGAGGATCAAATTTTAGAAGCTGATTTCTATGACATTACAATTGAAAGTCTTTTAAAAGTATTTCCAGCTCAAGATTTAGATCAAGAAAATCAGTTAATTGATTTATTCACAACAGATGCAGAAATCGAGATTAAAAGAGCCTTTTTAGAAAATAACAATTTAATTGGAAAAAAAATAAATTTAGAAATAACCGCATCTGATGATATTGATCAACTTCATAAAGGAAATTATCCAAGAGATTTGCCTGAAGATAGAAGAAGAATTTCAGATTTTCAATTAATCATTTATGATAATTTAGTTGAAAATAAAAAAATTATTAAAAATTTTAATAATTATTTCTTTAAAAATGGAGACTCACGTGATCCTGAGCTTGCTGGTATAGGTGGTGCTCTAATTGGATCATTCTATAGTATAATTATTTGCTTATTGTTAGCATTTCCTGTTGCAGTGTTAGCATCAATTTATTTAGAAGAGTTTGCGCCAAAAAATAAAATCACAGATTTTATTGAAATTAATATTAATAATTTAGCAGCTGTGCCGTCAATAGTTTATGGTTTATTGGCACTACAAATACTATTAGCAACAATTCAATTACCTAGATCAACACCATTAGTAGCTGGAATTACATTAGCACTCATGACTTTGCCTAGAATAATTATACCATGTAGAGCATCATTAAAAGCTGTACCACCATCAATAAGAGAGGGTGCATTGGCTGTTGGTGCTTCTAAGTTTCAATCTGTATTTCACCATGTAGTTCCTTTAGCATTACCTGGTACACTTTCAGGAACTATAATAGGATTAGCACAAGCATTAGGAGAAACAGCTCCATTAATTTTGATAGGAATGGTTGCTTTTGTTGTTGATATTCCATCAACACCAATTGATCCTTCTTCATCTTTACCTGTACAAGTCTATTTATGGTCAGAGTCTGCTGAGAGAGGATTTGTTGAAAAAACATCAGCCACTATTATGATGTTATTAAGTTTTTTGATTGTAATGAATTTTTTAGCAGTATACTTAAGACAAAAATTTGAGAAAAGATGGAACTAATGAATAATGTAAAAATAAAATCTAAAAATCTAAATGTCTATTATGGAGAAAAACAAGCTTTGTTTGATGTGAATTTAGATTTAAACGAAAAAGAAGTTACAGCTTTAATTGGGCCATCTGGATGTGGAAAATCTACTTTCATCAGATGTATTAACCGCATGAACGATGTAATCGATATTTGTAAAGTATCTGGAAACATTGAAATAGATGGTGTTGAAATCAACGATAAAAATTTAGATGTAGTATCTTTAAGAGAAAGAGTAGGAATGGTTTTTCAAAAACCAAATCCATTTCCAAAAAGCATATATGATAATATTTCTTATGGTCCAAAAATTCATGGAAAAGGTGAAACTAAAAGTGAATTAGATGAAATAGTGGAAAATAGTTTAAAGAAAGCTGCATTGTGGGAAGAAGTTAAAGATAGACTCGATGAACCTGGAACTGGTCTTTCTGGTGGTCAACAACAACGTCTTTGTATTGCTAGAGCAATTTCTGTTAATCCTGAAGTTATATTAATGGACGAACCTTGTTCTGCTCTAGATCCTATTGCAACGGCAAAAATTGAAGAATTAATTGATGAACTAAAAAAAACTTACACTATTGTAATTGTGACGCATTCAATGGCACAGGCAGTTAGAGTTTCCCAGAAAACAGGGTTTTTTCACCTTGGTAAATTAATCGAAGTAGGCAAAACTGAGAAAATTTTTAAAAATCCTGACAATAAAATGACACAAGACTATATTACAGGTAGATTTGGATAAATTATGAGCAATGAACACACAGTAAAATCTTATGAAGAAGAATTAAGGTACTTAATAGACTCTGTTATAAAAATGGGAAGTCTAACCGAGTCTCAATTAGTTGATTCAATGGATGCGGTAATTAAAGTTGATAAAGATTCAATTGATAAAATTATTAAAAGTGATGATGAAATAAATAAATTCAGATCTAAAATTGATACTCAAATAATGACATTGTTGGTAAAGAGAGCGCCAATGGCAATTGATTTAAGAGAAACAATTAGCTCATTAAAAATATCTCAGGATTTAGAAAGAATTGGAGATTTGTCTAAAAGTAATGCAAAGAAAGTTAAACCTCTTCCATTAGATTTACCTGAAGAACTTTTAGGTAATTTAAAAAGATTAGGTGAATTAGTTATAAAGCAGTTAAACGATGTGCTAGATAGTTACGTTAATAAAAACTATGATAAGGCAAAAGAAGTGTGGGAAAAAGACGAGCAAGTAGATGACCTTACTTACATTGCTATGGAAAGTGTAATTGATTTTCTCTCTAAAGATAAAAAGAATTTAGACTTTTCAACACATTTAATTTTCGCAACAAAAAATCTTGAAAGAGCTGGAGATCATATAACAAATATTGCTGAGTCAATTTGTTATTTAATTAAAGGCGAGTATCTAAAAGGAAGCAGACCAAAAGGTAAAGTTATTCAGCAATAAAATGAATGGCAAAATATTTATTATTGAGGACGAACCTTCAATAATTCAATTAGTTCAACATAATTTAGAAAAAAATGGTTTTTTAGTTTCATCGTCATTGAATGGCAATGATGGTTTAAAGGAATTAAAAAAATTTCAGCCAGATTTACTTTTATTAGATTGGATGTTACCTGATCTCTCCGGTATTGAAATTTGCAAAAATATTAGAAAAGACAATAGTTTTAAAAATTTACCTGTGATCATGTTAACTGCCAAAGGTGAAGAAGAAGATAAAATTAAAGGGTTAGATAGTGGGGTAGATGATTATTTAACTAAACCTTTCAGTTTCAATGAGCTAATGGCGAGAATTAAAGCAGTTTTAAGAAGATCTAATCCAAATACTGTATCAGATAATTTAAAGTTTGATGACTTAATGTTAGATAGAATTGAAAAAAGAGTTTTTAGAGACGGTCAAGAAATTAAACTTGGGCCAACTGAGTTTAGGTTATTAGAGTTTTTTTTAACAAATCCTAAAAGAGTTTATTCTCGAGATCAAATACTAGAAAGTGTTTGGCCAAATAATATAAATGTCGAAAGCAGAACTATAGATGTTCACATTAGAAGATTAAGGCAATCAGTTAACTTAAAAAATAAAAAAGAATTAATTAGAACAGTTAGATCTTCTGGTTATTCACTTATTTAAGAAAATCTTTTTTACCAAATATATAGCAATCAACATACCAATCAATTCAGCAGCTATATAAAAAGGAGTGTTTAAATAACTTATACCAGTAAACGACTCTGTGAATGTTCTTGCTATTGCTACAGCAGGATTTGCAAAAGATGTTGATGAAGTAAACCAATAACCAGCTGTAATATATAACCCAACAGATGCAGCTACAGTAATTTTACCTGACTTCATGGATCCAAAAATAATAATTATTAGTCCTAATGTTGCTATAATTTCGGATACAAAAATATAGATACCATCTCTTGATTTTGTCGATAATTCAAAAATTTGATGTTCAAAAAAGAAATTAGCTAAAGCCACACCTAATAAACATCCAAGGATCTGAGCTGAAATATAAAAGGGTAGAAGACGTTTTTTTAATTTTCCTGTAATTGTCATAGCAATGCTAACAAATGGATTAAAATGAGCTCCAGAAACATCTGCAAAAACAGTTATTAGCACAAACAATCCAGCTCCAGTTGCTATAGTATTTGCAATTAGCATCACAGCTGTATCATTGGTCAGATTTTCTGCCATTAAACCCGATCCAACTATGATCATTACTAGAAAACAACTTCCAATAAATTCTGAAAGAAAATATCTATTTTTATTTTTCATTTAGCCAATCTTTAATTTTATTACTTATAACATTGAAAGTGTTTCTAATGATTATTTGCTTTTCTTCATCATTTGCATTTTGAAGTTTTGTTACTGGATCATCTATATCCCAATGTATAATTTGGTTTTTATGAGGCCAAATAGGACATACCTCATTATTTGCGTTATTACATACTGTTATTACATGATCCATTTTTATTTCATTTTCGATAAACTTTTTAAAGTTTTTAGAACTATAATTAGTTAGATCATAATTTTTATTTTTTTCTAAAAAACTTCTAATATCAACATTGATTTTTCCAGATGGATTGCTACCAGCACTGAAAGCTTTAAATTTATTTGAGTATTCGTTATTAATAATGCTCTCAGCAATAATGCTTCTTGCTGAATTTCCTGTGCATACAAATAAAATATTTTTCATTAAAAAATAATTTTATAAATACCAATCAAAAATAATGGAATTTGTAATCCAAAGTTAGTTAAAATAGCCTTATCCTTTAATAACAACCCAGAAATTGTCCATCCAACAACACCAAGACCATGAAAATAAATATTCAGGGGGTAAATATTAAGATTTGTAAATAAAATACCAGTTAATACTAAGAATGTACTGATCCACTTTAGATATTTTTTTAAAAATAACATTCAAAACTTATATGAATGTTATGTTAAAGATTTATTACAATAGATTTTTATGTGATTTAATTTTTTTGAAGTTCATAGATAGAAACATAATGTTTCTTCTTAGGGAGAGGGATTATGGTTGGAACTTTAGTCAATCTTGGTTTTATTGATTTATTTCCTACAATTATATTTTTGTCATAATTTTCTAAATCAACCTCAGGATGAGGATTTCCATCATTGATTAATGGCCACGCATCACAAGCTCTATATCCAAATAAAATTAACGGTCTTGAGTTATTCATTTGATTGTGTCCAGACCCATGAACTGATCTACAATGAAAAAATACTACTGTTCCAGCTGTTCCAGTTATGGAAACACTATCTTTAGTTCCTATTTTATTTTTCTTAGTATTTATTTTTCCAACAAAATAATTTTCTTTACTGTGATGGCTGTATAATTTCTTTTTGTGTGAATTTTTTATTATTTTAAGAGGCCCATTTTTCTCATAGCAATCATCTAAATATATACCAACTGTGATTAAATCATCGTTTGTATGAGGGTAAAAAGCCCAATCTTGGTGCCATCCAATTTCACTTCCTTTTTTCTTATTTGGAAGCTTAAAGTTTAATTTACCAAGATGAAATCTAACTGTTCCACCTAACAATTTTTTAGCTATGGATATAATCTTTTTATCTCTTGATAATTCATGGAAGATTTTATGTCTGTTCTGAGGATTATTTAGTCTTAATATTTCTTTATTTTTTGAAGAACTTGAATTGTAAACAAAATGGTAATTGTTGTAGGATTGAGTTCCATTTGCACCATTACCATTTTTTTTCTTTTTCTCTTTTGAAATTACTTCATTAACAACTTTATTTATTTTATTTATTTTTGTTTGAGAAATTAAATTTTTTTTAACAAGAAAGCCATTTTTTTTAAATAAATTTAAATCATTCATCATATCTTATTATATGAAACAAGAAAAAATTCTCTACAATAAATAACAATTTTTATTCTAAATCATTAATGTCATTTTCACTTATTTCATCTATAGGTTTATGAATTTTCCAGTTTTTAGT